>CAZKGO010000012.1:60486-76703 GCA_964552235.1 uncultured Spirochaetales bacterium | reverse complement strand
GGTCCCAGCTGCTGTCTCTCATCTTTTCGCTCATGGTGAGCCGAGGCTAATGCGGACGGGACCGCGGCGTCAACAGCGGTGACCGGCGATACAGTCGGAACTGGCGCTGCATGCGCTGGCGAAAGGACCCCGACCGGTTCAGGGCGCGCGTTAGGCAAACGATCTGCGAGCCGCACCGGCTTGACGCGCACCCCGTATCATCTGCGTTCGCAGACCGGCTTTTCGCGCGACGCTCTCCTGGCGCGAATCCGCCGTGACAAAGACATCCGGCGCAGCGGCGACCGCCGCCGCAACGTGCATGATGTCGAGGGAGCGCGCCAAGGTTGCGGCGGTGTACTGCTCTGGCAGCCTCATCTCCAGCTCCTGAATGGCGTTCAGTGGAATGAATCGCCAGCGCCTGATCGAACGGGCCGCCGCCGCCGAGTTCAGTTCTCTCACGTAGAGCTTGATCAGCGCTCCGGAGTCGACATACGGCGTCACCGATCACCTCGGTCCTTGTACAGCTGTTCGCTCGCCGGTTCTCCGATTGGACCGTCAGGGTACAATCGGGACAGGCGCCGGTTGAGATCCGGCCAGGGTTCCAGCGGCTCGTCGCCAGTGTGCGGGATGATTCGGGCGATGACGTTGCGGCGTCGCCTGACCTCCAGTGTTGCGCCTCGCTCCCCCTCGTCCAGGTGGTGACCGAGGTGGTGCTGCAGTCCGCGCGTCAACAACGCCTATGGGAGCTGGCGGGCGGGACTGCGCTCTGCGCGTGTGCTCGTCTGAGGGGCCGCAGCAGCCGCGAGGTTCCTTGACAAATATCTAAACATATGTTAGGATATTTAACAAAGGCTCACCATGCCGGACGCGAAAGGCAATCTTTTTCTCTTCGGGGCGATCGAGCTCCGCTCGGAGTAAGCAAGCGCGAGTCCTCCGGCGACGGAGAATAGCGCGGCACCGTTGACCACCGCCAAGGCAGCTCCATTCGGGGTGGGACCTACCTGCTGTCCGGCAAAGCCCTGCAGCCTCCAAGCGCCGCATTTCTCTGTTAGCCGGCGATGGGGCCGACGTCACGGGCCGGACGCGGGCCGCCTACAGCCGCACGACAGCTCCCGTGTCCCTGCTGCGGACGCAGGCGTCGGCCACCTGAGCCGCGATGAGCGCGTCCTCGGCGCCCGCGTGATCCGTGGGCTCGCCTGTGGCGAGCGACACGACAAAGGCGCGCAGGGCGGCCAGCCAGCCCTGGTCGCGCATGAAGTTGGGCAGGGTGTTCTCGACGTAGCGGCGGACCTCCGCGGCGTCCGGCTCGTCGGCGCCGACTCCGCTCTCCACCCGCTGGCGAAGCTCCCAGGTCATGCGCCTCAGCGCGTACATCCCCTGCGCGCCGAGATGGCGGTAGAGGTGGGTGTGCATGAACTCCTGGTCGGGGTGGGAGTGGCCCGCAAAGGTGGTCACGGCAGGCACGCCGGGGTAGCCGTAGCTGCGCAGCTCCACAAAGTCCTCGGCCGTGATCCCTCCCCGTCTGCTGATGATTTCCGTGCGCTCCTTGGGCATGTCCATCGTGCCGTGGGCGCTCTGGGTGATGGAGGCGACGCAGCCGCTGGCGAGGCGCAGTACCATCGAGTCGTCGTCGGGACGCGATGAGGTGCAGTAGACCGAGACGACGGCGCTGCCGCTGAGCCAGCGCAGGAGATCGAACAGGTGGCAGACGTCGTGCCTGATCAGGTAGCCCGGCGGATAGCCGGTGGCCCAGCGCCACGCGTCGTCGGCCATGCGCATATGCACGTTGAACGGCCCGCCGTCGGCTGCGATGATCTCGCGCGCCCGCCTGTAGATCGGGGCGAATCGCCGGTTGAAGCCCACCGCCACGCGCCTGCCGCCGCGCCGCTGGGCCTCGACCACGGACGCGCACGCCTGCGGGGTCTCGGCGAGCGGTTTCTCGACATAGACGTGCTTTCCCGCGTCGAGCGCAGCGATCGTGATGGGGGCCTGCATGTCGTCGCGCACCGCGATGACGACCGCTTCGACCTCCCTGTCGTCCAGCACGCGCCGGTAGTCCGCGGCCGCGTACTCGGCGCCCCAGCGCTCGCGCATGCGTTCGGCCAGCGCG
This sequence comes from uncultured Spirochaetales bacterium, assembly GCA_964552235.1. GTDB lineage: Bacteria > Spirochaetota > Spirochaetia > SZUA-6 > CAVTHK01 > CAVTHK01. The sequence goes on along the minus strand of CAZKGO010000012.1, from coordinate 74,614 downwards.
GCGTCGAGGTCGCATACCGCACGCAGGCGGCACTCCGGGATGCGCGCCAGGTTAGGCAGGTGCTGCCGCCGCGCGAAGTTGCCCGCCCCGATCACCGCCACGGGCACAGGGGCCGCGACCTTCTTGTCTGTCATTGCCTTCTCCCTAGACCTCTCACGAGCCGCCCGGCTTTCCCCATTCGATATCCACATCCTCGACCCGGGGCAGGTCCTCGATGGCACCGAGCTCGACGAGGTGGACGTTGGAGTAGCCGCCCATGTCGCTGGTGTAGAGCACGCGCCGGCCGTCGGGAGTGAAGCTCGCGTGCGGGTGCTGGCACTGCTCGTTGAAGGTGGCCCGATGGAACGCCAGCACGCGGGGACCGTCGAAGCCCTCCGGGGTCCGACGGAACAGCATGAGGAAGGGCTTCTGGCGGGAAGGGAACCACGGCTGCACGTTGGCGGGTGTGCCGTCGCCGAGGAAGACATCGAGGTCGCGGCTCACAACGTGCGTGCAGTGGTAGCCGAAGTCGTGCTCGAACCGTTCGGAGTTGTCCAGGCGCGTGGCGCCGAAAAAGTGCAGCCGTTCCTCCGGCAGCCGCCTGCCGTGGTAGCCGATCCACTGCCCGCCGGGCAGGAAGTACTCGTGCCCGATGGCCGCGTCCCGCCCGTCCTGCGGCCTGATCTTCCAGATGCGGCCGCTGGCGGTGTTCAGCCCCCAGATGCGCTGGTCGACCCGCGCCCACGGCCCTTCGTGGCAAAAGGTCAGGACGTCGGCATCGGTCGGGCTGGCGTTCACATGCTCCACGAAGCAGCGCTCCTCGTGCACCGCCTCGATTTTGCCGGTGGCGATCTCGATGCGGACGATGCGCGACAGTGGTTGTTCGCGGAACTTTTCCAGATAGTCCGGCGACTTGTTGTACACGGATCTCTCGCGCGCATCGAGGGCGGTTCGCAGGCAAGTGCAGGCCCAGCGGCCATCGCAGGTCACGGCATGCATGCCCGTGTGCTGCAGGCCCGGCTCGATCTCGGCGACAACGCGCAGCCTCATCGAGCGCGGATCGAGCTCGTGGAGGACAGGACCATAGAAAAAAAGCAAGCGCCCGGTGGCCTTGGACATGAGGCCGTCGGGCCGGTGCGGGCCCCTGAATGCGGTAAGCTGCGTGATCGCCTCGCGCTCGAGGTCGCAGAGGAACAGGTTGGAGGCGTTCTCGCGGTCGCTCACGAAGACGAAGCTCGAGTCAGTCACCCAGAAGTCGTCGGTGAAATAGAGGTTGTTCGAGTGGCCTTTGTAGCCTGTCAGCCGCGTGATCGTGCGCCCGCTCACGGGGTCGACAAAGCGCAGCACCGGGTCCTTCCAGATCTGTCCGACTTCCATGCCCGTGGCTCCTTGCTATTCCGGCCTTGCCCGGTGGTCAGCCGCGATCGAAAACCTCGAGGAACGCCTCGACCTCCGCCAGCGAAGGCTCTGCCCGCACGCCGTCAGCGGCAGCCGCCTCGGCCAGCGTGCGGCGACCCAGGACGACTTCGATCCAGAGGCGCCTTTCGAGCTCCAGCTTTACGTCGGCGCCGGCCGGCGCGGGCTCGGTGATCTCGGCCACCGCGTTGCGGACGGTCACCCCCAGCTCGCACCGGCAGTCGGAGAAACGCAGCGCCAGAGTCCGCGAGCCGCCGCGGCACCGCGCGGGGTCGAGGCGGAACCGCAGGAGCTCGGCTGCGGCCCGCGGCGGGCTGCTCAGGACCGCCTCCGGCGAGGGCTGCCCGGCCAGGCCCGGCCGGGCGGCGCGTCCCTCTAGCTCCAGCGCCTGCGTCAGGCAGAAGTTGCGCGTCGACCACGCCGTGGTTACCTGCGCCATCGCCCGCAGCGCCTCGACCAGCAGGGGCCGGGCCTCGGGCCCGCAGCCGGCCCGCTCGAGCCAACGGGCGAGCCTGGCCGCCCACGCGTATTCGCGCGCGGCCAGGGCCCTGCGCGCTGAGGCGGCCGCCGCCTGCGGGCCTCCGAACCCCTCGACGATCCGGCGCGCCTCCAGGCCCGGGTCCACGGGTCCCAGGTTCACCGCATCGCCGTCGAACCATCCCATCAGGCCGCAGGCGACCGAGCGCACGTGGTGCCAGACCTCGCCGTAGGTCTGCGCCAGGTGCGGGTGGCGCTCCAGCTGCTCGGGCAGCCTCACGAAGAAGACCAGTTCCTCGGGCGACAGCCCGAGGTTCATCCCGCGCACGGTCTGGTCGTGGACGAACTGCAGGGCGTCGCGGGTCGCGGTCACGGCCTGGCGCACCGCCTCCCGGCCGACGATCGGCAGTCCGTGCACCCCGAGCAGCACCTCCGGATCGAGCCGGCGCACCAGGTCGAGCCCCTCGATCCAGGGCAGGGGATCGCGATATGGCCCACCGCCGATCGAATAGATGTTCGGGAAGTTGCCGGACATGTGATTATGGATCACCGCGCCGTCCTCGGGCAGCTCCATCAGAAGCGTGTCGTCGGTGTCGAAAGGATAGCGCGTGAAGAAGCGGACGGGCACGCCGAGGATGGCGTGCATCTGCGCGTCGGCGGCCACGACGCGCGTGGGCGGCAGGTACCCGGTGGGTCCCCGGCGACCGACGGAGCTGCCCGCGGAGTCCGCGTCGGGGCCGTCGTGCGGCAGGATCAGCCCGGCCTGCGCTGCGATCCTGTGGCGCTTCAGCGGCGCCAGCGACGAGACGATCTGCGCGTGATTGCGTTCGCAGCGCTCGTGCGCCCAGATCTCGAGCGTCTGACCTTTTTCGAGCAGCGCGGCCGTGCCTTCGCAGTAGTGCGAGTGCGTGTAGATGACCGCGCGCACCGGCAGGTCGCTCACCGTCCGCAGGAGGCGCAGAACCTCACGCCCGTCCTCGAGGCTCGTGCCGGTGTCGACTACGATGAGGCCGCCCCCGCCCTGGATCACATGCGAAGCGGCCAGGCTCACCCCGACGATCGACCAGATGCGCCGGCTGATCGGGATCACCTGCGGGGCGACCGGAGAGCGCTGCTCCAGGAGGACCCGGTTGCAGATCTGCCCGCGCGGGCCGGTCGCAAGCTCAGCCTCCGCTCCCATGTAGACGTCGATGCCGCCGCCCGCCGCCACGCCGCCTCCGCCTCATCCCTTGACCGCGCCGATCATCACGCCCTTGACGAAGTACTTCTGCAGAAAGGGGTAGGTGCAGACGATCGGCAGGGTGGCGACGACCAGCGTGGCCATGCGCATGGTGTCCGTGCTCACGTACTCGCGCGTGGAGGTCGTGGCTGTCTCCTGCGACCCCTCGATCAGCACCAGGCGCAGCACGTACTGCAGCACGAACCGCGCCTGGGTGTCGATGTAGATCATGCAGTCGAACCACTGGTTCCACTGGTAGACGGCCTTCCATAGCGTCACGGTGGCGACCACCGGCATCGACAGCGGCACCACGATGCGGAAGAGGATCGAGATCTCCCGCGCGCCGTCGATCCTCGCCGATTCTTCCAGTTCCTGCGGAAGCGCCATGAAAAAGTTGCGCACCACGATCAGGTTGAAGGCGTAGGCCGCCCTCGGCAGGACCAGCGACCAAAGGGTGTCCCGCAGCCCCAAGTTCTTGACCAGGATGAAGGTCGGCACGATGCCGCCCTGGAAGTACATCGTGAACACAACGAGCGCGGTCCAGAGCCGCCGGTTCGGCAGGGTGCTCTTGGCCAGAGGGTAGGCTCCGAGCACCAGCAGGAGAACGCTGAGGGCGGTGCCGCCCACCGTGGTTAGGATCGTGTTCCAGTACGACTGCCACACGAGCCTGTGGCCGAGGACGCTGCGGTAGCCCTCGAGGGTGATTTCGGAAGGCAGCAGATGCAGGCCGTAGCGCGAAGCGACGTGCGAGGGGCTCAGCGAGATCGTCACCACCTGCAGGAACGGCAGGATCGTGGCCGCGGCCAGCACCAGGAGGCTGCCGTGGATAACGGCGTCGAACAGCAGGTCGGCAGGGCGACGTCGCGCCGTGGCTACCATACCGAGCTCTCCCCGAGCCTGCGGGCGATCGAGTTGGTCAGCAGCACCAGGAAAAACGAGACGACGTTGGTGAAAAAGCCGACGGCCGAGGCGTAGCTGTAGTTGAGTTTCTGCAGGCCTTCGCGGAACGTGTAGGTCGTAATCACGTCGCCAACGCTCATCACCCGCGGGTTCAGCAGGTTCAGGATCTGCTCGAAGTCGTCGTGAATCAGCCTGCCGGCCGCGAAGATGAACATGATCACGATCACCGGCAGGATCGACGGCAGGGTCACGCTCGCGATCCGGCGCAGCCGCCCGGCCCCGTCGATCGAGGCCACGTCGTAGAGCTCCGGGTTGATCTGGGAGATGGCGGCCAGAAAGACGATCGACTGCCAGCCGACCTCCCGCCAGATGGCCGAGGCCACCACGACCGGCCGGAACCAGCCTTCCTCGGCCAGAAAGAAGATCGGCTTCACGCCGAGGGCGCGCAGCAGGGCGTTCGCCGGACCCCGTGAGGGGGACAGCAATTCGATCAGCATGCCCGCAAGCACGACCCAGGACAGGAAGTGCGGGAGGTAGGTGAGGGTCTGCACTGTGCGCTTGAACCCGCTGTGCCGCACCTCGTTGAGCATCAGGGCGAGGAGGACGGGCGCGGGAAAGCCGAAGACGAGCTTGAGGAACGAGATGATGAGGGTGTTGCGGAGCACGGGGCGGAAGTACAAGCCGCTGAACAGCCGCTCGAAGTGCTTGGCTCCGACCCAGGGGCTGCCCCAGAAGCCTCGCAGGGGGTAGTAATCCTTGAAGGCGATGAGCATGCCCCAGATCGGCCCATAGTGGAAGATCGCGAAGTATGCCAGAACGGGCAGCAGCATCAGCAGCAGCTGCCTCTGCCGCACGTACCGGCGGATCAGGCCCGGTATGCTCACGGGTTGCGCTCCAGGATGGGGCCGGGCGCCTCGGGCGCGCCCGGCCGGGATCGCGCCGCCTCAGCGGCCCGTCATCTTGCGGACGGTCTCGTTGACCTCCTTCTCGATCTCGTCGCCTCCACGTGAACGGAAGGTCCGCACGTACTCGTCGAAGTACTCGATGGGCTTGGCTCCCGTGATGATGGCGATGTAGGCCTCCGTGCTCAGCTTGGTCAGGTCCCCGATGTACTTCTGGTAGGCCGCGGTGGCGGGCACCGCGGCGGGGACGTAGCCGGTGGTCCGGTACTTGTCGCCGAAGGCGTACAGCTTGGGGTTGCGCCGCTTGTCGAACTCCGGGCTCCTCGGCCCGCCGGCGAACACGCCGAGCCCCGCCCGGATGCGCTCCGGGGTGCCGGTAAAGGCCGGCGTCAGCGTGTAGACCCCGTCCTCGTCGATCGTGTGGTGGACTCCGGACAATCCCCAGTTCACGAGCGTGTTGTGATCGAAGTCCGACAGGTTGTCCTCGATCATCCGCGTGATGACGTCGAGCTTGCGCGGTTCCTTGACGCCCTTGGTCGTGAAGCTCCAGTTGTCGATGCTCGCAGCCCCGGTGGCAAAGGCGCCCGACTTGCCCTTCGGTCCGATCGGCGGTTTGCCGAGCTCGAAGGTCTTGCCGAACTCGGAGCCGGGGTTCGCCTTGATCATCTCCAGGTAGACCTGGCCGCCCTTGTCGTTCTTCGTGAGCGGCGGCGCCCAGTGATAGTAGTACTGGCGCGCGGTCAGCCCGATCCGGTTGTTGAGGAATGCGTGGGGGATGGCCCAGTATCCGCCCTTGTTCTCCGAGGTGACGAACTCGGGGTCGATGATTCCGTCCTTGTACAGCTTCTGCAGGTAGGCGAGACCCTCTTTCATCTCAGGCTGGATCGCGTTGAACACCAGGCGGCCGTCGCGCTGTGACCAGTGAAGCCGCTGTCCGCTGCGGCTGGAGTAGCGGTACATCGGAACCGGGCCAAAGGCGCCGAGAACGATCTCGATGGCCGAGTCGGAGAACGCGTAGGTGTCCTTTTTGCCGTTGCGATCGGGGTCCTCGTTGGCGAACTTGTACGCGGCGATCGTGAACTCGTCGAGAGTTTCCGGCATCCGCGCCAGGCCGACGTTGCGCAGCCAGTCGGTCCGCCACACGACGGCGGTCGGGTAGGAGGTTCCGAGCTCGGCGCTCTTGAGCGCGTAGATCTTGCCGTCGACCATCACGTCGTTGAAGATGGTGTTGTCGGGGTCGATCTCCTTGATGATGCGCCGGTAGTTGGGCAGCCTGGCGAAGATCGCCTCGGTGATGGCGGCGAGCACCCCCTGCTCGACGTAGCGGGACGCGTTCGACGGGTTGAACATCAGCATGAAATCGGGCATGTCTCCGCCCGCCAGCTTGATGCCCAGCGCCTCGTCGTACTTCTGCTTGTCCACGTACCAGATGTTGAAGCGGGCGTTGTACTTGGCCTCGACCCTTTTCTGTATCTCGGTACCGCTGTCCGGCTGCGCGAAGGTCGAGTAGCCGAGCCAGTCGATGACGACCGGGCCCGCCGGCTGCACGGCCTGCCGCTCGGCCTGGGCCGACGCGAACAGGCTTTCGGTCGGGGCGAGCAGCGAGATCGCCGCGAGGACGACGACGAGTGAGCGTCTCGATGCCATGGTCTCACCTCCCATTAGGGTATCTGCGTGGGGTTCACGATAGCACCGCGGACGCGGCCCGTGTCGCACAATCGCTGCACAAAGCATGCAAATGCTTGCTCGCCGCCGGACGGGCGCCGACGGCGGCGGGGGCGGCGCTTTGACAGCCGCAAGGCGCCGCCCGTATACTCGGGGCGGTCCATGGGCTGGTTTCGCGACCGCGTCGCCGCCTACGTGAATCGCAGGAGCTACTACCTGCGGATGGTTGCCACCTACGGGTTGCTGACCGTCGTCGCCATCCTGGTTTCCAGCTTCGCCCTCGTGGCCCATGCCCACGCCTTTCTCCGCGGGGAGATCGAGGAGTCAGACCGGCGCCTGCTCGCCCAGGCGCGCATCCTCACCGATCGCGGACTGCTCACGCACATCAACTCCCTGATCAACGCCCAGTTCCTCCACGGCAGCGGCGAGCCCAACCTGGCGCGCTTCGTGCTCTACGGCACCGAAGGACGTCCGGACCTTCTCTACCACGTGTCCACCGATCTCACTGCACTGGCCCTCAGCAGCGAGCTTTTTCGCTCCGTGGCGGCTTACCGCACGCGCGACGACACGCTCGTATCGTCGGAGGGAGGGGTCTACCTGCGCGTGTCCGAGAGGCTCGATCCGGCGCCGGACAAGGAGCGCCTTGACGCCGCGCGCCGATCGCTTGCTGAGGGTCCGGCCCGTGTCTGGATCGGTCCGGATCCGTCGTCAGGCCGGCCGACCCTCACGTGCGCGCAGTCGCTGCCCCTCTACGCGCCGAGGGACTCGCGGGAGGGTCTGGTGTTGTTTCACGTCGACCTTGCCCGGCTGGCGGCCGCGCTCCGCGCGGCCTGCGGCCTGCCCAGCCATGGGCGGATCCTTGTCCTCGACGGCGGGGGTAGGCTGATGGCGGACAGCAGCCTCGACAGGACAGACGGCACGCCCTGGGAGCGCCCGTTTACGCCGGCAGCGACGCCGCAGGGCTTCGCGGTCATCCGGGCTGCGGGGGAGTACCTCGGAGCGTCCTGGACGCGCTCGGAGATCAGCGACTGGACCTACGTGTCGCTGACTCCGATCCGCTCTTTCGATCACCGGCTGCGCCTCATGCGGAACCTGGCGATCGCGGTCTCTCTCGTGGCTGCGGCGCTGGCGTTCGGGGCCCTGGCCCTGGTCGCCGTTCCAGTGTACCGCCCTCTGCAAAGGCTGCTCGACATCTCCCGGCTCCATGGGAGAACGCAGGGTCCGGTGGGTGACCTGGAGCTCATCGGCCGCACGATCACGGGCCTGGCGGGGCAGGTTGACGAGATGCAGAGGAGCCTGGAGGCCAACCGCGGTCTCGTCGAGCACCGCGCGGTAACGGATGTGCTCTTTGGCAAGGTAGGCGACGAAGCTGCCATTGCCGAACGGCTTGCCCTCGTCGGGCTCACCAGCCGCCGGCCGGCTCTCCTGGTCGTGGACCTCGACCGCGAGGCCTACGGCAGGCTCGCCTATCCCGCCCGCGAGTACGCGACGCTCAAGCTCACCGAGCTGCTCTGTGCGGGCCTGGGTCCCGGCACCAGCGTCGTGAGCTACCGGCCCGGTTCGCTCGCGGTCCTGCTCGATCGCCCGCTCTCCCCGTCGGAGGTGGCCGGGTTGCTGGCCGCGGCCGAGGCAGCGCTGGCCCTGCGCTGCAACGCCGCACTTTGCTCGGCTCGCCCCCTTACCAGCCTGGCCGCGGCGTTCGAGACAGCCCGGCTGGTGGAGAAGTACGCGGGCATCCAGGGATACGGACATGTCTTCACTGAGGAGCGGCTGGCCGCCCTGGAGCGCAGCGCTCCCGCCTTGGATTTGCACCGGTTGGCGCGGATCGAGGCCTTTTTTCGCGGCGGGCGGGTTGCCGAGCTGGAGCGCACCTTGCTCGAGGCAGTGGCCGAAGCGCGGCAGAGGGGCCTTTCGGCGGCCTACGTGGAGAGCCTGTTCTCGCACGTCGCGGGCGTCGTCGGCGAGACGATGGGCGGCGAGGACGACCGCACACCGGCGGCGGCTCCTCCGGCGACCGATCTGGGGGTGATCAGCGCGGAACGGTTCGTCGCCGAAATCGTTCGGCTGGCGGGCCTTCACCGCGATCTTGCTGCAGCCCGCGGAGCCCGCATCGACACCGGCTTCCCGCGCCGGATCGCGGACTACGTTTCGCGAAACGTCGACGCCAACACCTCGCTGGCGACCGTCGCCGACAAGTTCCACATCAGCCCGGGTCACTTGAGCCGTCTGTTCAAGGACGGCAACGGCATCCACTTCCAGGACTTCCTGCTCGAGGCGCGCCTGCACAAGGCCCGCGAAATGCTGCTGGAGCAGAGACGACCCCGAGTTGCGGCCGTGGCGCGGAGCCTGGGCTACAGCAACACGTCGTACTTCGCGCGCCTGTTCCGCTCCCGTTTCGGCGCCGCTCCGCTGCAGTATCGCAAGCAGCACGCCGCGGAGGCCGCGCCCGACTGAGCCCGGCTCAGCGCTCGAGCGCGGGGCGTCCCTCGCCGCGATCGAGCTCGCGCCTGCTGCGCAGCAGCAGGCGGTGCACCCGGCCTCCTCACACCGCCTCCAGGCGCGGGTCGCCGAGCGGGATAGTCTCGCTGGCGAGGGCGAATCGCTCGCTGTCGAAGCGCATCGTCGCGCTCGCTCCCGCCGGCGTTCGCAGGATCACGCCGCCCGGACCGGCCGGCTCGTGCTCGCAAGCGGTCGTGAGGCTCCAGGCAACGTCGGCCGTCGCTCGCGCGAGGCCGAACTGGTCGAGCACTTCGAGCCGGCGCGCGCCCAGGTCGAGGCGGAGGATTCTCCGCCAGCTCCTGCAGCCGGCGTCGGCGGGATGGGCTGCGGCGATGTCGAGGCCGAGCTGAGCGCGCTCGCCGTCATCGCGCGATGCGACATCCGCGGCCCGGTAGGCGGGCCCGGCCGCCTGTTGGCGGCCGCCGATGGTCGGGAGGTTGTGAAAGGCGGACTGCATCGGCCACTGCTGGTAGCGATGCTCGGGGTCGAACGTGCGCGACGTATAGGTGGGAACGCCGACATCCACGATCAGTGGTTCTCCCTCCAGATACGCGACGAAGCCGCCGACGTCGTTGTGGTTGTGGCTCTCGTCGTTGTGCCCGCCGTTGACCGCCATGAAGAAGCCCTCGCAGGAGCCGGCCCTCTGCCGCGCGGTCTTCACCTGGATGCCCTCGAACCAGGAGCCGGCGGGCAAGGGGTCAGCGGCGACGCACCCGTCGGCGCCAATGTCCGCCCACGCAAAGACCGCGCGCATCAGCCTGGCCAGCCGGTATCCTGGGGAGCCGGCAGGCAAGGCCCCGATCGCCCGCCGGGCCGCCGGCGCCCGCATCGACCCGTGTCCGATGCGGCGGCCTTAGAAGTGCACGATCTCCGGCGCGAGTCCTCGGAGGCGCTGGCGTCAGCGAAGTTGACGAACCAGCGACCGCAGACGTGCGTGCGGTGGAGGAATCGAGCGATGCCGGCGAGCGGCGGCTCGGCCGACACATCGATCGCTCCGCCAGTCGGACCGCCCAGGGTGTCGAGGCACTCCAGAAGCGATCCGGCCGCGTGGCGAGGTGCCTTCGTCGCAGCCGCCGTCGTCGGCGTACGAGCCGAGGAATACGTTCAGGCTCGCCGGCGCCTTGCCGACCGCGCGCTGGAGGCGAGCGGGATCATTCTCGAGCAGGGCGAGTGCCAGGAGACAGGCCGATGTGCACCACGGCGTCCAGTTGTTGACGTGATGAGTCGGCGCCGGGCGCAGCCACATCCACCGGAAGTCGTCCTGCTCCGGGTACGGATCGAGAATACGGCGGCACACTTCGTGCTCGATGCGGATCGGGACGACGGGCAGGCTGCCCGCGAGGCGTTCGCCCAGGAGCCACTGCACAAGCGCCAACAATGCTCCGGTTTCGGCGGCGAACAGGTCGATGCGCCGTCTGCGAAAGTCCGGAAGGCTCTCGCGGAATTCGCCGAGCCGCTCGTAGTTGTGCGCCGGGACCACCCAGGAGGATTCCTCGCAGATCGCCCACACACCGCTGGCGATGTCGTCGAGGAAACGCCCCTCGGCTTCGCCGCACTCGGCCGCAGCCATCGCCGCGAGCGCCCCGCGCCGTTCGAAGTAGGGGCCTCATAGGCGGCGCGGTCTCCGCTGCGCAGGAACTCGAGGTAGGCGGTCGCGGCAAGCAGCGGATACGCGTGGCCCAGGTGCCGCTCGCCCGCCTCTACGACATTGGCGCGGATATCGGCGGGCAGACCGTCCCAAGCCTCGCGCCGGTCGATGAACGGGAACGGCCCATAGGTGCGGGGCGGGAGCAGAACCCGATCAAGGATCGCGGCATACTTCGCTGTGGGCATCGTGCCGATTGTCGCCTGCACGCCGGCCCTCTGCGAGGGCGCGGCGCGGGCGAAGCCCCGTGCGCTCGATTGCGGGCGTGCTGGCCTGCACTCTGGTCGCGTCGGGCTCCGGCGGCAGAGGAACCGCCAGCGGCTTGACTCCCGCGTACATGCGCTGTAACCCAAGACGGTGCGCGCCGCATCTCTTTGATGATGCCGCAGCCAAGGAGAGAGCGATGACCGTTTCCCAGTCGCTGCCCCGTTCGGCGCCCGAGGATGTGGGCGTCGCTTCGTCGGTCGTCTCGGACTTCGTCGCGGCCCTCGCCCGCAGCGGGCAGGAGGTTCACTCCTTCATGCTCGTGCGTCACGGTGCGGTGGCCGCCGAGGCCTGGTGGAAGCCCTATGCCCCGCAGCTGCCTCACATGCTCTACTCCCTGAGCAAGAGCTTCACGTCCACGGCCGTCGGCCTCGCAGTCCGCGAGGGGCTGCTGTCCGTCGACGACCCGGTGCTCCGGTTCTTCCCGGACAAGGCGCCCAGGCGCCCGTCGAAGAATCTGGAGGCCATGCGGGTCCGGCACCTGCTCACCATGTCCACGGGGCATGAGCAGGACTGCCTGGAGCGGATGGTGCGCGGCAGGAGCCGCGACTGGGTGCGCACCATCCTGTCCCTGGAGGTGGAACGGGAGCCCGGCTCGCTCTTCGTGTACAACAGCGGGGCTAGTTACCTGCTGTCTGCGATCGTTCAGAAGGTCACGGGGCAGCGCCTCGCGGAGTACCTCGCGCCCCGGCTCTTCGAGCCCCTGGGCATCGAGGACGCTTCCTGGGAGACCTGCCCGCGCGGCATCAACACCGGCGGATGGGGTCTTTCCGTGAAGACCGAGGACATCGCAAAGTTCGGGCTCCTCTACCTCCAGAAGGGGCGGTGGGGCGGGCGGCCCCTGCTGCCCGAGGGGTGGGTCGAGGAGGCGACCCGCAGCCACATCGCCAACCCCGGCAACGAGAAGATCGACTGGACTCAGGGATACGGCTACCAGTTCTGGCGCTGCCGCCACGGCGCCTATCGCGGCGACGGAGCCTTTGGCCAGTTCTGCGTAGTGATGCCGCAGCAGGATGCGGCGCTCGCCATGACAGGCGGCGCCGGGAACATGCAGGCGATCCTCGATGCCGCGTGGGACACGCTTTTGCCCGGGATGGGCGACCAGGTCAAGGCAGTGCAGAAGCGGCGGCGTGAGCTCAGGAGGACCCTGCGTTCGCTCAGGCTCGACCCGCCGCAGTTCCGCGACGATGCCGAAGCGGCAGCGGCCATCGATGGCGCAACCTACGAACTGGAGGCCAACGAGGCGAAGCTGCGCTCGATCGCCTTCGCCTTCGCGCGGGGCAGGCTGGTCGTGAAGCTCCGCGGGCGCTTCACCACCGCCTACCGCTGCGGCGCCGGGAAGTGGGCCTCCGGCAAGGCCCGCATCGAGGACTCGCGCGATCGCTCGCGCCAGCCGGTGCGGTGCGCCTACCGGTGGGCGGGTCCGGGAGAGCTCGAGGTCGCCATCAGGGCCATCACGACGCCCTACCGCACGACCTGCCGCTGCCACTTCGCGGCCGGAAGCGTCGAGGTGCGGCTGGCGCAGAACGTCTCTTTTGGACCCACGGAGCTTCCTCCGATCAAGGGGCGCCGGGTGTAGGGAATGCGGAGGCTGGCCAAGGGCGCAAAATGGGTGTTCGGGTGGGCGCTTGTGAGTCCGCATCGCGGAATCAGGATTCCCCCGGAAGCCCGTGACGAATACCGGTTGCGTGCGGGCGAAGAGGTCGCCTTCCTGGCGGGCAGCCGGACATCAGGCGGCCTCGGCATAGCACGGCGCGAGACGCCGGCGCGGCGCCGACAGCCGCTGAAAGGGCGGGTGATCGCTCTGGGCAGGATCGAGGGAAGCGGCCGAGTCGTGCTTCCGCGGGCAACCGGTGTTTCGCCCGGTGACAGGCTGTTGGTCGTTCGCGGCAGCGGCCTGGCGCTCGGCTTTGTCCAGCGGGGCCCGATCTGCGAGAAAGCGCGGAACCATCCGGTGATCGAGGTCTTGGTCGCGGAGCGGGCGCCTGGGTAGCGGCAGGCAGCGCGTCCGACCGCGCGGGACTGCCTCGCGCGACGGCGGACTTGAGGCGCCCGGCGCACCCGAACGGGGGTGGAATGGCGAAGGCTCCTACCGGGCGGCTGACTGCCGTGCCGTCGCGGTCAAAGCGTCGAACTGGTCGAGCACTTTGGCGATGTTCGCCGCGTTGCGATGAAAGCCGCCGTGATCGCCGGCTGAATCCTTGATGAAGAGGATCACCCGCGCACCGTTGCTCTCCAGCCACGCCCTGGTCCGTTCCATCGCCGGTATGCCGTCCCGGTCCGGATTGGGATCACCCGCTGCGGCGTAGAGGACCCAGGGGATGCCGTCAAAGGGCCGGGGGCCGAACCGACCCTGGGTGATCTCGCGGTTGATCGGGAAATCCTGGGCCGCCCCGCCCGCGTTGGAAAGCACGAGGCCGATGGTGCGCCTGTTGCTGTGCCGGCTCAGCGCGGCCACGCCGTAGGTGTTGGCCGCACCGCGGCTGAAACCGTGCAGCAGAACGGAAAGGGGCGCCGCCTGACGGGCCTCCAGGAAGCGGTCGGCGATCCGGTTGATCTCCTGCGGGGAATAGTAGTCGGAAACGCTCTCGCCTCTGCCGAACCACCACTGAAGAGCGACGATCGCGTAGCCGCGCTCCGAGCACGAGCGATGCCAGAGAAAGAACTCGTCAAAGGCCGTGGAGGCGTGGCCGTGCAGGGTGAAGACGGTCTTTGCGCCGGCGAGGGATTTCCCTCCGCCCGGTATCCACAGGACGATGAAACTCCTGCGGTCCGGTGTGAAGTAGAACTGGGCCTTCTGCTCGACGGCGAAAGCGTACCGTTTCTCGTTCAGTTCCACCGCTTGCCTGAACAGGGGAAGCGAAGCGAGCTCCCCGCTGTCATCGGCGGCAGCAGTTCCGTGCAGGACGGCCAGAAGGACCAGAACCAAGATCGTCCGTTTCACGACACTCCCCCTTCATGGCACGGCGGCCGTGCGGCGTGTGGATTATGAGCCGGTGCGGACCAGCTGCGTCAACTGACGGCGAGCCTGGTTGGCTGTGATCGGGCGGCGGGGGGGGGGGGCGCCCCCCCCCCCCCCCCCCCCCGGGGGGCGCCCCCCCCCCCCCCCCCCCCCCCCCCCGCCGCGGGGGCCCCCGGCCCGCCCCCCCCCCGGCGGCCCCC
>CAZKGO010000012.1:23991-60476 GCA_964552235.1 uncultured Spirochaetales bacterium | reverse complement strand
GGGGGGGGGGGGGGGGCCCCCCCCCCCCCCCGCCGCCCGTGGTCGTCCTCACGCCGCGCCCGACGGCGCGCTCTCGCCGGAGGGCCGCTCGAAGCGCTCCCGCAGCTTGCTCCGCCACGGCGGTTGGTGCCGTTCGTGGCTGTGGCCGCCCTTGAACAGGATGTGCGCCAGCAGGACCAGCCCCCACGCCTGCCAGTAGGTCAGCGTCTTGAAGCCGAACAGATCGGGCATCAGCCAGTTCCACAGCCACATCGCGATGAGGCCGAACAGAAGCGCGATCGCCGCGGCCAGCACCAGTCCGCCGGCGATCATCCCCGCGCGCGCGAACGGCCGCGCGCGACGCCACATCTCGTGCATCGATTCCTCCCCTGCCCGGCCCGAGCCGGGCTATCGCAGTCTGTCGAGGCGGCGGCGCAGCGAGCGGATCGCCGCGTGCTTGCGGGCCAGCAGCGTCCCAAGCGGCACGCCCGTGCGCTCGGCGATCTCGCGGAACGTGCGGCCCCCGATGGCCTGCTCCACGATCACCTCGCGCTGGGCGGCCGGCAGCTCCTCGATGCCGTCGGCGAGCTCCTCCAGGAGCGCGGCGCGGGTCACCTCGTCGTGCGGCTGCGGGCCGGGCGAGGCAAGCAGCTCCTCCAACCCGGACTCGTCGTCCCCGGCGGCCCCTGGCAGGGGAACCGTCCGGCGCCGCTTTCTGCGGTACCAGTCCACGATCCGGTTGCGCGCGGCCTGGAAGAGCCACGCCAGCAGGTCTTCGATCGGCTCGGTGACGCTGTAGCTGCGCAGCGCGGCTGCGAACACCTCCTGCAGGATGTCCTCGGCCTCCTCGGCGCTGGCCACCCGCTGCCTGATGTAGTCGAGCAGCCGCACCCGACTCCGCCTGTAGGTGCGTTCCAGCTCGCCGCTTGCCGCCATACCCACACCCTCAATGACGCACGAGAACCGCCTTTATTGTCGCAGGAATGGCTGCGTCTTGGCCAGCTGGTCACGGCTTTGATGGCCCATGAATTCGGCCGCACGGCCGCTCAGGGACTCTGCACGCCGCCGGCTCGAGCGCTCCTGGCGTTCCCGCGCCAGCCGGCCGTCCGCTCGACGCGCCGCGCCGGTCCGCGACGACCTCTTGAGGTATTTATCTAATGACGTTATATTAACAACGTTACTTAAAGGGTCCCGCCTGTGGAAATGCGAGCGGCCGCCCTGCGAAAGGCGGCAGTGCCCCCGCGAAAAGCGGCAGCGCCGCACCGCCGGGGGGACGCGAACTCCCGGCTCCGTCGAGGCCGGGGGCCGTGCGGCACGAGGTGAGGAGATGGCAAGGCCCGCGAACCCGCAGCTTCCCGCGAGAATCCTCGAAGCCGCTGAGCAGGTGATCGCTGCCAGGGGCCACGAGGCGCTCAACATGCGCGACCTGGCTGGGCGCGTGGGCGTCACGGCCACCGCCATCTACCACTACTTCCACGGCAAGGATGAGCTGCTGCTGCGGCTGAAGCTGCGGGCCGTGGAGCTGCTGAACGAGCGGATCCGCGGCCTCGACCCGCTGCTCGGTCCCATGGACCGGCTGCACCAGCTCGGACGCGAGTACCTGGCCTTTGCCGAGGAGCACCCCAGCTTCTACAGGCTGGTCTTCGAGGCGCCGATCGGGCGCACGTCCCTGGCCGCCTCTGAGCAGTCGGTCCTGTACTACACCTACCGGGTGGCTCGCGGCGCCCTGGAACAGCTGGCGGCAAAGGGCAGGTACCCCATCGACCCGCGCTACGGCGCCATGATGGGCTGGATCATGCTGCACGGCTTCAGCTCTCTCCTGATGTCGGGGAACCTCGAGCCCGCCGAAGGAATGGACCGCGGCCAGCTGCGCGAGCTGTTCCTGCAGTTCTACAGCGGCGCGCAGCCGGGGAAACGGAAAAAGCCCGGGCGACGGTGAGAAGGACTCGCCCGGCCGGAGCCTTCTTCCTTGATGATTGAACGGAGGCAGCAATGAGAATCGTGGTCCTGAACGGAAGCCCCAAGGGAAGGCAGAGCGTGACCCTGCAGTACGTCGAGTACCTGGCGCGCAGGTTCCCGCGGGTCGAGCTCGAGGTGCACGACGTGGCCCAGCGGATCGTCGGCTTGGAGAAGGATCCCGAGCGGTTCGCCGAGGTCATCGACTCGGTGCGCCGGGCCGACGCGGTTCTGTGGGCCTTTCCCGTCTACTACCTGCTGGTCTGCTCGCAGTACAAGCGGTTCATCGAGCTGATCGGAGAGCGGGGCGTCGAGGACGCCTTTGCGGGGCGCTACGCCGCCACGCTGAGCACGTCCATCAATTTCTACGACACGACGGCGCACGCGTGGATGCGCGGCGTCTGCGAGGACCTGGGCATGGCCTTCGTCGGGTTCTACTCGGCCCAGATGCACGACCTGATGAAGCCGGCGGAGCGGCAGCGCCTCGAGCGCTTCGCCGCCGAGTTTTTCGAGGCGGTACGCAGCCGGGCCGCCATCCCTCGCGCGTACGCGCCGGTGGCCTCGACGGACCGGCCGCTCGATCTCCAGCCTCCCGCTGCCCGGGTGCGCACCGAGGGCCGCCGGATCGTCGTGCTCACGGACGCGCGGCCCGAACACGAGCGGCTGCGTGCGCTGGTCGATCGCTTTGTCGCAGCCTTTGACGGGCCCGTGGAAGTCGTGAACCTCCACGACGTCGACATCCGCGGCGGATGCCAGGGCTGCCTGCGCTGCGGACCGGAGTTCCGCTGCGTGTACACGGGCAAGGACGGCTTCGTCGAGTTCTACAACGACGCTGTGCGCGGCGCCGACATCCTGGTGTTCGCCGGCACGATCGTCGCCCGGCAACTGTCGTGGAAGTGGAAGCAGTTCTTTGACCGCAGCTTCTTCTGCAACCACACCCCCTCGATCGTGGGAAAGCAGATCGCTTTTCTCGTCTCCGGACCGCTGTCCCGGCTGCCCGAGCTGCGCCTGCCCTACGAGGCCTGGATCGAGATCCAGCAATCGAACCTCGTGGAATGGGTCTCAGATGAAGGTGACGGCGGCGCAATCGAGCGGCAGCTCGACAGCCTGGCCGAACGCCTGGTGCGCCTGTCGCGCTCCGCATACATCCGGCCGCGGACCTTTCTCGGCGTCGCGGGCCTCAAGATCTTCCGCGACGCCCTTTCCGGCGGCATGCGGGTTGTCTTCCGCGCAGATCACAAGGCGTACAAGCGGATGGGCTTCTACGATTTCCCGCAGCGGAACCCGCTGCAGCGCCTGAGCGTCGCCCTCGCCTGGCTCGTCACCGGCATGCCGGGAATCCGCGACCGCTTTCCCGCCATGATCAAGAGCCGCATGGTGCAGCCCTACCGCAAGGTCGTCGAGGCGGCGGGGGCGCTTGCGGAGCGCGAAGGGGTGGCGGGAGGCACGTGAGGCCGGCGCTGCGCGTGTGGCGCCCTGGGCACCGCCAGGAGCGCTGGTGACCCGGCCTGTCACACCGAGTCGCCGTTGCAGCGGCAGACCAGCGGCGAGGCGCCTTCGACCGGCTGTTCGCCATGTCCGCGTCCGTGCTCATCGCGTCGACCCTCCAGGCTCGACGGCCGAACAGCTACTGCCAGGCGAGCGAGCCGTCCTCGCGCACGTTGAAGGGCCGGCGCCACGGCTTGAAGGGGTGGCGGGCGGCCGCCTTCTCGTCGAGCTCGATGCCGAGTCCCGGCTTCTCCGGGATCTCGAGGTAGCCCCTGACCAGGCGGATCGGCTCCTGCACCACCTCGCGCCGCACCCCCGTGTCGTCCGGGATGTATTCGAGAATGATGAAGTTGGACGTGCTCGCCGCGAAGTGCACGTTCACCGCCGTGGCCACGGGCCCGCAGGGGTTGTGGGGCGCCACGGTCACGTAGCTCGCCGCGGCCATGGCCGCGATCTTCTTCATCTCGAGGAGGCCGCCTGTGACGCAGACGTCGGGCTGAACGATGTCGGCCGCCTGCAGGGCGAGCAGGTCGCGGAACTCGTAGCGCGTGTAGAGCATCTCGCCGGTGGCGATCGGAACGCTCACGTGCTCGCGCACCTTGGCGAGGGCCGGGCGGTTCTCCGGGCGCAGCGGCTCCTCGACAAAGAAGGGTCTCATCGGCTCGAGAGCCTTGCACAGCTCGATGGCGAGCGCCGGCTCGAAGATCTTGGCGTGCGGGTCGATGCCAATGTCGATGGCGTCGCCGACGGCCCTCCGCACGGCCTCGCAGCGGCGCACGCTCTCGGCCACCACCTTGCCCCATGGCAGCGTCGCGTAGTCCGGCGGCAGGGGGCTCAGCTTGAGCGCCGTGTAGCCGTAGCGGTCGATCGCCTTGAGGGCGTTCTCCGCCATCTCGTCCGGCGTGCGTCCGCCCGGGTTCTGGTACACCCGCACCTTGTCGCGGCAGCGGCCGCCGAGCAGCCTGTACACGGGAAGCCCCGCGGCCTTGCCCGCGATGTCCCACAGCGCGTGCTCGATGCCGCTGATGGCAGCCCCGACCACCGATCCGCCCGGGAAGCGCGAGCCGGCAAACATCAGGTGATACAGCGCCTCGATGTCGCGGGGGTCGCGGCCCTCGAGCCACAGGGCAAAGTCGCGGATCACCTCGACCGTGGCCTTGTCCGGGCCGCACGAGTACGCCTCGCCCAGGCCCGTGATCCCCTCGTCGGTGTGGACTTTCACGAAGGGGACGTTGCGGTTGCCGAAGCTCACGAGAACGGCGTCGATGGAAGTGATCTTCATGGGTTTCCTTTTTCCGCGGGACGCCGGCTTTCGGACGATCCGGGGGCAGTGTATCAGCGCCGCGGCGGGCGGGCAAACAGCCGCCGCTGGTTAACCGGTCCTGGCTGTGCCGCAAGATTTCGTTTGACTTCGCGGCGGGCACGCCTGATGCAGGGGACCAGCAGCTCCGTGGCCTCGAATCGTGGGTCAGGGACTGGATGAACAACCCGGCCACTGCCCTCAACGTGATTCTCATGGTGACCGTCTGGTACAGCGTGGGGTTCATCGGACTGCTGTTCATGGCGGGGATCCAGGCCGTGCCGCAGAGTCTCTCGGAGGCTGCGATCATCGACGGCGCATCGCCGTGGCAGAGGATCACGCGCATCCTGCTGCCCAACCTCAGGGAGACCTACCTGATCGTAGGCATGCTTTCCAGCATCACCCCCCTCACGCTGTTCGCCGAGGTGGTCGCCATGACAGATGGCGGCAACATCAGCATGGACGGAGGCCCCGGGACGGCCACCATCACGATGTACGTGGTGACCTACAAGGCGGCCTTTGCCAACTGCGACATGGGGATCGCTTCGGCGACGGGGTACTTCATGGCGCTCATTCTCGTGGCGTTCTTCGGTCTCAACTTCCTGATCAACCGTGCGGAGCGGGCTTGAGCGATGGTGGGCCGCAACGCGCTGTCGGTGACGCTCGTGAGCGTCTTCGTCCTGCTGGCGATGCTCGTTTTTCTCGTGCCGCTGGTGCAGACGATCTTCACCTCCATGAAGCCGAACACGGAGATCTACCGGACACCCGTCCGGCTCTGGGCGGACCAGCCCACGGGCGCTCTTTCTAGTCTACTCGCGCATCTTCCTCTCGATCTCCGCGGCCGGCATGGTGGCGGCGGGGATCGTGGCTTTCCTCCACTGCTGGGGGAGTTCACCCTGGCGCTGATCCTGAACACGAAGCGAAGGGCCACGACGCTGCCGATCGGCATCATGACGGTCAACCAGGAGGAGCAGGCCTGGGCCATGGGCCCGATCTCTGCGGTCATGATCCTCTCTGTGATCCTGCCGATGACGCTCTACTTCTCGATGCAGCGCTACTTCGTGCGCAGCCTCATGGAAGGCTCCCTCAAGGGGTAGCGCCGCCGCCATGTCACCGGCTTCGGTTCGGATCGCTTTCTACGGGACCGGCCGCTTTGCATGTTCGACCCACATCCCGAACCTCCTGAGGATCCCCGGTGTGGAGATCGTGGCGCTGTGCGACAGCGCGCCCGTCGCCCTCGAGCAGGCGGCGGCCCTCGTGCCGGGCGCGGCCTCCTGCGCCGACGCGCTGTATTCCTGCGTGCCCGCCTTCGCGCGCAGCGACGTGGAGGTCCGGGCCGCCGAGCGAGGCATCCACATTCTCAGCGAGAAGCCGCAGGCCGTGCGGCTGGAGGTGGCGCCGGGCATCGACGCGGCCGTGAAGCGCTCCGGGGTGATCGCAACGGTCGGTTTCTGCGAGCGCTACCGCCCGCTGGTGCGCAAGACGCGCGAGCTGTTTGCCGGACGCGCAGCGACTCACGTCGCTTTTGTGCAGCACGCGCGGCCGCCTGCGGTTCGCCACACCTGGTACCGCGACCTCGCGCCGTCCGGTGGTCCCGCGCTGAACTGGGGCGGCCACGCGCTCGACCAGATCCGCTTCGTCACCGGGGAGGAGGCAACGAGGGGCCAGGCCTTCCGGGGGCCAGCGATGTCTCGGGGTTTCCCCCTTCGCAGTCGCTGAACTTCGTGCTGGAAAGCGGCGCTACGGCGACCCTCACCTTCGTGACCACCAGCGCCATCAAGGACCGCTATCACCGCAATCAGTTCACCTTCTTCCACCGGGACGGGGTTCTCGCCGTAGACGACTATGACGCGCTGCTCATCGACGGCCTAGTGACCCACGACAT
Source organism: uncultured Spirochaetales bacterium (assembly GCA_964552235.1). Classification (GTDB taxonomy): domain Bacteria; phylum Spirochaetota; class Spirochaetia; order SZUA-6; family CAVTHK01; genus CAVTHK01. The sequence goes on along the minus strand of CAZKGO010000012.1, from coordinate 53,868 downwards.
GGCGGTCCATGCGAGCCTGACCAACAAGCTCGCTATCATGTATGCCGGCAAGATCGTGGAAGAGTCACCGACGCCGGAGCTGTTCAAGAACCCCCTGCATCCCTACACGCGGTTCCTGATCGGGTCGCTGCCGCGCATCGGCGACAAGACCTACAAGGTCAGCGCCCCCGGGGCCCCACCGTCGCTCGCTGCCCTGCCGCCGGGGTGCCGGTTCCATCCGCGCTGTCCCCGCGCCATGGACCGGTGCCGGACGCAGGAGCCGGAGCTCGTGACAGTCTCGCCGGGCCACAGGGTGGCCTGCTTTCTCAGCGGCGGCAGCGCGGCAGGTGAACCGTGAACAGCAGCGACGCAGCACTCCTGTCGGTACAGCAGCTCACGCGAAGGTTCGTCCTGGGCGGCGGCTTCTCCAGGGTGAGGCTCATCGCCGTGGCCAGAGCTTCGTTCGAGATGGGAGCCCGGGGGCCCGAGATCTTCACGCTCGCGGGCGAAAGCGGGAGCGGCAAGACCACTCTCGCCCGCATGATCCTGGGCTTCGTGGAGCCGACCTCGGGCGTCATCCTGTACAAGGGCAGGGAAGCCACGCGGATCCATGGGAGGGCGAAGCGCCTTGAGTTCATGAAGGAAGTCCAGGCCATCTTCCAGGATCCCTTCGACACCTTCAACCCGCTCAAGCGCATCGACACCTATCTCTACGAAACCGCCCTCAACTACCGGGTGGCCGCCAGCCGCAAGGAGGCCGACAGCGTCGTCGGGGATGCCCTGGCCACCGTGGGGCTGTCGCTGCAGGAGATCAGGGGCCGCTACCCTCACGAGCTCTCCGGCGGACAGGCGCAGCGGACCTCGGTCGCCCGCTCTCTCATCACGCACCCGTCGCTGCTCGTGGCCGACGAGCCGGTGTCCATGGTTGACGCCTCGCTGCGGATGTCCATCGTCAACCTCTTCCGCAAGCTCAAGGAGGAGCGGGGCATCAGCGTGCTGTACATCACCCACGACCTGGCCACCGCCTACTACGTGAGCGAACGGATCGCGGTGATGCTCCGCGGCGTCATCATCGAGCTCGGAACGGTCGAGCAGGTGCTGCGCGAGCCGCTGCACCCCTACACCCGGCTGCTGCGCGACTCGGTGCCCGAGCCGGACCCGGAAGTCAGGTGGAGCGAGGACATCGCCCTCGGCGCCCTCGAGCTCAAGGAGTACGCCCAGGCGGGCTGCAAGTTCGCCGGCCGCTGCCCGCGCGAGATGCCCGCCTGCAGGGCCACCGAGCCGCCCGAGGTCGAGATCGAAGGCCGCCGCGTCAAGTGCCACCTCTACCGGTAGTCCGGGGGGCTCGCGGGCGTTCACCCTGTCACGCGGCGCGACCTACGGGCGAGACCCGCATTTGACAGCCCCCAGGATTCGCCTGCAGTATGGTTGAACCGCGCGATCAGGGGGGGTCCATGCCCGGCACAAGCGCGTCCGCGACCATGCAGCGCAGCCCAGCTTCGCCCCGCAGAGCAGGCCTCGCGGCCAGGTTCGCCCGTGCCTTCGAGCGGGACAAGTACCTCTACGCCCTGGCGGCTCTGCCCTTTCTCTACTACCTGTTGTTCCACTACCTGCCGATGTACGGGATCCTGATCGCCTTCAGGAACATCAAGGTGTTCACAGGGCTCGGGACCATCGTCAGAGCTCCGAGCGTGGGCCTGCGGTACTTCCAGGAGTACCTGAGTGACCCCTACTTCTGGAAGCTCGTGCGCAATACGATCCTGATCCGCGTCTACGAGATCCTCTGGGGCTTCCCGGCTCCGATCGTGCTGGCGCTGCTGCTCAACGAAGTCAGGAACGCGGTCTTTCGCCGGACCATCCAGTCGATCACCTATCTGCCGCACTTCATTTCGACCGTGGTGATCTGCGGGATGGTGACGACCTTTCTGGTCAGCGACGGCCTCGTGAACAACGTCATCGGGGCCTTTGGCGTAGCTCCCATACAGTTCCTCGCGCGGCCGGAGTGGTTCAGGACAGTCTACGTGGCCACCAGCGTCTGGCAGAACTTCGGGTGGGAGAGTATCATATTCCTGGCGGCCCTGGCGGCCGTCGACGTGGAGCTCTACGAGGCGGCGATCATAGACGGCGCGGGGCGGTGGAAGCAGATGCTGCACATCACGCTGCCGGGCATTGCGCCGACGATCGTGATCGTTTTCATAATGAGTCTCGGGCGCATCATGAACGTCGGCTACCAGAAGATCCTGCTGCTCTACAACGGGGCCACCTACGAGACAGCCGACGTGATCGCGACCTACGTGTACCGTCGCGGCCTGATCGACAGCAACTTCAGCTACGCGACCGCGGTCGGGCTGTTCGCCACGATCATCGGGCTTGTGTTCGTTGTGGCGGCGAACAAGATCAGCAAGTCCGCGGGTGAGACGAGCCTCTGGTAGGAGAAGGGGAGAGGTGGCGGTCCAGAGAAAGAGCGTTGCGGAAACGGCGTTCGACGCGGCCAACGCGGTGCTCCTGGTCCTGCTGGCCGTCGCGACGCTGTACCCGCTCTACTACGTGCTGATCGTTTCCGTCAGCAGCGGAATGGCGGTTTCCCGCGGCGAGGTCAAGATCGTTCCGATCCGCTTCACGCTCAGCCCCTACCGGATGATGCTGCAGGACACCTACTTTCTCAGGTCCTTTGCCAACACCGTCAGGTACACGGTCGTCGGGACCACGGTCAATCTCGTCATGTCGGCGCTGTGCGCCTATCCGCTTTCCATCCGGAGGTTTTCCGGCAACAAGCCCCTGACGGCGTTCATCGTGTTCACGATGTTCTTCTCGGGCGGGCTGATCCCCACCTACCTGGTGGTCAAGAGCTTCGGGCTGCTGGACACGATATGGGCGATCGCGCTGCCCACGGCCGTCTCGACCTGGAACATGATCATCATCCGGACCTTCTTCCAGGGCATCCCGTCGTCGCTGCGGGAGTCGGCACAGATCGACGGAGCCAACGACATCCACATCTTTGTGCGCATCATCCTGCCGCTCTCTCTCCCCGTGATGGCCACCATGCTGCTGTTCTACTCCACAGGCCACTGGAACAGCTTCTTCCCGGAGCTGATCTACCTAAGCGACAAGAAGAAGTATCCGATGCAGCTGATCCTGCGGAACATGCTCATTGCCAATCAGATGTCGGAGCAGTACTCCGAAATCGTGCAGGAGATCGACATCCAACCGACGACGCTCAAGTACGCGGCGGTGATCATCTCGACGGCGCCGATCCTGCTGGTGTACCCGTTCGTCCAGAAGTACTTCGTTAAGGGGGTGATGATCGGCTCGCTCAAGGGATGACGGGCCGGAGCGCGTCCGGAGGCGGGCGAACGCCGCACCCGGGGAACGCGAAGAGAGGGGCATACCGTTCCCGGATTCGAGGGGACGAAAAAACGACCCAAGGAGGTTCGCTATGAAGAAGGGACTCTGCATCATTCTCGCGTTCGTGGCGGCGGCTGCCTGCTTTGCCGCGGGCGGCACGGAGGCACCGGCACCAGCTCCGGCTGCGGAGCCGGCCAAGACCGGCCGGCTGGTGGACAAGGACGTGGAGATCACCGTGATGCTCGCCGAGAGCAACCTGGTGCCGGTCGGGGCCAACATGCTGCACTTCCAGTGGATGTACGAGCGCACCGGGATCCGGGTCAAGTTCATGCCCGTGCCTTCGGCCGACTACGCGCAGAAAAAGAACACGCTGCTTTCGACCAACGACCTGCCCGACATCATCCAGGTCAACCAGACGGACATCAACAAATTCGCCGACTCGGGCATCTTCGTGAACCTGAGCAAGTACAAGGCCCAACTGCCGAACTTCTGGGACAAGGTGGCGAAGTACCCCGAGGCCAAGTTCACATTCGTCGATGGCAACCCGTACGGCTTCCCGGTGCTGAACCGGTGGGACCTCACGAGGGGCAGCGCGCTGGTGGCCCGATCGGACATCATGAAGGAGCTCGGCATCGCGGCGCCCAAGACGTGGGTCGAGTACTTCGACATGCTCAAGGCCTTCAAGGCGAAGTACCCGGCCAGCGTTCCCTACTGCAACCGCAACGGGTCCAACAACCTCATGTACAGCCTCGGCTACTCGCTGGGAAGCGGCAACACGATCATGTTCGACCCGCAGGCAGGCAAGTACCTCTACCAGCCGGCCAAGCCGGAGACCAAGCAGGTGCTCGCCTACCTGAATGCCATGTACAGGGAAAAGCTGCTCGATCCCGACTACGTCTCGGTCAAGGCGCAGCAGTGGGAGGAGAAGATCGCCAGCGGCGTCGGCCTTTCGTATCTGGACAACGTGGGCTTCGCGGCCAAGCACCTGCCGGCCCTGCGCAAGAAGATCCCCACGGCCGACTGGACCGCGCTGTTCACGCCGACGACGCAGTGGGGCTGGTCCAGGGCGCTGTACACGGCGCCGCACCAGCTCAACAAGCTCTACGCCATCAGCAGCAAGAGCAAGAACATCGATGCGATGATCAAGATGTTCAACTGGCTGTACACCGACGAAGCGTGCGACCTGATGAACCTCGGCATCGAAGGCGTCGATTTCGTGCGCAATGCCAAGGGCGAGGTCGAGATCACGGCGGAGACCCGCAAGAAGTACAGCGACAGCCAGGGCAACTTCATACCGACCAGCATGCACAAGGAGCGGGGCAACGCCGCCTACGAGTCCTTTATCGTCTACTCCGACCTGCACTCCTACTTCCTGGCGACCCCCGACTTCCAGATGAAGTGGTACACCGACGTCATTCAAAAGGACAAGGCGTTCACGTACCCGGTCCCGCAACCGCCCTTCACCCCCAAGGAGAGGGAAGCCGTGGCGGGCCTGCAGACGGGGCTGCAGACCATCGCCCTGGAGATGTTCGACAAGCTCATCATGGGAACCGAGTCGATCGATGCCTTTGACAAGTACCTGGAGAGGTTCAAGGCCAAGGGGGTCGCGGAGCTGGAGAAGATCTACAACGACGCGTATGCCAAGATAAAGTAGGACTCCGTGCGGGGATGCGGCGCCTCGCGCGCCGCATCCTCTCTCTCGGTCAACGACGCATGAAGCCTTTCAAAGAAATCACGGCCCGTTCGGGCGTCCACGAGCTGTATGCCTACTATCTCGACTGCGGCAGCAGCCGCAACCTGGTGCTCATCCCCGGCAGCTACACGCATCACTCGATATGGGAACCGGTCATCGAGGACGCCGGCATCGACGCGAACATCCTCCTCATCGAGCTGCCGGGCTTCGGCAGGAGCAGGCCGCGCAGCCCGGACAGCACGATCGAGGAGTTCACCGAGCTCTCGCTGCGGCTCGTCGACGAGGCGGGGATCGGGCGGTTCTTCGTCGGTGGGCACAGCATCGGAGGCATGATGGCCATCGAGATGCTGGACCACGCCGGCGGCAGGCTCGATGGCGTCATCTCCTGCGAAGGCTGGACTCACGCGTCGGTGGAAGCGGACGCTTTCGGGGGTCTGAAGAACGAGACGCTGAACGCGGAGCAGAACGCGCTGCGGGCCCACTACGGCACGATCGGCCGCACCGAGTGGAGCGACGAGGAGATCAGGCGCTATTCGCGCGTCTGGCGGAAATGGGAAAAGGGCAGGCGGCTGCTCGAAGAGGCGACGGTTCCCATTCTCGAGATATGGGGCGATCGTGGTCTCGAGCAGCGCCCAAGCCAGGAACAGCTTCAGATCCCGCGCAAGCCGAACATCGAGGTGGCGTGGATCGAGAACTGCGGCCACAGCATGCTGGTGCAGCACCCCAGGCTGATCGGGCAGATGATCGCCGGATTCATCGAGAGGACCAAGAGACGTGCAGGTAATTGAGTACCGGAAGCGAGTCGAGGTGCGCTACGAGGGGGACGTGGCCGTCTTCGGCTCCGGCATGGCCGGAGTGTCGGCTGCGATCGGCGCGGCGATGCAGGGCAGCAGCGTGCTGCTCGTGGAGCGCTTTGGCGTGCTCGGGGGCAACAGCACCACGGGCGGCGTCGCCTCCTTCTGCGGAAACACCCGCGGGCAGGGCAGGCCCTTCGACATGGTGGTCGAGGGGCTCGAGGCGTTCGGCGCCATCGTGCCCCTCAATCCCGCCAAGAGCTCCCGGGTCTTCAACCACGAGATTCTGGCCGTTGTCCTGCAGGAGCTCGTGCTCAGGCACAGGATCAAGCTGCTTCTGCACACGCGGTTCGTGGACGTCAGATGCAGCGACGGGCACATCAGCGAGTGCGTCGTCTGCGGCAAGTCCGGGCTTGAGGCGGTGCGCGCGCGCCAGTACATCGATTGCACGGGCGAGGGGGAGCTGGCAGCGCGAGCCGGCTTCCCGACCATGAAGGGCGGCGCGAGCGGGTACCAGCTTCCCATGTCGCTGATGTACTTTGTGCGCCACGTGCCGGAAAGCGCAAAAGGGCGTGAGATCCCCGGCGGCTGGTTTGAACGGTTCGACAACGAAGATCAACTTCCCATGACCAGCATCTGGCCCAACGGCACCGGCTCCAACGCGATCAAGATCAAGGTCCCCATGTTCGACTCGACCGACACCGAGTCGATGACCGCTGCTGAGATCCGGGGACGGCGCAGGATGATGGCGGTGCTGGACTACCACCAGCGCGTCGAAGGCAGGAGCTGGGTCTTCGACCACTGCTCGCCGATGATCGGCATCCGCGAGGGACTGCGAATCACCGGCGACTACGTGCTCACGGTCGACGACCTGCGCAGCGGGCGGAGCTTCGACGACTCGATCGCCGTCGGCGCTTTCTACCTCGACGGCCACAAGCCCGACGACGACAAGAGAACGTACATCCTGCCCAAGGACCAGCTCGCTGTCCCGCCGTACGACATACCCCTGCGCGCGCTGATCGCGCGCGGCGGCGACAACCTCATGATGGCGGGCCGGTGCCTGTCGGCCGACCAGCTGGCGCTCTCCTCGGCAAGGGTCACGACCACCTGCTCGATGACCGGCCACGCGGCGGGAATCACCGCAGCTGTCGCCGCTGCGTCGGGCAGGGAGCTGCGGGCGATTTCCGCGCGGGAGGTCCAGGACATCCTCCTGCAGGCTGGCGCGATCCTGGACAAGGGCAAGGTCAAGGAGATCTACTTGGCCGGCGCGGACCTGTGAGCGGCGTGAGACCGCGCGCGGTCCCGAAGGGCGTGATTCCATGAAGGGCGAAGAAACCAGCGCCTATCGGGAGCCGGGACGGACGATCCCGGTGCTGGGACGGTACGACGTAGCGGTTGCCGGAGGGGGCCCCGCCGGATGCGCTGCCGCCATAGGCGCAGCCAGGGGCGGGGCGAACACCGTGTTGATCGAGAAGGACGGCTGCCTCGGAGGCGCAACCGTGTCGCAGGGCGTTGCCGTGATCCTGTCGACCAACGCGGCGGATTTCCTGGGCGTGTGGCACGAGTACATCGACGCTCTCAAGCGCAGGCGAGGCGTCCTGGAGGAGCAGTTCCGGTGGGTAGCCCCCCACTATCACGGCGTCGTGGATCCGGAGATGGTCCCGTACGCCTGGGAGGATCTGCTGACCCAGCAAGGGGTGAAGACCCTCTACCACTCCTGCGTCATCGATGCCGTCGTGCAGGACCGGACCATCCGGGGCGTCGTCGTCGCGACCAAGGGCGGCAGAAGAGCGGTCTTTGCCGACAGGGTCATCGACTGCACGGGCGAAGGGATGGTGGCCGAGTACGCGGAAGCACCCTGGGAGCAGGGGGCGGCCGGCCGCAAGTGCGCGATGGCCGCGACCAAGGTCGTCTGCCTCGGCAACGTACCGGCAGGTGCGGGCCCTTCCACCGACGAGGAGCTGGAGAAGTTGCGACGCGACTGGAGGGCGGCTGTCGACCGCGGCGAGTTCGCCTCCCCCATCATCACGAGCGGCAGAATTCTGGCGTATGTCCACAAGAACCGGATCGGGTGGGAGATGCCCCGACACAGAAGCGAGCTCCTCCTGGTGATCAGCCGGATCCTGAACGTCGATCCCCTCGACCCGCAGGCGGTGACGAGGGCCGAACGCGAAGGCAGGGCGCAGGCCTGGGAGATCGCCGACTTCTACAGGAGATACGTGCCGGGCTGCGAAAACAGCTTCCTCGCAAGGGTCGGCAGCCATGTCGGCATTCGCTCCACGCGGAGGATCCGCGGGCTTGCCACGGTGACGGCCGAGGACGCCGTCAACTTCGCGAAGCATCCCGACACCATCGCGCGGGCCTCCTGGGAGATCGACATATGGCCGCCCGACAGCTACACGGCCCCGGCCGTTGACGGCAATTCACCCGAGGTCGTGGAGAGGCGAAAGCGACTGGCCGAGGGTGACTACTTCGACATACCGTACGGCTGCATCGTCGCGCAGGGCGCCGACAACCTCCTGATGGGCGGAAAGATCATCTCATCGGATGCCGTCGCCCAGGCCTCGCTGAGAATCCAGCAGACCTGCATGGCCACCGGCGAGGCAGCCGGCACTGCGGCGGCGTTGAGCCTCAGGAGGGGCGCGGCTCCCAGGGAGCTCGACGGCGTGGAGGTCTCGCGCCTCGTGCAGGCGGGATGGCGGCAGAGGGAGCCCGCCTTCCAGTTGATCCGCGACGCATGGAAGGGAATGCAGGACGGGGGCTGACGTCGCGGCTGGCGCCCTTGAACGGGTCTGCCTGCAGAGAATACCATCGCGTTGCATCAGAAAGCGGGTTTGCGGCTTCCGGGCGGGCAATAGGAGAATCTTCCATGGCCTACAGGGACATCTTGAGAAACGCCATCACCACTTACGAAGACCTGGAGAAATGGCTCACCGGCCAGAAGGCGAGGGTCGACCCCAGGCTCCGCGAAGTGATCGCCAGGTACCCGATGAGGGTCAACACCTACTATCTCGGCCTTATCGAGAAGATGAACGACGGCATCTGGAGGCAGGCGATCCCCGACGTGGAGGAGCTCGAGCACTACATGGACCTGACGGCGGACCCCCTCGACGAGGAGGGGGATATTCCCCTCGGCGGACCGAGGACGATCATTCACCGCTATCCCGATCGCGTCCTGCTGTTCGTCTCGATCGAGTGCGCCATGTACTGCCGCTTCTGCACCCGCAAGCGCAAGGTCGGCGACGAGCACAAGAACCCCTCGACGCAGGAGATCGACAAGGGAGTCGAGTACATCGCGTCGCACGAGGACATCAGGGACGTCCTGGTCTCGGGCGGCGATCCGCTGCTGCTGCCGACCAGGCGGCTCGACGACATTCTGGGAAAGCTCACGAAGATCGACCACCTCGACATCGTGAGGATCGGCACGAGAGTCCCGTGCGTCTGGCCGCAGCGCATCATCGAGGACGGGGAGCTGGTCGAGGTGCTCAGGAAGTACACGCCGCGGTCGCTCAAGGATCCCCAGCTGTACATCAACACCCACTTCAACCACCCCAACGAGATCACCGCGCAGAGCTACGAGGCGATCCGCATCCTGAGGCATCTCGGCATCCCCATAGGCAATCAGAGCGTCCTGCTCAAGGGAGTCAACGACGATACCGACGTGATGAGGGACCTGGTGCACAGCCTCGGCAGGATGGGGGTCAAGCCGTACTACCTGTACTACGCCGACCTCGTCGAGGGAACAGGCCACTTCAGGACCGAGGTGTACAAGGGCAAGGAGATCTGCAGGGATCTCTGCGGAGCCACCACGGGTTTCCTCAGACCGACCTACGTGGTGGACGGGCAGGGCGGAAGAGGCAAGATCCCCGTCGATCTGGGATTCTCCGAGGGGATCAGCGACGACAGGAAGGGCGGCACCTTTACCTCGGCGATCGGCCTGGGCAAGGTCTACGTGAACGATCCCATCGAAAAGGTCGAAGGCAAACCGCTGCGCCACAACCCGAACAGGAAGTAGCGCCGCCGTCGCCTCAGAGCTGGGCGGCCGAGAACGTGTCGCCCTGGCGGATGTCGCCGGTGTCGAGTCCCCTCTTGAACCACCGCATGCGCTGCTCGGAGGTGCCGTGGGTGAACGCGTCCGGCACCACGTAGCCCTGGGTGCGCTTCATGATCCTGTCGTCGCCCACCGAGCTGGCGGCGTTGAGGCCTTCCTGGATGTCCTCGTCGTCGACAAAGCCCGGCGACCTGCGCGCATGGTGCGCCCAGACTCCGGCAAAGAAATCCGCCTGCAGCTCCAGGCGGACCGTGACCTGGTTGGACTCGCGCTCGCTCATGCGCGCCTGCAGCGCCTGCACCTGGTCCATGATGCCGAGCAGGTTCTGGACATGATGACCCACCTCGTGGGCGATCACGTAGGCGAGGGCAAAGTCGCCGTGTGCGCCGAGCTGCCGCTGCATGTCCTCGAAGTAGTCGAGGTCGATGTAGACTTTGTGGTCCCCGGGACAATAGAACGGGCCGACCGCCGCGCCGGCGAACCCGCAGGCCGACTGCACCTGGCCCGAGAACAGGACGAGCTTCGGCTCCTGGTATTCCTGCCCCATCTGGCGGAACTGGGCCCTCCAGACGTCCTCGATGTCGGCGAGCACGACGGAGACGAACTCGCCGAGCTCCCTGTCCTTTTCGCTGAGCTGCCCTCCGGCCTCGCTGCCCGCGACCACCTCGGAGCCCTGGAGGCTCTGGATGATCTCGGTGGGATCGCCGCCGAACAGGAGGTACAGGACGACCAGCACGACGCCGCCCAGGCCCCCTCCCACCGCCGCCGTCCGGCCGCCGATGCGCCGCCTGTCCTCGACGTTGTCGCTCTGCCTTCTTCCCTGCCACTTCATGTCTTTCTTGCCCCCTGGCGATGGGCTGGCCCCCGCCCTGGTCCAGCAGAAAACCGTAGCGACCGGCCGGAATGCCGTCAAGTCCCGGCACCAACTTGACAGCACGCCGGATGCACCTACAATCGTCGGTGAGGTGCGATGGTGTTGCGCCCGACCCCTCCGCGCATGCCCGGGCCTTTCGTGGCGGTGACCGCACATGCGGGCTGCCTCGACACGCTGGCCAACACATTGCAATCGTTCGAGGCGGCGCTCGCGCTTCCCGTCGACTACCTGGAGGCTGACGTGCGGTTCGCGCCGGACCGAGAGGCCTACCTTTCCCACGATCCTCTGCCCGCGCCGCTGCAGCGCAACGCCATGCGCCTGAGCGAGTTGCTCGAGCTGGTCGCTTCTCACCCGACGATCCGCCTGAATCTCGATCTCAAGGAGTATTCGGGCGTCCGCGAGATGAGTGATCTGCTCCAGCGATCGGGAATGGCCGCCCGGGTGCTCCTGACGGGGATCACCACGGACGTGGTTTCGAAGGTCCGCGGCGAGATCGACGGCCTGCCGTACCTGCTGAACAGACGACCGAGTCTCGGCGAGCGCTTCACCAGGGCGGGCGCAGGGGACCTGGTGCGCAGGATCCGCGATTGCGGCGCCCGGGGCCTCAACGCCCCTCACCGCCTGCTCACCCGGCGTCTGGCCCACGCGCTGTCCGCGGCGGGTCTCGTCGTCTCGGTGTGGACGGTCGACGGCGAGCGGGGGATGCGCCGCATGATGCGCCTCCCGGTCGACAACATCACGACCCGCCGGGTCGACCGGATGCTCGCCCTGCGGGACGGGAGGGTGTGATGAACTGGCGCGGCTGGCTGCACGCGATGGGCGCCAAGCGTTTGCTCGAGGCGATCCTGCTCACCGTCTTTCTCCTCTTCTTCTACGGCCCCCTGATGAACACCCTGATGATCGCCTTCGCGGACAACTACACGTACGTGGACAACCCGGGGTTTTTCCCCCGCATCTTCTCGCTGAAGTGGTGGCAGTTCGTGCTGAGCCAGAACAACCTCGTGTCCTCGATCTCGCTCTCGTTCATCGTTGCCACCGTGGTCACCGTCGGCTCCCTCTGCATTTGCCTTCCGGCCGCGTACGCCTTTGCGCGGATCAATTTCCCGCTCAAGCCCCTGTTCCAGTTCTCCTTTCTCTTTGCCAACGCCTTCCCGCGAATGGGTCTCTACGTCTCCATCGCCATCATCTTCTACAAGCTGAACCTGATGGGCACGTTCCCGGGCGTGTTCCTGATTCACCTCCTGGGGACGCTGATGTACATGACCTGGATTCCGGCGGGCGCGTTCCGCAGCATTCATGCGCACCAGGAAGAGGCGGCCCGTGACGTCGGCGCGACCCCCTTTCAGACCTTCCGCTACATCACGCTGCCGCTCGCCGCACCCGGCATCATGGTCGCCTGCGTCTTCACGTTCCTGCAGTCGATGGAGGAGGCGCAGGGCACGCTGCTGGTGGGGGTGCCCAACTACAAGACCATCCCCGTGGTCATGTACGGGATCATCTTCGACTACCCGTCGACCGCGGGCGCTGTGTTCGCCGTGATCCTGGTGCTGCCGACCATCGTTTTGCTCACCGCATTCCGCAGGTTCGCCGGCGCCGACGCCCTCGCAGCCGGCTTCAAGATGAAGTAGGGCAGGAGCAACGGATGTCGAGCAAAGCCAAGCTGCAGCTGGTCGGGCTCACCAAGCTGTACCGCAGCGGCGAAGGGGTTCGCGATATCGATCTCCAGGTCGCCGAGGCGGAGCTCGTCACCCTCCTCGGGCCTTCGGGCTGCGGCAAGACCACGATCCTGCGAACGGTCGGGGGGTTTCTGACCGCGGACGCAGGCCGGGTGATCCTCGGGGGAATGGATATCACCCGCCTTCCCCCCGAGAGGCGGCCGACTGCCATGGTGTTCCAGAACTACAACCTCTGGCCGCACATGACCGTGTTCGAGAACCTCGCCTTCGGCCTGAGGCTGCGCAAGATCCCGAGCGGCACCATCGAGGAGGAAGTGACGAGGTTCCTGGCCCTCTTCTCCCTCGAAGGCAACGAGAAGAAGTACCCGAGCCAGCTCTCCGGGGGCCAGCAGCAGCGCGTGGCCACTGCCCGGGCGCTGATCCTCAAGCCTGAGATCCTGCTCATGGACGAGCCGTTTTCGGCGCTGGACGCCAAGATCCGCGTGCAGATGCGCGAAGAGCTCAAGCGGATCCAGATGGAGCTCAAGATCACCGTCCTCTTCGTGACCCACGACCAGGAGGAGGCGATGTCGATCTCCGACCGCATCGTGGTCATGAGCCGCGGGAAGTTCGAGCAGACCGACACGCCCGCCGAAGTATACGACCACCCGACGAACCGGTTCGTCGCGGAGTTCATGGGGGACATGAACTTCCTCGCCGACGGCCGCAACGGCTACATCGCCGTGCGGCCCGAGAACCTCACGCTGGGACCGGCCGGAAGCGGACAGCTCGACGGCCGGATCACCACGATCATGGTCCTCGGCCACTTTCTCGAGATCAACATGGACACCAGCCACGGAGCGGTCAGGGCATTCATGTCTCGCGAGTTCGGCGGTGGCTACAAAGTGGGCGACCGAGTGGGCATCAGCATCGGGCGTCACCAGCTGTTTCCGGCCCAGGGCGGCACGATCCCAGGGTCGCTCTCCGCTGCCGAGCTGGCGGATGCCATAAAGCGAGGCTCCGAACGGCCCGTGGGGCCGAAAACTATCGCAAGGGGGAACACATGAAGAGAAGCGCTGTTCTGTTCACGGTCTTCGTCGTCGCGTTGCCTCTGTTCGCGGGCGGCGGAGGCGAGGCGGCCGGCCCGAAGAGCATCAACCTCTACTCGAGCGGGTCGGACAACGTCCGCATCCAGTGGGAGGCGATCATCGCCGATTTCGCCAAGACCAACCCGGGCTTCGAGGTCAAGCAGCAGTACATGGCGTCCGGGCCAGCGACCCGGACGGACCTTGTCAAGATCATCGCGGCCTGGAACGCGAAGCAGAAGGAAATCGACATCGACATCATGGCGGATACCGACGACAACCAGCTGACTCAGATCTCCAAAGAAGCCAGTCTCGAGGCTCTCGCCAAGCTCGACCCCAAGAAGATGCCCAACATGGCCGGCCTCCTGAAGCAGTCGTCGGTGGCGCCCGACCGGGCGATGGCGTACCGCGGCACCGCAGTCTTCATCGCCTACAACTCGGACAAGGTGCCCAATCCTCCCAAGACGGAGAAGGACCTGCACGCCTGGATCAAGGCGAACCCCGGCAAGTTCGCCTACAACGACCCGGGCACCGGCGGCGCGGGAAGCTCCTTTGTGCTCACCACCGTCTACAACCTGATGCCTGCCGAGGCGCTCACCTCGCCCGACGAGAAGTGGATGGCCCAGTGGGACGCCGGCCTCAAGGTGCTCGCGGACCTGCACCCGTACATGTACAAGGCCTCGGGAAAGGTGCAGTACACGGTCAAGAACCAGGGCTCGCTGGACCTCCTGGCAGCCGGAACCATCTGGATGTGCCCGGCGTGGGCAGACATGACCCTAGACCAGAAGTCGCGGGGGCTCCTCCCGAAGAGCATCAAGCTGCAGCAGATCGATCCGCCGCTCACGGGCAACATCACGCTGTGCGTGATCCCGTCGATGAGCAAGAATGCCGCGCAGGCCATGAAGTTCCTGGACTACGTTGCGTCGGTAGCCGCCCAGGACAAGCTCGTCAACGTCATGAAGGCGATCCCGGTGATCGACAGCGCGAAGCTTCCAAAGGCCACGGTCGACCTGCTCTCCGGTCTCGAGATCAAGTTCCGCACGTACACCATCGGAGGCCTCGGCACCAAGCTGAACCAGCGCTGGAGCAAGGAGATCGCGACTCTGCCCTGAGCGCATGCGCATGCGGCCGCCGGCCCGACCGCGGACCGGCGGCATGTTCGCGCAGAGGGAGACCGCAGGCATGGCTGACAAGCGGGCACGAGAACAGAGGCTGTTGGGGCTGCTCCTGGCCCTGCCCTCGTTCTGCGTCATCTGCGTGATGGTCGTCTACCCCATCGGCCGGTCGGTGGCGCTCAGCTTTACCGATCCCGAGACCAGGGGGTTCTCCCTCGTCAACTACCGCGAGATCCTCACCGAAGCCTACATGGTGGCGAACATCAAGTACACACTGGTGATCGTGGTGTTCACGGTGCTGATCGTTGCCGTCGTGTCCTACCTGCTGGCCCTCTACATCTCCTTTACCGACAGCTGGGTCTCGCGTGCGATCTCGAAGCTCTACCTGATCCCGCGTTTCATCCCCACCATCGTGGCAGTCTACGCGATCATGAACGTGGTCAAGGACACGGGGGCGATCAATCGCATCCTGCTGGGACTCTTCGGCGTCGACTTCAAGCCGAGCCTGATGTACACGCAAAAAGGCATCATTCTGGCCAACTGTTGGTTCAACTTCCCCTTCTCCACCATGCTGATCAGCGCGAGCCTCCAGGGCATCCCGCGCTCGATCATCGAGAGCGCACGGGACGTCGGGGCGGGCAAGCTGCGGGTGTTCTTCCACATGATCTTTCCTCTCTCGCGCAACGATTTCCTCATCGCCGTTACCTTCGTGTTCATGGGCAATGTCGCAGCCTTTACCACGCCCTACCTGATGGGCGCGCGGGCGCCGATGATGCTCGGCGTGGCCCTTCAGCAGGAATTCGGTACGTTCCAGAACATGGAGAAGTCCGCGGCGATCTCCGTGTTCCTCTTCCTGCTCTCCTCCCTCATGGGCGGCTTCTACATTTACAGGAACCTGAAAGCCAACAAATGGGACGTGAAGAGCGAATGACGCGCGGGGGCGGCGCGGCATCCGCCCTGGTGCTCGACGTCGCGCGGACGGTGGGCCCGGAGGCGTCGCAGACCCACGTGCGACTGCCCTTTGTCCTCGAGCGCGGCGCGCAGGCCATGGAGGTGCGCTTCTGCTACGAGCCCAAGGTCCTCGTCGACGAGCAGCGTGAGCGGATGCTGATCGAGGAGGGCCTCCGCCTCTACGCCGATTCCCTGCAGAGCGGCCGGCCGCGCGAGCCGGTGCTCAACCTGCTCACCCTTTCCCTCGACGGACCTTCAGGCTTCCGCGGCTGCGCCCACAGGCACAGCCCGGATCAGTCGATCGCCGTCGGTCGCGATTGGGCCACGCCGGGCTTCGTCGCAGGGGCCCTCGAGGCCGGCCGGTGGACGGCCACGGTGAGCGTGCACTGCGTCGTGACCGAGCGGTGCACCTTCCGCGTCCAGGTGAGCGTGCAGCGATGAGCGGGCCGCTGCGCTGGGTCCCCTGCGAGCTGCACGCCCACAGCGTCCACAGCGACGGCAGCCTGACGGTTGCCGAGATGGCGCGGGAGGCCCGTCGACTCGGGCTCGAAGCGGTGGCGCTCACCGACCACAACACCCTCTCGGGCCTCGCCGAGATCGCCGAGGCGGAGCGGGCAAGCGGCGTGACGATCATCCCCGGGATGGAGCTCACCACCTTCTACGGCCATCTGCTCGCCTGGGGTACGAGCGCCTACGTGGAGTGGCGCTCGCTCACGCGGACGAACGTCGATTCGGCCATCGACGCCATCCACGCGGCAGGCGGGCTGGCGGGGGTTGCCCATCCGTTCAATCCCGGCAGTCCCTTCTGCACCGGATGCTACTGGGATTTCGACGGCCCCGACTGGACTCACGTGGATTTCCTCGAGGTGTGGTCGGAGGCGGATCCGTGGACCAGGCCGAAGAACCGCCGCGCTCTCGAGCTCTGGGACAGGCTGCTGGACCAGGGGTACCGCGTCGCGGGGGTGAGCGCGAGGGACTTCCACAGAACCGAGCCCGGGTGCCTGCCCGCCGTTACCTACCTCGGCGTCGAGTGCGGCGCACTGGCCCTCGCCGAGGCGGCCAGGGAGGCGCTGCGGGCGGGGCGGGCCTTCGTGACCCTCGGACCGCTGCTGTCCCTCACGGTGGGGGGCCGCGGTCCCGGCGAGGCGGTTGCGCCCGACGAGGCCGGGGAGGCTCGCGCCGTGACCGTCGCCTGGGGCCGCGATGACCGCAAGAGCCTCTGGGAAGGCCGGGTCGAGACCCTCGCCCTGGTGCTGCGGGGCAGCGACGGAGAGCTCGCGCGGGAGCGCATCGAGGCGCCGGAGGCCTCGCGCAGCTTCACGCTGAATCGCGCGTGGCCTCGCTGGATCCGGGCCGAGCTGCACGGGCGCGCGCGCGGCGAGGAGGCGATGGTCGCCTTCACCAACCCGGTCTACCTGGAGCGCGGATAGGCTATCCCGTGGCGAAGTAGGCCTTGCGTACTCGCTCGTCGGACAGCAGCTCCTCGCGGCCGCCGTGGAGAACGACCCGGCCCTTCTGCAGGATGTAGGCGCGCCTGCAGATCTCCAGCGCCTGCGCGGCGTTCTGCTCGATCAGCAGCACGGCCGTGCCTTCGTCGTTGTACTCCCGGATGATCTGGAAGGTCTGCTCGATCAGGTTCGGCGCCAGGCCGAGCGAAGGCTCGTCCATGAGCACGAGCTTCGGCCTGCTCATCATCGCCCGCGATAGGGCGAGCATCGTCTGCTCGCCGCCGCTCAGCGTGCCGGCGATCTGGTTCTCGCGCTCCCGCAGCCGCGGGAACTTGGCGTAGGCCTGCTGCCTGCGCTCCTCGAACAGCGCCGCGTCGTCGCTGAGAAAGGCGATGCCGGTCCGCAGGTTCTCCAGGACGGTCAGCTTGGGGAACACGCCGCGGCCCTCGGGAACCACCGCCACTCCGAGGGAGACGATCCGGTGCGGCTTCCAGCCGGTGACCGGGCGGCCGTCGAAACGCACCACCCCGGAAGTCGGCGGCGCCAGGCCGAGGATCGCGCGCACCGTCGTGGTCTTGCCCGCCCCGTTGGGGCCGAGGAGGGCGACGATTTCCGCGCGGCCGACCGCGAGCGAGAGGTCGTGGATCACCCGCACCCGGCCGTATCCGACCTCGATGCGCTCCAGCTCGAGAAGAGGCCGCTCGGCCGCGTCCGCCTCAGGCGTAGCAGCGTCGCCTGCCAAGATAGGCCTCCTGCACGCGCGGATCCGCGGCGATTTCCTGGAAGTCGCCCTGGGCGATGAGCTGCCCGTAGTTCAGCACCAGGATGTGATCGGCGACCCCGCGGACCACCGACATGTCGTGCTCGATCAGGATGATGCCGATGCTGCGGCTGCGGGCGCGGATCCTGCGGATGTCCTCCATCAGCTCCCGCGTCTCGCCGGGGTCCATCCCCGCCGACGGCTCATCGAGCAGGACCACGGCGGGATCGGCTGCCAGGGCGCGGCAGATCTCGAGCTTGCGCCTGTCTCCCTGCGGCAGATCGCCCGAGCGCCTGAGCGCTTTCTCGCTCGGCTCCAGGCCGAAAAAGCCGAGCAGCTCCTCGGCCCGGGCGATGCTCTCGTTGAGGTCCCGGGCCTCGCGGCCGCGCCCAAAGACCGCCCGCCCGAGGCCGATCCCGCGGTGCGGCTGCATGCCGAGCAGAACGTTGTCGAGCACGCTCAGGTTGGCGAACAGGCGGCTCGCCTGAAAGGTCCGCGCGATTCCCATGCGGGCGATCCGGTGAGGCGCGAGGCGGTTGAGCACGGCGCCCCGAAAGCGGATCGTCCCCTCCGAGGGGACGTAGATTCCGGTGATCATGTTGAAGATCGTGGTCTTGCCCGCGCCGTTGGGCCCTATGATCGCCAGAATGCGGTCAGGCTCCAGGTCAAAGGAAACGCGATCGACCGCGGTGAGGCCGCCAAAGCGGATCGTGAGCGCTTGGGCTCCGAGCAGCGTCTCAGCCATGGCCGGCCTTTCGCCTCCGCGCAAAGGCGTAGTCCCTGGTCTTCTGCGGGATCAGGCCCGAGGGCCGGAAGATCAGCATCACGATGATGATCACGCCGTAGGCGATCACGCGGTAGTCGGAGAGGGCGCGGAACTTTTCGGGAAGCACGCTCAGCAGAACGGCGGCCAGCGCCACCCCCGCGATGTTGTCGAGCCCGCCGAGGATCACCATCGAGAGAAAGGCCAGCGACTGGGTCATGGTGAAGTTCTGCGCCGAGATGTAGCCGACGTAGTGCGCGTAGAGCGCGCCCGCGGCCCCGGCGTAGAACGCGCCCACGGCAAAGGCGAGCAGCTTGGCCGCCGACACGTCGATGGCCACCGACTGCGAGGCGATCTCGTCCTCCCGCACGGCGTTCCAGACCAGGCCCGTGCGCGACTGGTAGAGGGCGCGCGCGCCGGCGACCGCCGCAGCCGCGAACGCGAGGACCAGGTAGTAGTAGTTCAGCTGCATCGGGTACCTGGCCGCGAACAACGTGACCGTCGACAGCAGAGACCAGCCGGCGATGCGGGGCGGCGGGATGTCGCGCACGCCGTCGGGGCCGTCGAGGAACTTGAGGTTGAGCATGAGCAGGTAGACCACGAGGCCGAAGGCGATGGTGATGAGGGCCAGGTAGTAGGTGCGCGTCTTGAGCGTCGGGAAGCCGAGGACCAGGCCGAAGGCGGCGGAGACGATGCCGCCCGCCGCGGCGCCCACCCAGAACGGCACCCCGAGCCGCACGGCCAGGAGCGCCGAGGTGTAGGCGCCGATCCCGTAAAAGGCCGCGAATCCCAGGTTGGGCAGGCCGGCGCTGCCGACCTGGAGGTTGAGGCCCAGCACCAGGATCACCTGGATCCCCGAGACCACGAGGATGTGAAGCGAGTAGGCGTCGCGGCGCAGCAGGAGCGGAAGCGCGAGCAGCAGGATGGCGGCCACGGCCAGGGCCGCGGGCCGTTGGAGTTGAAACGCGCTCGTGAGCGCGGCCCGCAGGCGGCTCGCGCGCCCGATCGCGAGCGCGAGCGCAGCGCCCGCAGCGATCGGCGCCACGAGGGCGAGGGTCGAGCGCGCCGTGAGGAACACGAACGCAAGCGCAGCCACGACGGTCTCGGCGGCCGCGAGGAGCGCGACCCTCGCGAGCCTGCGGCCGGAGCCCGAGGCCGCGACGCGGGCGCCCCTGCCGCTAGCGCCGGAGGCCACGACCCGCCTCACACCTTTTCATAGGCCTTCTCTCCGAGGATGCCGGAGGGCTTGACCACCAGGAAGATGATCACCACCAGGAACGAGAACACGTCCTGGAACTGGGAGCCCCCGGGCACGAGCGCGGCCGTGAACACCTCGACGAAGCTCAGCAGGAGGCCGCCGACGATCGCGCCGTAGATGTTGCCCAGCCCGCCGATGACCGCGGCCGAGAAGCCCTTGATGCCCAGGTTGTTGCCGATGTCGAACTTGGTGATCTGGTAGTAGGCGCCGTTCATCACCCCGGCCAGCCCCGCCAGCATCGAGCCGATGACGAAGACCGCCATGACCGTCCGCTCGAGGGGAACTCCCATCATCTGGGCCACGTCCTGATTCTGGGAAACCGCCCGCATCGCCAGGCCCATGCGGGTCCGCGAGATGAAAAGGCTCAGCAGCCCGATGGTGGCCAAGGTCGCCGCCAGGATGATGAGGCTCTCCCAGCGAACCAGCACCGCGCCGAGGTGCAGCCCCCCCTCGGGGAGCAGGCGCGGGAACACCTGGGGGTTGCTGCCCTCCGGGTAGATCACCCGGATCGTCTCGCGGATCGCCTGGCCTGCAGCCACCGTGGCCAGCAGCACGATGAGCCGCGGGGAGCGGAGCAGCGGGTGGATCACCAGGCGGAAGAGAACGGCGCCCCAGCCTCCCGTGACGACGATGGTGGCCGCGATGAGCGCGAGCACGAGCGGCGCCCCTCCGCCCCTGACCCAGCCCAGGCCGGCGAGGAGGTGGAAGAGGGGCATCAGGACAAAGGCTCCGACCACGCACGTGTCTCCGTGCGAGAAGTTGGCCAGGTTGATCACGCCGACGTACATCGTGAAGCCGACAGCGACGAGGGTGTACATGCAGCCGAGCATGAGAAAGCTGACGGAGAGCTCGATGGCAAAGTCCATCGTCGGGGGCCGGCCTCAGGGCGGCAGGGCGCGCCGGAAGCCCCGTGAGGCGACCGGCGCCCGCGCCGCTGCTACGGTCCTACTGCCAGGGCAGCTTGCGCTTGCCGGCTTTGAACTCAGACTCCTCCCAGTTGATCCACTTGCCGTCCTGGTTCACGTACATCGTGAGGCCGCCGGTGATGCTCTGGCCGTGGTCGTCGAAGTGGGTGAGGCCGAGGACGCCGGTGTAGTCGTTGCTCCGGATGTACTGCACCAGCTTGGCCCGGTCCGGTCCCACAGCCTTGAGGGCCTGCAGGATCACGCCCGCGGCGTCGTAGGCGTAGGCGCCGTTCTGCTCGTAGGGCTCCTTGTACTTCGCGTAGTAGGACTTCTCGAAGGCCTTGCCCACGTCCGAGGCCGAGATGTCGAAGGTGCTGGAGCAGAAGCTGCCCTCGGCGGCGGCGCCGGCGATCTTGCCAAAAGTGTCCGACTGCATTCCGGCCATGCCGATGTACAGGATCTTCGTGAGGCCGAGCTTGGAGGCCTGGGTGCGGATGAGAGCGCTCTCGGTGACGACGCCGCCGTAGTAGATCGCCTCGGGAGCCAGCTCTTTGACCTTGGTGAGGATTCCCATGAAGTCCTGCTGCCCGACGGTGACCCCAAAGGTGCCGACCAGGTCGGCGCCCCGCTTCTTGAGAGCGGCGGCCATCTCGTCCCTGTTCTTGGTGCCGTAGTCGGTGGTGTCGTGGATGATCACCCAGCGCTTCTTGCCGAAGTCCTTGACGCCGAGCTCGGCCGCCCGCTCGTTCTGCATCACGCTCATGGGAATCACGCGGGTGACCTCGGGGTAGTTGTGCTTGTAGGTGATGTCGGCGTGGATCGTGCCCCAGAGCACCTGGGGGACGCCGAACTTGTGGAACACGTGGATCGTGGCGAGGCCCACCGGGCTGTTCCAGTGAGTGCTGGCCGCCACCACGTCCGGGTCAGAGCAGACCTTGTTGGCCGCCGCGACTCCCGTGGCCGGATCGGAGGCGTCGTCCTCGAAGACCAGCTCGATCTTGTAGGGGAAGTCACCCTTGCCGACGACTTCGTTCACCTTGAGCTCGAACGAGTTCCTGGCGCCGATGCCGACCGCAGCGTTCGGACCGGTCAGCGGGCCGATAAAGGCGATCTTGACGACCTTCTCCGAGGTGCCCGTGCCAAAGGCGAGCAACCCGCAGGCCACGAAGACCAGGGCGACCGCAACCCTGCCTATCATCCGTGAACGCATGTCCCTGTCTCCTTTCCGAAAACCGCTCGATAGTAGCAGAAAACCCGCGCCTGCGACAGGCAACGCGCTAGAAAATCGTCTCGCCTACCCGCGCGCTCACGCTCTCGCGAAGACCCTTGACCCGCGCGGCGAACGGCGCCATGTGGGGGGCCTTTGCGTGCGCCTCGAGGTCCGCCAGCGATTCCCAGCGCTCCACCAGCGTGATCCGGTCGGGGTCGATCGGCTCCTGGATCCCGAGGGGGCTCTCGACCTCGCGCGTGTGCTCGTAGCCGAGGCAGCCTTTCTCGCGCAGCACGTGCGGCCGCACCTCCTCGCAGGCCGCGAGGAACTCTTCCATACGACCCTTGGCGATCTTCATGGTGACCACGACGTAGATCATCGGCATCGCACCTCCCGGGCGCGCTGCATTCTAGCCGGAGCGGCCGCTCGCAGGCAAGGCCGCCGCCCGTCGCCGCCTGCCCGCCGCCCCCGCGTCCCGCCGGATGCACTATAATGGCGGCGGAGGCGTCCATGGACATCGCCGTCTTTGTCACCGCGATCACCTCGGTCGACGCGAGCCGGGGCCGCCTGAGCCTGGCAGGCAGAGGGATCAAGATCTCCAGGGCCAACGCCCATCTGCTGATCGAGCGCTACCACCTCACGCCATTCTCGATCAACGCGGACGCCGCGCGGGAGATCTCCGTGGTGGACAAGCCCATCAAGCGCGTGGCGGTCTGCCACGGGTCCCTCGAGGAGCCGGTGGTCTTCGGCATCTGGCTAGACGACTGCGTCCTGTGGACATCCAGGGGCTGGGTGAGCGGCGACTCGCTGCAGCGGAGGTCCCGCCTCTATGAGAGCCTCGTCGCCCAGCGGGAGCAGGTGCCGGTGGAGCTGAACGCTCTCTGCAGCACCGAGAGCATCACCCTCGAGGACGTCCTGCGGCTGAGCGGCCTCGGCTGAGGCCGCGTCCACCCGCGGTGCTCGGCGGTGCGGCTCAGCCGCCGGCCAGCACGCGGCCGTCGCGCACCACGAGGCTGCGGCGCGGCGAGGTGCGCAGAGCCTCCAGCGCGTCGGGGGCGTCGAGGAGGAGCAGGCTCGCGCGCGAGCCTGCGGCGAGCTCCGCCGGCCCGCAGCCGGGCAACGCCATGACGCGGGCCGCGTTGACCGTCACCGTGTCGAGCATCGCGCGCAGTTGCTCCACCCCCATCATGTGGCCGACGTGGGCGCCCATCTTCGCGACCTCGATCATGTCCGCGTTGCCCAGGGGATACCAGGGGTCCTGGTTGCAGTCCTGGCCGCAGGCGACGGTAAGGCCTGCGGCCATCAACTGCCGGATCGGCGCCATCGCCCGCGGGGCCGGGTGGTGGAAGCGGCCGCCGAGGTGGATGTTGATCAGGGGGTTGGCGACGACGTTCAGGTGAGCCTCGGCCATGAGGGGAATGAGCTTGCGGCTGACGTAGTAGGGGTCCATCATCGCCATCGAGGTCACGTGCGAGGCGGTGACCCTGCCCTGGAGCCCCAGGCGGATGGTCTCCGCAGCCAGGTGCTCGACGTGACGCGAGGAGGGGTCGTCGCTTTCGTCGCAGTGCATGTCCACCGGCAGGCCCCGCTCGGCCGCCAGCTCGAGCAGGAGGGTGACGCTGCGGCGGCCCAGCTCCGCCGACCGCTCGTAGTGCGGGATGCCGCCGACCACGTCGACGCCCAGGTCCAGGGCCTGCTCGAGCTGGTGCATGGTCTGCGCGTCGTGGGTGAGGCCGTCCTGCGGA
Source organism: uncultured Spirochaetales bacterium (assembly GCA_964552235.1). Lineage (GTDB taxonomy): Bacteria > Spirochaetota > Spirochaetia > SZUA-6 > CAVTHK01 > CAVTHK01. Next base: position 30,237 of record CAZKGO010000012.1, on the reverse strand, counting down.
AAAGCCACCAGCTGGATGTCGAGGCGCTCGCTCTGATCCTCGCGCACCTGCAAGAGGGCGCGCACGCCGCGCAGGTCGGGGTCGCACACGTCGACGTGGGAGCGGATGGCCTGGATGCCCATGGCGAAGGCGCGCTCGCAGTAACGCGTGGCGCGGTCGCGCACATCCTCGACGGTCAGGCGCGTTCTCTTGTAGTCGCGCCAGTTGTCGATGCCCTCCTTGAGGGTGCCTGTCCGGTTGGGGATGCGCGTCAGAACCGAGTCCAGGTGGAAGTGGCTGTCCACGAACGGCGGCAGGGCGAGGCGGCCGGCCGCATCGAAGGTCTTTCGCGCGGGCCGGCGGATCTGCGGCGCCACTTCCACGATCGCGGCGCCGCTGATCGCGATGTCGCGCGGCCCTTCGGTGCCGAGGATCGCCGCGCCCCTGATCAGCAGGTCGAGCACGAGCTGATCGTACCACAGCGCGGCCGCCCGCGCACGGCCCCGCGGCCGGGCGATGGGCAGGGCGCAGCGCCCCCCCCGCGGTCCGGCGCCCGCGCGGGCATCGCGGTGCCCCCATGCGGCCGCTGGCCTTCCCGCCGTTCTCGTGCTAACACTGTGTCCATGGCCGCCGAGAGACTCGTTCGCCGTTTCAAGGACGAAGCGGTAGGCGTCTACCTGATCGAGCCGCCCCTGGCCGATCCGAGCCTGCGCCGCTACGTGGTCTCGACCCGGGACACCCGGGACCTGATGAACCACCCCGAGATCATCAATTGCGACTTCACCAACCTGCTGGAGAACGGCATCACCAACATGCTCAAGGGGCTGAACATGCTCGAGCAGCTGAGCACCATCGGCTCCAGGACCGTGAACGTGTACCACATCCTGCGCGGCGGCCTCAACTTCGGCGTCCGCGAGGCGCTGCGCAAGGCCTTTGGCTACAAGTGGCACTCCAGCTCCTACATCTCCAGCCAGCGCGTCCTCAAGGAGGGACGCTTCGAGATCAGCGAGGACACCTACCGCAAGTTCCTCGTGCCCAACGACGCCACGGTCTACTCCGGCGACATCGTCGCCTCGGGAGTGTCCCTCGACAACGGCATCCACTACCTCGCCTCGTTCATGGAGCGCAGCGGTCTGGCGCTGCGCAACCTCGTCTTCATCACGATCGGGTGCGCCGAGGCCGAGCGGGTGCTGGCCAGGTGGCACCGCGAGTTCAAGCGGCGTTTCGCCGGCTACGACCGCACGATCCTCGTCTACCTCGAGGGCCGCTTCGCCCTGGCGGGCGACGGCACGCCGCTGGCCAACTGCCTCAAGGACACCGACCTGCTGAAGAGCTACAGGCTCGGCGCGCTGCTTTCGCCGGAGTTCGAGGGCTCGCAGTTCGAGCGGATGATCATCGGCCTGGAGGGCTGCGCCATCTACGACGGCGGCAAGAAAAGCTTCGAGCCGGCCAACCACATCCGCGACGTCCTGGAGTTCTGGGAGAAGCAGCTCGCCTCGGCCCGCGAGCGCGGAATGACCCTCTGGGACGAGTACAACGCCCGCTTCCCCCTCGACATGTACTTTGCCGACATCGCGTCGCTCGCGCCGGGCGACGCCGAGGCGCTGGCGCGGGCCAAGTCGGCCCAGTGGGAAGGGCTCACGCCCGACGAGTACCGCAAGCTGCACGGCCAGTTCAGCCGCCTCTGGAGCCCGGACCGCATCCAGGCGGCGCGGCGGCCCGGCAGCCTCGCCCAGGTGTGCGCCAAGAAGATCAGCTACCTCAAGAGCCTTGTGGCCGAAGAGGGCTGAGCGTCGTGGAGGCATCGGGCGGCCCGGACATCCTCGGCGTCGGCGCGATCACGATCGACGACCTGCTGTACGTCGAGGAGTACCCCCGGCCGGAGAGCAAAACGCGCGTCAAGGCGACCGCCCGGCAGGTCGGCGGGTTGACGGCGACGGCCCTCGTGGCGGCCGCGCGCCTGGGTGCGCGCTGCGCCTTTGCGGGGGTGCTCGGCGACGACGGGCTGTCGGCGCTGGCGCTCTCGCGCCTGGCCGCTGAAGGGATCGCCCTCGACGGGGTCGTGCGCCGCTCGGGCGCGCGGCCGCGCCACTCCACGATCATCGTCGACCTCTCGCGCGACACGCGCACGATCCTGATCAACACCGAGGGCGTGGACGAAGACCCCGCTGTGCCTGCCGACGAGGTCGTCTCGCAGGCGCGGGTCCTGTTCCTCGATCACACTCACCCCCGGCGCATGCTGCGCGTGGCCGCGGCCGCCCGCGCTGCCGGTGTGCCGACCGTCGCCGACTTCGAGCGCGACACCGTGCCGGAGCTCGCAGAGCTGGTGGCGCTCACCGATCACCTGATCGTGCCGTGGTCGCTCGCCGAGCGCCTGACCGGGGCGCGCAGCCCGGCGCAGGCCGTGGAGCGGCTGTGGGCGGCCTCCCGCGCCGCGGTCGTGGTCACGCGCGGGCAGCAGGGCGCCTGGTACCGCGCCGCGGGCGCCGCAGGCGGCGCGGCCGACGTCGCGCACCAGCCGGCGTTCCGCGTGCCGGTAGTGGACACCACCGGGTGCGGCGACGTGTTCCACGGCGCCTACGCCGCCGCCCTCGCCCAGGGCCTTGCCCCGGCCGCCCGCGTGCGCCTGGCGGCGGCCCCGGCATCCCCATGCGCGCCGAGGTGGCGGCGTTCCTGGCCGAGCGCGCCTGAAGCGCGGGGCGTGCGGGTGCGGACGCCGGCCCTAGTAGCGGTAAGTGAGCAGCAGGCCGCCGGGGAGCGCGTTCACGCTCACCCCCGCGCGCTCGCCGCCGCGGTGCAGCCGCGGGACTGCGTACCCGACGGCCGCGCCGAGGGCCGCGCCTGAGGCGACGTCGGTCATGAAATGCATCCCGGCGGCAACGCGAAAGGCGGCGGTGAGCGTGGCCAGGCCATAGGCGCCCGCAGCCAGCGGCACGAACCAGCGCGACTGCGGGAAGTACGCCGAAAACAGGTACACTCCGGCGGTCGCGGCAGCGAACGCCATCGTCGCGTGGCCCGAGAGGAAGCTCGCGTCATCCTCCCGCGAGTCGACGTCCGTGGCGCCGCCCTCGTAGACGTAGGGCCGGTACCGGGCGACGAGCAGCTTGAAGGTGTTCTTGGCGCCCTGCGCGAACGCCAGCGTCTCGAGGTAGATCACAGCGGCCGTGATCATCTCACGCGAGCCGAGGCGGAAGCCCCAGGCTGCAGGCGCGAGCATCGTCGTGGCCATGAGGACGTCGCCGGCCGTATCCAGCCCGCGCGAGTAGTCGGCCATCACGAGCCTGTCGAAGGAGTTCACATCGTCCCGGTCCGGCGTGCCGAGCACGTCGCGGTCGATGGTGCCGACCAGGTACTCGCTCAGCGCCGCGTAGGGAAGGCTGACGCCCAGGAGGATGCCGTCGGTCAACGGGTCGAGCCGCAGCCCCTGCGCCCCGGCTCCGTGATCGGTGAGAAGCGCCAGCGCCGCAGCGAGGACCGCGGCGGCCGCAGCCTTGTTCGCTCGCATCCCGGCACCGTACCACCACGGAGGCGCCCGCGGCTACCTCCCGTAGATCGCCTCGTAGGTGGACTGGAACCACTTCATCAGCGCGGCGAGCCTGTTCGTGAACGAATCCTCGCCCTTGCGCTCCACGATCCCCAGGACGTTGAGCGCCCGCACGCAGGAAAAGCCGTAGACCGCGATGCGGTCCTCGAGGGGAATGACCACGATCGTGCTCAGCAGATCGCCCGGCTGAACGAACGGGATCAGCAGCTTCCTGATGGTGGCGGAGTTGCGGAAGCTGAGAACAAAGGAGCCCTCAGCGGTCTCGTAGTCGACCTCGACCACGTAGCGGCCGAAAGAGGCATCCTCGAACGAGGCGTAGCGCCGCTCCGAGAAGCCCTCCTCGGGAGCGGTTTCGCGGACCGGGTCGGGAAGCCTCCGGTCGCCATCGGCGGATTCGACGAATGAAGCGTCATAGAAGAACGTGTGCATGCGGCCCCGGGTGACCGAGAAGTACTCGATGCCCTTGAGGCTGCTTACCGCGTGCAGCGCATTGTAGATCGTCTTGCGGTCGCCGCCGGGCGGACCCACGGCGGGAAGGTAGGAGACGACAGCCTCGACGCCGACGGTCGGCTCGAGCTCCCGTATGCGCCGGCTCACGCCCTCGCGCATGGGCAGCAGCGGAAAGAGGGTGAGCCCCTCGGATCCGTGAAAGGCGCGCCGCACCGCGGCGCCGGAGCGCAGCTTCGCCGCGGCATCGGACGGGAACAGGGCTTCCAGGGGAAGGGCGCACGCGGCCGCCGCGCACAGCCCCAGGATCAGCACCGGCAGCCGATTCATCATCATCAGAGGGTCAAGGTATCCCTCGACCGGCCGGCCATCAAGGCGGCAGGCGCCCGGCATTCAGCGAGCCGGCGCGGCGCGGCCGCCGCAGACCGGCGCTCCGCCCCTTGACCGTCGAATTCGCCGGGAATAAGATGCCGCAGCGGTTCGCAAGCAGACACGGCGCCGCCCCCACGATAGCGTTCGGCCTGCGCATCGTCGCTGCGGGGACCAGGGGCGCCGCAATCACCGCAGACGGAGTTTCCCTTTGAGCCTGAACGGTTTCGACATCATCGGCCACCGGGGCGCCATGTCCGTTGCCCCGGAGAACACCCTCGAATCCTTTGCCAGGGCGCTCGAGATGGGCGCCACGATGGTCGAGCTCGACGTCTGGATGCTAAGCGACGGAGCCCTCGTGCTCCTGCACGACGAGCATCTGGAACGTACGACGAACGCCGCGGGCAGCATCCTTGCCCGCAGCCTCGAGCAGCTGCGCGGGGTCGACGCCGGGTCCTGGTTCTCCCCGCAGTACGCCGGCGCGCGCATCCCTCTTCTGGACGACGTGCTCGATCTGTGCAGGGGCAGGGCGCGCCTGCTCGTCGAGCTCAAGGCCCGCTACAGAGGCGACTACAGGCCCGAGGGCAAGGTCATCGAGTGCCTGCGCAGGCACGGGGTCCTGGACGACGCCCAGGTCATCTCGTTCGACCATTCGATGCCGCTGCGAGTCAAGGAGATCGAACCCGCGATCATGACGGGCATCAACTACTGCGGCGCGCCGGTGGAGCCGCTCCTCGACGCCGTGATGGCCCGGGCCGACACCATTCACCCCTCGGCGGCCGCCGCCGTGACCGAGGAGTTCGTGGAAAAGGCGCACCGGCGCGGCATCGGCGTCTGCACGACTGCGAATGACAAGGCCGAGATGCTGCGGCTGCTGCGCGCGGGCGTCGACGGCATCTGCACCAACCACCTCGACCGGCTCACCGCCGCCGTCGCCCAGGTCGACGGCCTCGAGCTGAGGTCGGCCTCGGCAGGGAGAGCCTGATGCGCGTCCTGATCATCGCCAACCAATTCATCACCTCAGAGGTGTGGAGACAGGCGCTGTGCGGCAGCGTCCGCGATCGCGGCCTCGACATCGAGGTGGTCGAGACCGCCTGGCCGGTCGAGCCGTTCATCAGCAACGCGGAGATCGGCGAGTTCCAGGGGTCCGAGGACGAGATCGCCGCCCGCGCCGGCGAGGCCGAGATCATCCTGACGCACCACGGCCCCGTCTCGAAAAAGATCCTCGACGCGGCGGCGAAGCTCAGGTTGATCGGGTGCGCCCGCACCGGCCCGACCAACGTCAACGTCGCCGAGGCGACCCGCAGGGGCATTCCCGTCCTCTACTCGCCCGGCCACAACAGCCCGGCCGTGGCCGAGTTCACCGTCGGGCTCATGCTGGCGATCATCAAGCGGATTCCGCTGGCCCACCAGCACCTCAGGCAGGGGGTCTGGCGGGGCGACTTCTACCGCTACGACATGGCCGGCTCGAACCTTTCGCAGATGACCGTCGGGCTGATCGGCTTCGGTGCGATCGGCCGGCTGGTCTTCGAAGCCCTCAAGAGCTTCGGCCCGCGGGTCCTGATCCACGACCCGTTTGTCGCCGCCTCCGAGGGGCTGGAGCTGGTTTCCCTGGAGGACCTGCTGAAGAACGCCGACATCGTGTCGCTGCACGCCCGGCTGAACGCACAGACCCGGGGCATGATGGGGGCAGCGCAGTTCGCGCTGATGAAAGCGGGCAGCTACTTCATCAACACGGCGCGGGGAGGGCTGGTCGACTACGGGGCGCTGTACGACGCGCTGGCCGGAGGCCGCCTGGCGGGCGCGGCCCTGGACTGCTTCGAGAGCGAACCGGTCAAGGCCGGCGACCGGCTGCTGGCGCTGGAGAACGTGCTGCTCACGCCGCACATCGGCGGAGCCTCGAAGCT
>CAZKGO010000012.1:0-23891 GCA_964552235.1 uncultured Spirochaetales bacterium | reverse complement strand
CGATCGGCAGGGCGATCATGTACAACGACGCGCGCTCCTCCGGCGAGGCCGAGGCGGCCAATGCGGCTTCCGCCGAGATGAGGGGCAGGCTCGGCTACCGCTTCGGATCGTCCTTCGGGCTGCCCAAGATCCTCTGGATCAAGGACAACGAGCCCGAGCGCTTCGGGCGGGCGCGGCTCTTTGTCCACGCCAGCGACTACGTCGGCGGCAGGATATGCGGCCGCTTCGACGCCAGCGACTACTCCAACGCTCTCAAGACCGGCTACGACCTCGAGCGTATGGAGTGGCCCGCGTTCGTGGGCGCCCTGGGCGTTCCCAGCGAGAAGCTTCCGCGCATCGTCGCCCCGGGTACGCCCCTGGGAAGCGTGAGCCGCAGGTGCGCGCAGGAGACCGGCCTCGCGACCTCCACCGTGCTGGCCGCAGGCTGCACCGACGGCTACGCGTCGCAGATCGCCTCCGGCGCCGCGAGGGTCGGCGACTGGAACTCGACGATCGGCACCACGCTGATCATCAAGGGAGTCACCGATTCGATCGTGAAGGACCCGACAGGGACGGTCTACTCGCATCGTCACCCGGAAGGATTCTGGATGCCCGGCGGGGCGAGCAACATCGGCGGCGAGTGCCTGCAGAAGAGGTTCGCCGGCGCGGATCTGCGCTCGCTCGACAAGGCGATCGCCGGCAGGCAGCCTCGGTCTTTGATCGTCTATCCCCTCGAACGATCCGAGGCGAGATTCCCGGACTTCGCCAGGGGCGGCGGGTTCATCGAGGGTACGCCCGCCGACGAAACGGACCTCTACCAGGCGTTCCTCGAGGGAGTCGGCTACGTCGAGCGGTACGCCTTCGAGATGCTCGGCCGCCTGGGAGCGAGAGCGGGCAGGCGGATCTACGTGGCCGGCGGCGCGGCCCGCAGCGTCGAGTGGATGCGGATCCGGGCCAGCATCCAGGGGCGCGACCTGGTCAAGCCCCTGCATGCCGGGGCGCACATGGGAGCGGCCGTGCTCGCCGCCTCGCGTGCGCACTACGGCGCGCTCACAGAGGCGGCCCGCCGGATGGTGCGGGAGCAGACCTGCATCCGCCCCGAGCCCGAGCTGGCGCTGCGCTACGACGAGCGGTATCATCGCTTCCTCGAGGCGATGCGCGCCCGCGGATACCTGCCTCAGGAGCAGCGATGAGCGTGTTCAAGCCCTGCGACATACGCGGGGTGTATCCCGGCGAGTTGAACGCCGGGTTCGCGCGGGCCCTCGGTCGCGCGGTCGGCTCCCGGACCGACGCAGCTGCCGTCGTCGTCGGGGGCGACGTGCGCGTCAGCACCGATGAGCTCAAGGCGGCGCTCATCGAAGGGCTCGTCGAGACCGGATGCCGGGTCACCGATATCGGGCAGGTGCCGACTCCCGTGCTGTACTACGCGCGCCGGGCGCTTGCGGCGGCGAACGCCGTCATGGTCACGGCTTCGCACAATCCGCCGCAGTACAACGGCTTCAAGATGCTCTTCGGCGAGCTGCCGATCACCGAGGAGCAGATGAGCCGCATCGCCGACGCGGTACGAGCCGGGATCGCGGTCCCGCGCGCCGGGGGGACGGTCGCCGCCAGGAACGTGCTCGACGGATACCGGCAGTTCCTGCTGCGCGAGCTCGGCAGGGACGCTTCGATGGTTGCCGGGATCCTCGGCGCGCCTGCGCGGCAGCGGCCGTTCAAGGTGGTCGTGGACTGCGGAAACGGGTGTTGCAGCGGCATCGCACCCGCTTTTCTCGAAGAGCAGGGCCTGGACGTCGTGCCGCTGTTCTGCGAGCCCGACGGACGCTTCCCCAACCGCAATCCCAATCCTACGGCATCCGGCAGCCTCGACCGGCTGAGCGAGCAGGTTGCGAAGACCCGCGCGGACCTGGGGCTCGCCTTTGACGGCGACGGCGACCGCGTGGCCTTTGTCGACCGCGGCGGGCGCATCATCGAGCCCGACAGGGTGATCGCGCTCTTTGCGCGCGTGTTCGCGGCGGCCGAGCCCGGCGCGAAAATCGTCTACGACATCAAGTGCTCGCGCCTCGTGCCCGACGAGATCGAACGGGCGGGCGGCGTCGCGCTCATGGAAAAGTCCGGGCACACCTTTATCCGCGCGCGGCTCCTGCGCGAGAAGGCCGCCTTTGCAGGCGAGGTCAGCGGGCACTGCTTTTTCGGCTCTTTCGGCTGGGATGACGCGCTGTACGCCGCGCTGCTGTTCATCGAGATCCTCAAGGCCGGCGGGGCGGCCGCCCTCGAGTCGCTGCCTCGCTACCACACGACCCCCGACCTGCGGATCCCCTGCGCCGCCGAGGAGCGGGGGCTGTGGATCGAGCGCCTGGCCGAGAGCCACGGCCGCGGCGCCGACTGCCGGGTTTCGCGCCTCGACGGGGTGCGCTGCGACTTCGAGCAGGGATGGGGCCTGGTGCGCATCTCGGTGACCGAGCCGGTGCTCACGTTCCGCTTCGAGGCGAGGCAGAGCTCCGACATCGAGGCGGTGATCGACAGGTTCCTGGCGCCGGTTCCGGAGCTGCGGCGTCTGGTGCGCGACTACCGCACGAAGCACGGCGGCTGAGGCCCGCGGGCCGGCGCTGCGGCCCAAAGGCAGGCGCCGCCTCTACTCCAGCGCCAGCACCGCCACGTCGCGGGCGCCGGCAGTGAGCGTCACGACGCGGCCGTCGACCTGGGCCTCGGCGCCCCAGAGGCTGCGCGCCTTGCCGAAGGGCCCCCACGCCCTGCCGAGCTCCAGCTGTACGGGCATCGGCTTGCGCACGGGGTTGGCGACCCACAGGTAGGTTCCGCCTGCGCCGGCGTGAATCCTCGCCTTGACCCGCGGCTCGCTCGAGCGCACGTGCTGCTCTTTGCCCGCGTACGCAAGCGCGTCGGCGAACATCTGAGGCGAGCGGCCGCCCGGGTGCCTGCCGTAGCCGTAGCCGCACATCGTGCCGATGAGGCGCGTGCGCCCGTTGCCGAAGCGGTTGTCCACCGCGGCCACGCGGCCGTCGTCGTAGGCCCCGACAGCCGTGCCGGTCGTTGGCTCGTAGGCCTGCAGAAAGATGCCGCCGCGCGCCCGCGTGCCGGCAACCGAGAGCTTGAGGTCCCCGAGCAGATCGGGGGTGAACTCCACGTAGCTCTCGCGCGCTCCGAACAGCTCGTCGAGGCCGAGGCCAGGCTGGCGCACCGCCATGCGCCCGCCGTCACCAAAGTAGCCGGGGCAGCCTTCGGCCACGAGGGTTCCTCCGGCAGCGACCCACTGTTTCAATGAGTCCGCGCTCTTCCGGGAGAGCATCACGGGGAAGGGCAGGTACAGGAAGTCGTACTCCCCGATGTGATCGATGCGCACCCAGTCGGCCTGGACGTTGAGGTCGTAGAAGCCCTCGTAGGCGCCCTCCAGCGATCCCGCAAAGAAGTCCGTGCTGCCCTGCTGGGCGTAGTTGTGGATCTGCGTCTCGGGCACGAAGACGATGCCGACCTCGCCCTTGACCGGCCGCGACTTCCACAGCTCGGCCTGCTCGCTCGCCGCGGCCCACTTGCCGACCTTGCTCGCCATGGCCGAGCGGTCGGTGCGCGACCCGTCGTGGCCCCACGGCCCAAAGGCGCCGAACAGCGGCCCGTCGAGAAGCGAGCGCCAGCGCAGGTACAGCAGCCCGCTCGCCCCGCCCATGAACGAGACGAGGTCCCAGTAGCGGATGTCCTCGGGCGAGGCGATGCGCCCCTCGTCACGGCTCTTGCCGACGACCTGCGGCTGCATCCACAGCGGTCCGCCGTAGGCCTCGGCGTGCCAGAACGGCCTGCCCCGCGAGGCCGCCCGCACCAGGTCGATGGCGTGGGCCTGCTTCCACGGCTCGTCGCCGTGGCGGCAGGAGCCCCACGTGAGGCCGTAGCTTTCCACCTCGGCCGCCGCGCGCCAGTCGTCGGAGGCGATCGGCGCCATGCCGTGCAGGCTCGCCGCGATGCCGTGGGCGGTGATGGCGCAGTCGGGGTCGACCGCGCGGATCGTCTCCACGCGCCAGCGCAGCAGCTCGTAGGCGTTGTCGATGCGGAACGCGAGCCAGTCGAAGCTGTCCGGGTATGGCCCCAACTGGCGCGGCGGCACGACGTCGGCCCACTCGGCGAAGCTCGGGCGGTGCCAGGCTGCGCCGAGGGCCTCGACGCCGCCGTACTTCCTCTTCAGCCACTCCCGGAAGCGCGCTGCCGTTCCCTCGCAGTAGCACTCGTGGCGGTGCATGTTGCACTCGTTCCAGACGTCGTAACCGCCGAGGCCCGGGTGGCCCTTGTACCGGCCGGCGAGCTGCCGCAGGTAGTTGCCGGCAGCCTCGCGGAAGTCGTCGTTGTCGAGGCAGAGGCCGTGGAATCCTCCGGTGACGCAGCTTACGCTCATCGTGCTGTACCCGCGCTCACCGTTCCGCGACTCGGTGCGCGCGTGGGCGAACTTCCGGTAGGCCCACTCCGGCGGGGCCAGGCACCACTCCGAGCAGATCGTCCTGATGCCGTGCTTCGCAGCCAGGTCGAGCTGCCGGTCGTAGGCGTCCCAGACGAACTTTCCGGGCGCCTGCTCGATGGCCGACCACATGAACCAGTGGCGGAAGATGGTAACCCCGTCTTCGCTCGCCGTCCGGTAGTCGCGCTCCCAGTCTTCGCGCGGCGGGTTCGACCACCTGAAGTAGACGGCTCCATAGGGAAACAGAGGAAGGTTTCTCGCGGGCATGGCTCCTCCGGATCGGCGCGTCCGGGCTGCTGCGCCGTGCCCCGACTCTGACACGCCGGTCCGCGCGCTGTCCAGCGCGGGTGTCGCTCGAGTGCCGCGGGGGTGGCCATTTGATCGTCCTGCGTCAATCTGGTCAGGCGTTGGCAGCAGGGCTGCGCGCAGGCGGCAGGCCGCCTGCGCGAACGAACGCAGGGCGAGCTCGCCCGACACCCCCGCGCAATTGCCCTTTCGCGGTGGCGGCCGCCGTGCTACGATAGGGGCGTTGGCATCAATGCCGAGAGGAGGGTCCCATGAAGAGACTCATTTCGTGGACGCTGCTCGCGCTTGCCGCCGCAATCGCGTTCGCGGGCGGGGGGCCGGAGGCGGCCAAGCCCACGACGGTCATGCCGGAGGCCAAGCCGGCGCCCGCGGCTGAGGTCAAGGCGCCGAGCAAGTACAGCGAGGCGCCGGCGCTGGCCGCTATGGTCAAGGCGGGCACGCTGCCCCCGGTCGAGCAGCGGCTTCCCGAGAAACCGCTGGTCCTGAAGCCCGTCGAGAAGGTCGGCAAGTACGGCGGTGACTGGCGCATCGGCCACGCCAGCGGAGACCTCACGCACTTCGAGCGCTACGCCGGCTACGAGGGGCTGATCCGCTGGAGCCCCGGCTGGACGGGCATCGAGCCGAACCTGGCCGAACGCTGGACCACCAACGAAGCGGGCAACGAGTTCACCTTCTACCTGCGCAAGGGCGTCAAGTGGTCCGACGGCCACCCGTGGACCGCCGACGACATCATGTTCTGGTACGAAGGCATCCTCATGAACAAGGAGCTCACCCCCGCGGTCCCGGTCTGGATGCGCCAGGGCACGACGCCGGCGGTGGTGAGCAAGGTCGACGACTACACGGTCAAGTTCACGTTCGCCAAGCCCAACGGCCTGTTCCTGTTCCAGCTCGCTGAGGTCGACCAGGCCCAGGCTGTCGGCCGCTACGCCAAGCACTACTTCGGCCAGTTCCATCCCGGCTATAACAGCAAGGAGAACGTCGACAAGCTCGTCAAGGAAGCCGGAGTGCCGGACTGGGTCAAGCTATTCTCCGCCAAGGGAGGCCCTCCCAGCACCGGAGACTACTGGCGCCACAGCGAGAAGCCCGTGCTGCACGGCTGGAAGCTGACCCTAGCCCCCGGCGAGAAGGGCGCCACCGACCAGGCGATCTTCGAACGCAATCCCTACTACTGGAAGGTCGACACCCAGGGCAACCAGCTGCCCTATCTCGACCGGATCGTCATCTCCATGGTCAGCGACAACCAGGTCCTGGTTCTCAAGGTGCTCAACGGCGAAATCGACATGATGGACCAGTACATCGCCACGGCGACCAACAAGCCGCTGTTTTACGACAACCAGGCCAAGGGAGGCTACCACTTCTTTGAGACCACACCGACCCTTACCAACACGGCGGTGATCCAGCTCAACCTCAACATCCTCGAGCCCAACAAGAGAGCGATTTTCAACGACAGGAACTTCCGCGTCGGCCTGTCGCATGCGATCGACCGCAAGGAGATCATCGAGCTGGCCTTCGGCGGGCAGGGTCAGCCGCACCAGGGCGCGCCGCGGCCCGACTCGCCGTTCTGGCACGAGAAGCTCGCCAAGCAGTACACCGAGTACGACCTGGCCAAGGCCAACGAGTACCTGGACAAGGCCCTGCCGAAGAAAGACGCCCAGGGCTTCCGCCTGATGCCCGACGGCAAGCGCCTGGTGATCACGCTGGAGGTGGACAAGAGCCGGGCCGAGTTCGCCGAGATCTTCGAGCTGCTGCCCAAGTACTGGGCCAAGGTCGGGGTCGAGTGCGTGATCAAGCCCATGGACCGGACGCTGTGGGAAGTGCGGGTGCGCAGCGGAATCGAGGCCGACGGGACGATCCACCGCTTCGGCGGCGGAGCGGGCATGACCGTGCTCACGGACCCCCGCTACTACTTCCCCTACAGCAGCAACTCCTGCTACGCCATGGCCTGGCAGCTGTGGTACAACAACCCGGCCGGGACCGGCTCGGGCTTCAAGCCCCAGGAGCCGCCGGCCCGGGTCAAGGAGGCGATGGCGCTGTACGACAAGATCAAGGTCACGCCCGACTTCGAGAAGCAGAAGCAGATGATGATGCAGATCCTCGACATCGCGGCGGAGCAGTTCTACGTCATTGGGATCAGCACCGAGCCCAACAGCTACGGCATCGTCAAGAACAACTTCAAGAACGTGCCCAAGTCGATGCCGTGGTCCTGGGTTTACCCGCACCCGGCTCCGGAGAATCCCAGCCAGTTCTTCAAGGAGTAGCGAAACGAAGCGCCGGAGGCCTCGCCGCGAGGCGGGGCCTCCTCGTTGCCGCGGAGAGTCCCGGAATGCTCAAGTACATCGGGCGGCGGGTCATCTACATGGTCCCGACGCTGCTGGTGATCTCGTTCGTGACCTTTGTCATCATCCAGCTGCCTCCGGGCGACTACCTCACCTCGCTCATGGCCACGCTCGACGCCCAGGGCGTCAGCCTCGAAGCGGGCCAGGTCGAGGCGCTCAAGCGGCAGTACGGGCTCGACCGGCCGCTCACCGTGCAGTACTTCAAGTGGATCACCGGGATCCTTCTGCGGGGCGACTTCGGCTTCTCGTTCCAGTGGAACCAGCCGGTCGCCGGCATGATCTGGAGCAGAATGGGCCTTACGGTGGCGGTCTCCTTCTCGAGCCTCATGCTGATCTGGATCATCGCGTTTCCCGTGGGCATCTACTCGGCGGTCCGCAAGTACTCCCTCGGCGACTACGTCGCGACGCTGTTCGGCTTCATCGGCCTGGCCATTCCGAGCTTTCTGTTCGCGCTGGTCCTGATGTACGCGGCCTTTGCCTGGTTCGGCCAGAGCGTGGGAGGGCTGTTCTCGCCGGAGTACCGCGACGCCCCGTGGAGCCTGGCCAAGCTCTGGGACTTTCTCCAGCACCTGGTCGTGCCGGTGATCGTACTCGGAGCCGGCGGAGCCGCGAGCCTGATCCGCATCATGCGGGCCAACCTCCTGGACGAGCTCTCCAAGCCCTACGTCGTGACCGGCCGCGCTAAGGGCCTCAAGGAGCTGCGCCTGCTGATGAAGTATCCCGTGCGGGCGGCGTTGAACCCGTTCGTGAGCACCGTGGGTTGGTACCTCCCCACGCTGGTCTCCGGGGCGACGGTCACCGCCATCGTGCTGAGCCTCCCGACCGCCGGGCCGCTGCTCTTTCAGGCCCTGATCTCGCAGGACATGTACCTGGCCGGGAGCTTCATCCTGCTGCTCAGCGCGCTGACGGTGATCGGCACGCTGATTTCCGACATCCTGCTCGCCGTCCTCGACCCGAGGATACGGCTGGGCTGAGAGGGGAGTTGCTCATGGCGGATCCCTTTGCGACAGCGCCCGCCGCCCGCGTGACTCCGCCCCTCGAGCGCCTGGAGGCCGAGTCGCGGGTGGAGGTGGCGGGGCAGTGGCTGCTGGTGTGGTGGCGCTTCCGCAAGCACCGGCTCGCCCTCGTGAGCGCGGCGGTGACGCTGCTGGTCTACCTGGTGGCGGTGTTTGCGGACCCGATCGCGCCGTTCTCCACCGAGCGCTACCTGCCGGAGTACCCCTACGCGCCGCCTCAACGCGTGCGGTTCCTGGAAAAGACCGCGCAGGGCCGGCGCTGGAACCCCCACGTCTACGGCTACACGCGCAGGCGCCATCCCGTGTCGCTGCGCATCGAGATCGCCCGCGATCCCTCGGTCGTCGTCCCGGTGCGCTTCTTCGCGAAGGGCGAGCCGTACCGCCTCTGGAACCTCCTGCCCATGCAGCGCCACCTGGTGACCCCGGTCGACCCCAAGGCGCCCATGTTCCTGCTCGGCTCCGACAAGCTCGGCCGCGACATCCTCTCGCGCACGATCCACGGCGCGCGGGTGTCGATGTCGATCGGGCTCGTAGGTGTGTTCCTGAGCCTGTTCCTCGGCGTGCTCCTCGGCGGCATCTCCGGCTACTACGGCGGCAGGGTCGACGAGGCGATCCAGCGCGTCATCGAGTTCCTGCGCTCGATCCCGTACATCCCGCTGTGGATGGGGCTCGCGGCAGCCATTCCTCTGTCGTGGCCGCCGCTGCGGGTGTATTTCGCCATCACCGTGATCCTCTCGATCATCGGCTGGACCGCGCTGGGCCGCGAAGTGCGCGGCCGCTTCGCGGCTCTTCGCCACGAGGACTTCGTCACGGCCGCCCGCCTCGACGGCTGCTCGGAGATGCGGGTGATCCTGCACCACATGGTGCCGTCGGCCACCAGCCACATCATCGCCCGCGTGACGCTGGCGATCCCGCAGATGATCATCAGCGAGACGTCGCTCTCGTTCCTCGGCATCGGGCTGCGGCCGCCGGTGGTGAGCTGGGGCGTGCTGCTGCAGGACGCGCAGAATATCCGCTCGGTGGCCACGGCGCCCTGGCTGCTCTTTGCGCCGGCCGTGGCGGTGATCGTCGTGGTGCTCGCCATGAACTTTCTCGGCGACGGCCTGCGCGACGCGGCCGACCCGTACGGGACCTGAGGGGGAGGCATGAACGAGATCTTCCTGCAGGTCCGCGGCCTTGCCACTCACTTCTTCACGGACGAAGGCGTGGTCAAGGCGGTCAACGGAGTCGACTTCTCGATCCCCAAGGGGCGCACGATCTGCCTGGTGGGCGAAAGCGGCTGCGGCAAGTCCGTGACCGCCCGCTCGATCCTGCAGATCGTCGACGCTCCCGGACGCATCGTCGCCGGCGAGATCCTGATGCGGCGCGACGGCGCCACGATCGACCTCGCGGCCCTCGATCCGCGGGGCGAGGAGATCCGGGCCATTCGCGGCAGGGAGATCGCGATGATCTTCCAGGAGCCGATGAGCAGCCTGAGCGCCCTCCACACCATCGGCGACCAGATCACCGAGGCGATCCGGCTGCACACCGCCATGAGCGACGAGGAGGCGAGCGCCAGGGCCGTCGAGCTGCTGGGCCACGTGGGCATCCCCAAGGCCGAGACACGCCTCGACACATACCCCTTCCAGCTCTCGGGCGGAATGCGTCAGCGGGCCATGATCGCCATGGCCCTCTCGTGCAACCCGAGCCTGCTCATCGCCGACGAGCCGACCACGGCCCTCGACGTCACGACCCAGGCCACCATCCTCGACCTGATCGAGGGGCTGCAGCAGGAGTACGGGATGGCCGTCCTCTTTATCACCCACGACCTCGGCGTGGTGGCCGAGATCGCCGACGAGGTGGTGGTGATGTACCTCGGCGAGGTGGCCGAGAGCGGCCCGGTCGACGCGATCTTCCACGAGCCGAAGCACCCCTACACGCGGGCGCTGCTGGAGTCGATCCCGCGCCTGGCCACCGAGCGCATCCCGCGCCTGGCCTCGATCCGCGGCATGGTGCCGCACCCGTTCCGCAGGCCCGGGGGCTGCCCCTTCCACCCGCGCTGCGACCGGGCGATCGCCGGCTCCTGCGACGCGCTGCGCCCGCCCGAAGAGCGCGTCGGCGAGGCCCACACGGTGCGCTGCCTCCTCTACTCGGACCTCGCGGCGCTCGCGGCGCAGGCGCCGAAGGAAGCTCGCTGATGGGCGCCCTCCTCGACATCAAGGGCCTCAAGATGCACTTCCCCGTGCGCCACGGCATCTTCAAGGCATCCAGCGGCTGGGTGAGGGCGGTCGACGACGTGAGCTTCGCCATCAACGAAGGCGAGACCCTCGGCCTCGTGGGGGAGAGCGGCTGCGGCAAGACGACCCTCGGCCGCTGCGTGCTGCGGGTCTACCAGCCGACCGCGGGCGAGATCCTGTACACGGGCGCCGACGGCCGGACCGTAAACCTCGCGGCGCTGGAGAGGCGCGAGGTTCGGCCCTACCGCCGCGAAATCCGCATGGTGTTCCAGGACCCGCAGTCGTCGCTGAACCCGCGCCTGTCGGTGCTGCAGATCGTGGGCGAGCCGCTCATCGTCAACGGCATCGCGAGGGGCCGCGAGCTCGAGGACCGGGTCGCCGCCCTGCTGCGGCGCGTGGGCCTGCGGCCGGAATACATCCGCCGCTACCCCCACGCCTTTTCCGGCGGCGAGCGGCAGCGTATCGGCATCGCCCGGGCGCTCGCGCTGAAGCCGCGCCTGGTGGTGGCCGACGAGGCGGTCTCCGCCCTCGACGTGTCCGTCCGCGCCCAGACCCTCAACCTGCTGCAGGACCTGCAGAAGGAGTTCGCCCTCACGTACCTCTTCGTGGCCCACGACCTGAGCGTCGTGCAGCACGTGAGCGATCGGGTCGCCGTGATGTACGTGGGCAAGCTCGTGGAGCTCGCATCGACCACGGAGCTCTACTTCCGGCCGCGCCACCCGTACACCGAGGCGCTGATGTCCGCGGTGCCGCGGCCCGACCCGCGGGGGCGGCGCAAGGGCAGCCGCATCCGGCTCGAGGGCGAGGTCGCCGACCCGGCGCACCCGCCTGCGGGTTGCTACTTCCACCCGCGCTGCCGCTACGCGCAGCAGCGCTGCGGCGCCGAAGCACCGGCGCTGCGCGACGTCGGCGGCGGACACTGGGCCGCCTGCCACTTCGCCGGCGAGCTTGCGCTCAAGGGCGTCGCGGACCAGACCTGACCCGAAGAGGAGCATGACATTGAAGAAGAAGGCCGCAGGCAATCCGTTCGAGCGCGCCATGCGGTGGGCCCAGCTCACCCTGGTGGAGAACGACCCCGGGCGCTTCGATCCCGACCTCTGGCTCGACTATTTCCGCCGCACCCACTGCGACGGCGCGGTGCTGTCGGCCGGCGGCTACATGTGCTACTACCCGACGGAGATCCCCTTCCACCACAGGAGCCGCTGGCTCGGAGACTCCGATCCCTTTGGCTACCTCGTGGCCGGCTGCCGCAAGATGGGCATGGCAGTGATCGCGCGCACGGACCCGCACGCGGTGCACCAGGATGCCTTCGACGCGCACCCTGAGTGGATCCACCGCCTCGCCGACGGCCAGCCCTGGCGCCACTGGGCCGACCCCGAGCTGTGGGTCACCTGCGCCCTCGGTCCCTGCAACTTCGATTTCATGACACGGGTGCACCGCGAGATCGCGGAGCTCTACGACATCGACGGCATCTTCTCCAACCGCTGGCACGGCCACGGGGTCTGCTACTGCGAAAGCTGCAGGCGCCTGTTCCGCGAAGCCAGCGGCCGCGAGATTCCGACCACCTGCCACAACCCGCGCGACGAGGCCTGGAAGGCCTACGAGGCGTGGAAGGAGGACCGCCTCTTCGAGCTGTGCGCAGTGTGGGACAAGGCGATCAAGGAGGTGCGCCCGGCCGCGAGCTACATCCCCAACAGCGGAGGCGGAGCGCTGAGCCGCCTCGACATGAAGCGCCTGGGCGAGATCGTGCCGATCCTGTTCGCCGACCGGCAGGGCAGGCGAGGGAACATGTCGCCCTGGGCCAACGGCCAGTGCGCCAAGGAGTTCCGAGGAGGCCTAGGGCGCAAGCCGATAGGCGGCATTTTCTCCGTCGGCGCGGGCGAGGAGTACCGGTGGAAGGACTCGACCGAAACCGCGGCCGAACTGAAGATCTGGGCCCACGACGGCATCGCCCAGGGCATGCGGCCCTGGTTCACCAAGTTCCGCGGCGTGATCCCCGACCGGCGCTGGCTCTCCGTGGTCGAGGAGATCTACGGCTGGCACCACCGCGCCGAGCGCTACCTGCGCAACACGGAGAACCTGGCCCGCGTCGCGCTGGTCTACTCGCAGCAGACCGGCGCGTACTACGGCGGGCCCGAGGGCATGCCGGCCGATGCGCGCAAGTGGGTTGAGCAACCGATCGAAGGCTATTACCAGGCCCTTGTCGAGGCGCGCGTTGCCTTCGAGATGGTGCACGAAGGCTACCTCGACCCCGAGCACCTCGCGCCTTTCCGCACCCTGATCCTCGCCAACGTGGCTGCGCTCTCGGACCGGCAGTGCGAGCAGATCCGCGCTTTCGCGCGCTCAGGAGGCAGCGTCGTGGCCACCTTCGAGACCTCGCGCTGCGACGAGCACGGGCACAGGCGCCCCGACTTCGGCCTCGGCGACCTGTTCGGCGTGCGCGTGGCGGGCGAGGTGCAGGGCCCGCTGCGCAACTCCTACCTGCGCATCCACCCCTCGGCCGACTGCGGTCCGCTGCTGGCAGGGCTCGAGGACGCCGAGCGCATCGTCAACGCCGTGCACCGGCTGCCCGTCGAGCCGACCGCAGCCTTCGCCCTGACGCCCGTGACCTGGGTTCCCCCCTATCCCGACCTGCCGATGGAAGAAGTGTACCCGCGCGTGGAGGACTCGGGTCATGCGGAGCTGTACCTGCGCGAGCTGCCCGGCGGGGGGCGCGTCGCCTACTTCCCGATCGACATCGAGCGCACGTTCTCCGAGCTGCTGATCCACGACCACCTCAAGCTGCTGGCCGGAGCCGTGGCGTGGGCGACGAACGAGACGCCTCCCGTGGTCGTGAAGGGGCCCGGCTACCTCGACCTCGCGGTGTGGAGGCAGGCCGAGTCGCTGACTGTGCACATCGTCAACATGACCAACCCGATGGCGATGCGGGGATCGTTCCGCGAGCTCTACCCGGTCGGACCGCTCGAGGTCGACGTGGCTCTTCCGGCGGGAGCGTCGGTCTCGCGGGTCAAGCTGCTCACTGCGCGGCGCAGACCGAAGTACGTCGTCGAAGGCGGCCGGCTGCGCGTCACCGTGCCGAGCGTAGAGTGCCACGAGGTCGTGGCCGTGGACCTGAGCTGAGGGCGAGCCCATGCGCATCTTCGCCAACCTTTCGCCGTTCGTCCCGCAGCTCCTCTCGGGCATCATCCCCGGCGGAAAGGAGCTCATGCTCGAGGTGGACCGCCACGGCTTCGACGGGATTGAGCTGAACCTGGCCTGGCTCACCCGCCCCGGGTTCCGGCAGCTCCTCGACGGGCTCGACTTCGACCGGGTGAGCTTCCACTCCAACTACTTCGAGTTCAGTCCCGGAGCCTCGAACCCATACATCCGCGACGCGGCAGTCCGCCAGCTCCGGGACGAGATCGCCCTGGCCTCGGAGCGCGGCGCCCTCGTGCTCACGTTCCATGCGGGGATGCAAGGCAAGAGGCTGAGCCGGGAGGAGTCGCTCGAGAACGTCGTGGCATCGATCCGCAGGGTCTTCGAGCAGAGCGCTGGGACGCTCGCTTCGGGGCGTCCGCTCCTCTGCATGGAGAACATGGACGCGAAACCCGATAAGCTTTGCGGCATCGAGGATGAGATCGCCTTTGTGCTCGAGCGGCTCCCCCACCTCGGGCTGACCTTCGACGTGGCCCACGCCGGTCTGCGCGGGCTCGACATCGAGGGCTTCGCGAGCCGCTTCCGAGACCGCATCCGCCACGCCCACGCAAGCGGCGCACTTGGCGGCAAGGCGCACGGCGAGGTCTCCCTCGAGGAGAGCTCCGTGGATTTCTCGGCTTTTTTTCGAGGCTACGGCGCGAGCGACCGGATCGTCGCCGTCGAGAACCGGTCGCTCGAGCTCGCCCTGGCGAGCAGGCGCGCGCTCCAACGGTGGAACAAGGGCTGACAGCCGGCGCTGATGCGTGGAAGAGGCCGCGAGCCCGTCGCAGGGGACTGGGCTTGCGGCCGGCGTCAGTGTTGCGGGACCGCCGTAACTTGGACTTGGCGTTGAAGTTGCGCCCGGCGGGCCGGTGGGGTGCATGGCTCCGCCTTGCCCAGATCGTATCGGAGGAGTGAGGGCTGCCGAAGACGGGCCGCAGGTGACGGCGGTCTACCTTGAGCCTGGCTCTGAGAGCGTGCCGGACCCGTCGGGCGGGCTGTGGCCCGGCAGCGGGCCGGTCAGGGGCGCGGAGGTTACGTCCAGCATCGGCGCGTGGCGGTCGCCGGAAACGCCATTGCGCCTTGCGCCTCTCTTGCAGACCCGATCGCTTTGTCCCATACCAGCCAGGGCAGCGCTCGCACGACGGATCGAACCTGCGCCCGTGCGCATCGGTGCGACGTCGGCTGTGGCATCGGCAGAGAGCAGGAGTCGTGCTCGCATCAGAATCGCGGCCGCGGGAGGCTGGCCACAAGGAAGGGTTGCACGCAGGTCTTTGACGGGAGGAATGCGGCAATGGACAAGTTGCAGGTAAGGGACCTTCTTGCAGGAAGACCGAAACAGGTGTTTGCGGTAGGCCCGGACGCCACCGTGTACCAAGCCCTCGAGATCATGGCCGAGCACGACATAGGGGCCGTCATGGTAATCGACGAGACCGGCAAGTTGCACGGAGTCTTCTCGGAGCGGGATCACGCGCGCAGGGACATGATCAAGGGAAGGGACGCGGCCATCACACGGGTCAAGGAGGTCATGAGTTCGCGGGTGGTGGTCGTTCGTCCGGACACCAGAGTCCATGACTGCATGGGCTTGATGATCGAGAAGAAAGTGCGCCACCTGCCGGTGGTCGAAAATGACGAGGTCGTCGGCGTGGTGTCCATGCGCGACGTCGTGCAGGAGTACATCAGCCAGCAGGAGCACGTGATCTCGCAACAGAGTTTCCACATTCACGAGCTCGAAGAGTACATGTCGGTGAGGCCCAGGTAGCAGAGCCTGTTGTTGCGCGCACGCACGGTCGTTACCGGCTGTCGCGCCGGGTCACGCCAGGGCTTGGCCTCGCGTCCCTTGTCCGCTGGATTCTCCACCCGCCCTGCCGAGGAAGACGCGAAAGGTGGTGCCCTTGTCCTGGTCGCTTTCCAGCTCGATGGAGCCGCCGTGCTGCTCGACCGTCGCCTTTACGATCGCCAGACCCAGCCCCGTGCCTGTCTGCGAGGCCGCCCTGGCGTTCGAAGCTCTGAAGAACTCTCCGAAGAGCTGCGCCTGCTCCTGCTTGGGAATGCCGATGCCTGTGTCACTGACCTCGAACACCATTTTCCCCTTGCTCTCGAACAGCCGCAGGGAGACCCTGCCGCCCTCCGGCGTGTACTTGATGGCGTTGGACAGCAGATTCGTAACCACGGACCGCAGGCCCTCTTCGCTGCCCAGAATGGTCGCTTCCTGGACGCTGAAGCGGACCTCGAGGGCGATCTTCTTCTCCAGAGCTCTTGTCTCGTAGAAAGCGGCCGATTCCGTCACCAGCTTGAGGAAATCCACACGCCCCTGTTTGAGCGGAGTGAGCGCCGCTCTTCCGACAGCCAGCGTCAGCAAATCGCCGACGACGTCCGAGAGTGCCTGGCAGCGGAAGTCGATCCTCGAGAGCAAGTCCCTCTGCTTCGGCGGGAGATCGCCCGCGTGGCCCTCGAGGAGCGTCCTGGCCAGCGATTGGATGGTGCCTAGAGGCGAGCGCAGCTCATGCGAGGTCTGGAACATGAACCTCGTCTTGGCCTGCACCAGGTTCTTCAGATCCTCGTAGACGAGAGCGTGGGCTATGGCAAGCGACACGACGTCGCCGAGGCTGGAGAGGAGCGAAACCATCTCCGGTGACAACCTCTGCCCCTGCTCTCCAAAGATGCAGATGGCGCCAAGAAGCTTTTCCTCCAGGCGGAGCGGTACACAGATAAGGGACTCGAACTGTTCGTTCACGGCCGGGAAGTCGCGCAACAGCACGTCGTGGACGATGATCGACTCGCGGGTCATCATTCCGCGCTGGTGCATGCTCTCCACCACTTCGAGAGCGTGATCGACCCGCCGCTGGTCGAGCCCGGCGACAGACCCGGCCCGTATCTTTCCCGTCTTGGGATCGAGCAGCTTGATCGAGCAGCCTCGGACCTTTGTCACATCCAGGATGACCTTCGAGGCCGAATCGAGGATTTCCTGCAACTCGAGCGTACGCGCGGCTTGCCGGATGGCCTCGCAGAACGAGCGGAACTGGCTGGCCTGCCTGCGACCGGTCGCTACCTGCGGAGAGTTGAGCAACAGGACCCCGCAGGACACGGTTCCCACCAGGCTTACCGCGAAAACGATCCCCACCCTCGCCGCAGCCGAATCGACGCGCGGCAACGCGAGCATCCCGAGAACCATCAGGAGTGTGATCCAGAGCGAAAGGACGAGCCACCAGAGCCTGCTCAGGAGCCAGCTTCGCTGTTCGGCGGCGCGAGCCTCGCGGTCTTCAGGGTTCGTCCCTTTCCTCTCTATCCTCCGCGTAGCGATCGATGACGCTCCCTTGCCAGAGCCTGACCCTGGCGTGGTGGGCTCCGCGCGCAATCGCGTGGGCCGCTGTCGGGGAGGTGATGAGGATGAACGCGAGGCACAAGAGGGCCTTGATGCCCAGCGCGTTCAGCCCCACGAACACGGCCGCTCCGACCAGCGTGAAAATCGTGCCAAAGGTCACGCACTTGGTGCTGGCCTGCAGCCGGTTGTAGATGTCCGGAAGCCTCACCAGCCCCAGACAGCCGAAAAAGGTAAAGGCGAGCCCGATTCCGAGCAATACCGTGCCGATCTGCTCACTCATCGAAGCCCCTCCCCTCCAAGTGCTTCGCCAGCGCTATCGTGCCGATGAAGCTCAGCAGCGACCAGGTGATCGCGATGTTGATGTAGTAGTCCTTTCCAGTGATCACCGCCATGAGTGCGCAGAACCCTACGATCACGATCCCCAGGATGTCGATTGCCACCGTGCGATCCGGTGCCGTGGGTCCCCGCGCTATGCGGTACAGGCACATGAAGCAGCAAAGGGCCAGCACGCCGAAGTACACCTGGAAAACCGTCGCCATCCGTAACCCCTCTCAGTCGAATATCCTCGATACGAACGGCTCGAACTGGGCCACAATCCTCCGGCTCGCTTCGTCCACGTCCGTGGCCTTGACATTGATCCAGTGAATGTAAAGCGTGCCGTCGTCCGTGATGTCCACCGTCATGGTTCCCGGCGTCAGAGTGATGCAGTTGGCAAGGGCGGTCCTGGCGGACTCGCTCCGGAGGCGCGTCCTCACTTTCACAATGCCAGGCCGGATAGGCAGTCCGGGATGGATCACCCGATACATGACGTCGAGGTTAGCCACGAGCATGTACCAGAAGAATACCGGAACGTAGCAGAGAGCCCAGAAATAGCGCCTCAGCGAGAAGAGCTTCAGCGGCTGCTTCGTGAACACTTCCACAAACAGCAGACTCGCCGCAGCGGAGAACACGACGCCCGCGATGAAGATCTGCCAATCCATGATCTGGGCGCGGAAATCATACGGCCAGCTGAACAGGTACCAGATCACCATGGAGACCAGGAACAGGGAAATCCTGCGCATCGCCTCCCCTCCTAGAATCCCGCGAGAGCCGACCGGGCATACCCCAGGCCCTGGCTCAACGAGGCCACCGCCGGGTCCAGAACGAGCTGCCTTGCGCCCGGAATGAGCAGGAGCCCCATCCCCGCGCAGAGCACGGCCAGCATCACCAGCGCGACCGACATAAGGGCTGGTGCCTCCCGGACCTGCCTGAGAGCCTCGGACAGCGTTCCCAGGAACGCGTAGCGGAGCACTTTGAGAAACGAAATCAGCGTGACCAGGCTGACCAGCACCGTGACAGCTGCCAGCCAGGGGAATCCGGCCTGGAAAGCCGCGATGATGATGATGAGCTTGCTCCAAAAGCCATTCAGCGGCGGTACACCCGCTATGGATAGAGAGGCGACTGTGCAAGTGGCCCTGGTGAGGGGCATCCTCTCCCGCAGGCCGCCCATCTCCTTCAACTGGCGCGTACCGGTAGCATACTCGATGGAGCCGGAGCAGAGGAACAGCAGGGACTTGAACACCGAATGGTTCGCCAAATGGAAGATCCCGCCCAGCATGGCCAGAGCAGCCGTGTCGCGTGACCCGCCGGACGCCAGAACGTAGCCGCCCAACCCGATGCCCAGCACGACGTAGCCCATCTGGCTGATTGAGTGGTAGGCCAGGAGGCGTTTGAAGTCCCACTGCCCCACGGCCAGGAACACGCCGACGACCATGGAGAGAACGCCTACGGCCACGAGCGCTGCGCCGGTGAGGGCGGTGACGCCGATCGCATTGAACAATACGCGGCTCAGGGCGTACACCCCCAGGGCCTTGATCAGGACCCCGGAGAGCATCGCCGAGATGGGAGCCGGGGCCGACGGGTGGGCATCCGGAAGCCAGGGATGGAAGGGGACCAGGGCAGCCTTGATCCCAAAGCCCACGATGAAAAACACCGAGGCCAGCACCAGCAGAGGTCCCGACTGCCTGCTGGTGATGGCCATGGAGATCGCCGCCATGTTGAGGTAACCGGTCAACCCGTACGCGAAGCCGATGCCGAACAGCACCAAGGTGGAGCCAATGCTTCCCAGCACCACGTATTTGAAGGAGGCCTCCAGCTCTTCGTGCCTGCCTCCGAAAGCCACGAGGGCGTAGGACGAGATCGAGGCGATTTCCAGGAACACGAAGAGGTTGAAGAGATCGCCAGTAAGTACTACCCCGTTCATGCCGGCCACCATCAGCAGGAACAGGGCATAGTACCTGTGCTTGGCTGCGTACTGCTCCATGTACTGCACGGAGAAAAGCGTTGCCGCGAAGCTCACGAGGTTGACCACCACCAGCATCAGATTGGTGAGGCCGTCCAGGACCCAGCTGATTCCGATCGGTGGATTCCAGCCCCCGATCCTGTATGCCCCCCTTATCGGGAACGCCAGGACCGCGAGAGCCAGCAGTGCCAGGGTGGCGACGTTGCCGAGGACATCGGCGAGCCTGCCCGACCGGCGGGCCACCATGGGAATCAGAAAGGCGACCGCCAAAGGGACGGCCACCAGCAGCGGAAGGAGGATCGCCGTCATCCCTTCAATCTCCTGATCTCGGAAACGTCGAAGGTCCCGTACTTCTCATACAGGCGGATGCAGAGGGCGATCGCCATCGCGGTCACCCCCAGGCCGATGACAATGGCGGTCAGCACCAGCGCCTGCGGCAGAGGGTCCACGCACCGGGCCAGGAACTCCAGGGGATCGGTGCTCCGATCCACGATCGGCGCCACCCCGTCCTTGCGGTAGCCCAGCAGGACGAGAAAGAGGTTCGTGGCGTACTCCATGATGGCAAGCCCCACCACGATCTTCACCGTGTTTTTCTTGGTCAGCACGCAGTACAGGCCGAGCAGGAACAGGGCGAAACAGAGGATGTAGACCACCGCTCACTCCTCCTCTTTCCCTTCCGGCCAGTGCTGCACCATCGTGTGCGTGCCGTCTGCTTCCAGGACGATGCGCAGGACGGAGAGAATGGTGAAGACCAGGAACAGCGACGCCCCCACCTTCAGCCCGATGGCGATGTTGCAGATGGGGATGATGCCGGAGCTGGCGAGCTGAAACTCCCTCCCGGGGAAGCGCTTCTGCAGGAAGTTCGCGAAAAAAATCCCCCCATAGCCGACGCCGAACAGGGCGGTTATCAGGAAAAGCAGAGCCCCGCCGCTGTCCAGCCCGGCCGCCATCCTGGGACCAAGCCGTTCCAGGGCGAACTCCTTGCCGTAGGCGAGGGTGAGCAGGATGTAGGAGCACGCGATAATGACTCCTCCGGCGAATCCTCCCCCGGGGGTCAGGTGCCCGGTGAGCACGACGTAGACTCCGTAGAGAAAGATGAAGACCTTGACCCAGCGCGTCACGGTCTTCACGATGATGCTCATACCCTTCATCGCTGCCTCCCGCCCTTGGTCCAGCCCCTGACCCTGAGGATCGAGAGCGCCCCGATGATGGAGACGAACAGCACCGTGGCTTCGCCAAGGGTGTCGTAAGCCCGGTAGTCGAGGATGACCGCGGAGACGATGTTGGCAGCTCCTGTCTCCTGGAGCCCTTTTTCCACGTAGCGGTTGGAAGGAGCCCCTGCAACGGCGGCGATGATCGGCTCGCCGAAGCGCGCCAGGTCCTGGAAAGCATGGGCGCCAAAGGCGAGCAGCCCGACCAGCAGCACGACGACGACCGCGAGCGCTCCCCAGCCGACATGGCCTCTCTGAGGAACAACGTCCCTCGCGATCGTGGCCCGGATCAGTAGGATGACCATCACCGTTTCTACAGCGATCTGCACGATGGCCAGGTCCGGAGCCATCAGGAAGAGAAAGGCTACGCTGGTGCCCACTCCAATCGCCCCCAGAGAGATCACCGAGGAGAGCAGGTTCCCGGTTTCCACGGCGATCAGCGCCCCAAGGATCATGAAGACGAGAAGAATCAGAAGAAAGACCTCTGTTCCCATAGAACCCCCTTAACGGAAAAGGGAGAAGAGCACCGCCAGGATGATGATCCCCGCCAGGCTCCAGGAGAGGTACCAGGAGAGCAACCCGTTGTGCAGCCGCCGCAGAAGTGCCGTGATCCGGAGCCCCAGACCTCCGAGCCACGTGTACGGGTCCAGGCGTCCCTTTTCCTGCGCTGCGTACGCGCCCTTCAGGAGCGGCATTGCCTTGAGGGTGTCGTAGAAGTGAGTCCCAACGATCCGGCCGGTGTCGCCCGCCAGCACCTCGCCGCCCGTGAATGGCGCCACGGTACGCGCGGAGCTGCGATACTTCCCAAGAAGGTATATGGCGACACCCACGAGCAGGCCGACGGCAATGAGCCCGGTGGCCGCGGTGGAGCTCCAGATCCCCGACAGCGTGACCAAGCCTCCGACTACCCCGGTCATCAAGGCCTTCGTCGGGAAGCTGTAGGCTACCCCGAACACGACGCAAAGCAGCGCCAGCGCGATCATCGGAATCAGCATCGCGACGCCGGCGTCGCCTTTGACCCTTTCGGTCCGCTGCGATCGGATGCCGAGGAATGCTGCGTAGATGGCCTTGACGAAGCTGGCCAGCGTCAGTGCGCTGCCGAACATCGCGGCCACCAGGAACACGAGAGACGCGTTTGTGCCCACCTCGATGATCCCTTGGTACACGAGCCACTTCGAAACGAATCCGTTCAGGGGCGGCACACCCGAGATGGCAAGGGCCGAAACGAGGAACACGACAAAGGTCGCGGGCATGGCTCTCGCCAGACCTCCCAGGTCCGCCAGGTCGGTGCTGCCGGCCCTTCTTTCCACCGCCCCGGTACACAAGAACAGGCAGTTCTTGTAAATCGCGTTGTTCAGCATGTGGAACACGCCTCCGACGATTCCGACCGACGTGAGCGTGCCTATGCCCAGCACCATGTAGCCCACCTGACTGACGGCGTGATAGGCCAGCAGCCTGCGCAGGTCGTGCTGAACCATGGCCACCATCACCGCGCCCACGATGGTCACGGCGCCGATGATCATGAGGGCGAGACCCATGGCGCTGGTGAGAACGAACACGCGGGTGACGAGCACAGCCAGCAGGTAGATTCCGAGCAGCTTGTCCACAGAGGCGGGCAGAAAGGCCATCACCGAAGCCGGAGCTCCCTCGCTGGCTGCCGGGATCCACGAGTGAAGAGGCATGGCGCCCGCCTTGGTGATGGCGCTGACCGTCAGCAGGACAAAGGCAACAATGGGCACGGCGCCGTCCAGACGCACCTGGAGGCCGCTCATCGTAAAGGATCCGCTGGCGAGCCACAGCAGACCGATGCCGAGAAGCAGGCATCCGTCGCCCCCTCCCAACATGGCGAAGCTCTTGGTCGCGCCGGCCCTGGCTTCGGGGCCGCCAGTGCAGATCAGGAAGTAAAGGGACGCCGTGACGATCTCCCAGAAGACCAGCAGGGCGATCAGGTGATTGACGGTAAGGACCCCCGCCGCTCCGCCCAGGGCGAACAGGAAGAATGCGTAGTACTCCCGCTGCCGTCCGGTCCCTGCCAAGTAGGAGGTCGAATACAGACACGTCAGAAACCCCAATCCGGCGGCGAACGGCAGGATCAAGCGCGACAGGGGCGCAAGCGCAAGATCCACGCCGAGATCGAACGCGCCAATTTGCAGAAGCGGCAGGCGCGCGTCGGCGACCGGCTGCAGACCGACCCAGAGGGCCGCAACAAATCCTGCCGCAGCCGCGAGCAGGGCGAGGGCTTCGCGCAGAATCTTGACCCTGAGCGGGATGAGAAAGCTGATCGCTCCCGCAGCCAGCGGGAGCAGGACCGGGACGTGCAGGATGCCGAATCTCATCTCTTGGTCTCCTCGAAGCTCACAACCATGACAACCCCAGGCTCCGGCCGACCATCGCCAGCCCGAGCGCCGCGATCGCGACCGGGGTCAGGACGAACCAGAAGAAGCGCAGCGCCTGGTCGATCCGCACACGCGGGTTGGTGTTCTTGATCACGATCAGCAGGACCAGGATGGCCAGGTACTTCACGACTGCCCACGCGATCCCCCAGCCCGAGAGGCGAATACCCCCCAGGAACGCGGTGATCAGGAACACGGGCAGAGTGAAGAGCATCATCGCCTGAGTCAGCTTGAAGACCGCGAGCGCGACGCCCGAGTACTCCACGTAAGGGCCGCCCATGAGCTCGGTCTCGGCCTCGGAGACGTCGAACGGCGTGAAGCCGAGTTTGGCCTGGACGCACAGGAGAGCCACGACGGCGGCCGCGGCGCCGGAGACGCTGGCTGCAGCCGGAACCGAGGCGATCTCCGCCAGCCGCAGGATCCCGTCACTTTTCAGCATCACCACGGCGAGAGAAAGCAGGAACGGCAACTCGTAGGCGAGAATCAGCTTCATCTCCCGGCTCACCCCGGCCGCGGCCAGCGGATTGCCGCTGGCCAGGCCTCCTGTCATCACGGCGACCGACGGCATGACAAGCAGGTAGACCGCGACGATCAGGTCTCCCACGAACGAAACACGCCACAAGTTGGAAAGCCAGAGGATCGTGGACACCAGGGTCACGGATGTCAGCCCGACGATCGGAGCAACCAGGAAGACCGCGCGGCTGGCGGTCGTGGGTACCAGGGTCTCCTTGCCCAGCAGCTTTACGAAATCGTAGACAGGCTGCAGCAGCGGCGGACCCACCCGCCACTGAACGCGGGCAGTCACCTTGCGGTCGACCCAGGTGCTCAACAGTCCCACCGTGACTGTGAACAGAAAGCCGGGGAACACCAGGAACGCGGCGACGTATCCCGTCATGTCAGCATGCCTCCGTCAGCCGGGCCTCCAGGAATCGGAGCGTGCGCTTGATCCGCCTCGACAGCCCCTGGCCCAGCGTGAGCCTCGCGGGCTGGATCCCCAGCAGGGAGACTCTGCCCTTGAGGCTTGGCGCGAGGAGATCCACGAGCAGGCGCAGGGAAACACCGTGTGTCGACAGCTCAAGCGGCACGGTCTCCTCCAGATCGAGGAGCCGGTACTCGCCCGCCGCCAGCCCCATGTACGCGGCATCGATCAGCAGGACGGAATCAGGCTCCTCCCTCGCTATGCGGCCAAGGTATCTCT
>CAZKGO010000011.1:47578-79982 GCA_964552235.1 uncultured Spirochaetales bacterium | reverse complement strand
CGAGCTGCTGGCCATGTGCCAGCCCTTTCTCCGCGACCCGAGCCGCGTCACCAAGTGGGGGCTCTACAACTACAACCTGGTCGGCGACACGGACCTGCGCGTGGCCGGGTCGGCGGGGCTCGCCTCCTACGACGAGCGGGCCGGGCGCGAGATCGGGGACTTCGTGGGGTTCTTCCTGATCTCGGGCCCGGGGCTGCGGAGGTCGGACCTGAGCTTCCGCTGGCTGGCGCAGCACCGGATGCCGGTCTTCGTCAAGGGCCGATACGAGGAGCTGGTGCGCAGGCTGTTCCCCGGGATGAACACGGTGCCCTGCGCCAACGTCGAGGACGAGGTGCTCGCGGCCGGCCAGGGCGTCGGCATCGAGATCGTGCAGAGCGGCTCGACGGTGCGGCGCAAGCGCCTCACCGTGTGGGGCAGCCCGCTGTTCGTCTCCGAGAGCCTCTTCGTGGCGCACTACCACCGCTACCTGCGCAACGAGCGGCTGCAGAGGCTGCTCGAGCTGCTCGCCCCCGTGGGCTACTTCGACGGGGAGCGGATCGAGCAGTACGTGCGCTGGTTCGCGGGCCTCGAGCGCACGCTGGGCGACCGCTGGGTCGACCGGCCGAGGCCGGACCGGCTGTTCTGCTCGCTGGAGGAGATGCGGGCCGGCCTGCGGCCCTACCGGCTGCGCACGCGCCGATGGGTGCCTTCGGACCGCTACAAGGTCGAGGAGGCGGAGCGGCTGGTGGCCGACAGCCTGCAGCGCATCCGCAGCCTGCATGCCGGGCTGGCCGCTGAAGCCCGCTCAGAGTGAAGGGAGGGCAACGATGGCCACATATCTGCCGGAGGTTTCCAGGACGTTCAGCGAGTACCTGCTGCTGCCGAACCTGACGACCCGTGAGTGCGTCCCGGACAACGTGAGCCTGGCGACGCCGCTCGTCAAGTTCGCCGAAGGCGGGACTCCGCCGCTTCAGCTCAACGTCCCCCTCGTCTCGTCGATCATGCAGGCGGTCTCGGACCACAACCTGGCGATCGCGCTGGCGCGCTGCGGCGGCCTGGCGTTCATCTACCAGTCGCAGCCGATCCAGGCTCAGGCCGACATGGTGCAGCGGGTCAAGCGCTTCAAGGCCGGCTTCGTGCGCAGCGACTCCAACATCAGGGCCGAGGCGACGCTGCGGGACGTTCTGGTTCTCGCCCGCCGCACCGGCCATACCACGATGGCCGTCACGCACGACGGATCGCCCACCGGCAGGCTGCTGGGGATCCTCACCGGCCGCGACTACCGCGCCGACCGGCTCGGCCTCGACACCCCGGTCGCCGCCCTCATGACGCCCTTCGAGCGCCTGGTCTGCGGGCGGGAGGGCATCGGGCTGAGGGAGGCCAACGACCTGATCTGGGCCCACAAGCTCAACAGCCTGCCGATCATCGACGAGCAGCAGAGGCTCTGCTACCTGGTGTTCCGCCAGGACTACGACGAGCACCGGGAGAACCCCGACGAGCTGGTCGACGCGGAGAAGCGGCTGCTGGTGGGGGCGGGGATCAACACCCACGACTTCCGCGACCGCGTGCCCGCGCTGGTCGAAGCCGGAGCCGACGTGCTGTGCATCGACTCTTCGGACGGCTACTCCGAGTGGCAGGCCGACACGATCCGCTTTGTCAAGGAGAACTTCTCGATCGCCGTCGGGGCCGGAAACGTGGTCGACGGCGAGGGGTTCCGCTACCTGGTCAGCGCCGGCGCCGACTTTGTCAAGGTCGGCATCGGCGGCGGCTCGATCTGCATCACGCGCGAGCAGAAGGGCATCGGCCGCGGACAGGCTTCGGCGGTGATCGACGTCGCCCGGGAGCGCGACGAGTACCTCGCCGAGACCGGCTGGTACGTGCCCATCTGCTCCGACGGCGGAGTCGTGCTCGACTACCACATCGCCCTCGCCCTGGCCATGGGGGCGGATTTCGTCATGATGGGCCGGTACTTCGCCCGCTTCGACGAGGCGCCGGGCCGGCGGCTGCGCGTGCAGGGCGGGTTCGTCAAGGAGTACTGGGGCGAAGGCTCCAACCGGGCGCGCAACTGGCAGCGCTACGCCGAGGGCGACTCGGAGGAGGGACGCCTGGCCTTCGAAGAGGGGGTCGACGTCTACATCCCCTACGCCGGAAAGCTCAAGGACAACGTCGAGCTGACCTTGCGCAAGATCCGGTCGACGATGTGCAACTGCGGCTCGCGCACGATCCCCGATTTCCAGAGGAACGCCCGCCTGGCCGTCATCTCGGCCACCAGCCTGCGCGAAGGCGGCGCCCACGACGTCATCGACAAGGAGAGCGAGATCAAGCCGGCGCCCTGACGACCTGCCTGCCGGGCTGTATGCTGGGAGTGGACGCCCGGCCGTGGACGTGCTCCCGAGACCCTCGCTATAATGCGCCCGCGCCGGCGGCCGACCGAGGCGCGACACCAACCCGATGCTGTTTCCCTGGCGGCGAAAGCGCACTGACCCCGAGGCCATCGGCCGGGAGCACTGGAGGACTTCGTTCCGGTGGCTCGATCGCCGTCGTCTCGAAGAGCAGGATTCGGCCGACTACCGCGCCTGGACCGAGCGGCGCCGCTTTCACCTGCTGCTCAAGCGCGAAAGCCTCTTTGCCTGGACGACCAACAGCGAGCACCGGTTCGACGACCTGGTCGTCGAGGCGCGAGCCCGCTTTGAGGAGTCCAACGGCCATTCGGCCGTCGGCTTCGTGCTGCGCTACGTCGACGAGTCGAGCTTCTACTACTTCCTGGTCTCCAACCGGGGCCTGTTCCGCTTCGACCTGGTGTTCAACGGCAACCCTGCGCCGCTGATCGGCTGGACCGCCAATCCCCTCATCAGCCCCGCCGACAACCAGCTGCGCGTCATCGCGCGCGGGTCTCACTTCTCGTTCTACGTCGACGACGAGTGGATCGGCGAGGTCGACGACGATACGATCGGCAGCGGACGCTTCGGCTTGGCCGCTCAGAACTACGAGGAGAGGCCCCAAGCGCGCTTTGCCTTCGAGAGCCTGTCGCTGGAATCCCGGCCGATCGAAGTCGAGCGGGCGTACGCGCGATGGGTCGAGGTGGTGCCCGCGAGCGCCGAGCACCGGCTCACTCTGGCGCGCGGGTTCGCGGAGCGGCAGCAGTACGCCGCTGCGGTTGTGCAGCTGCGACGCGGCCTGCGCGGCCGCGCCGGCACGGCAGAGGAGCTGTTCCTGCTCGCCGAGTGCCTCCTGCGGCTGCGCCTGTACGCCGAGGCCCTCGAGGCCGTCGAGCGGACGCTGCGCGTGGATCCCGGCCACGAGGGTGCGCTCAAGGAAAAGGCCAACCTCCTCTACCTGCTCGACCGGTATCCGGAAGCCGATGCCGCCCTGCGGCGGATCCTGCCGCGGTTCGACTCCGACTCGATCCTGTGGAACCTCGCCGGCAACGTCAGTCACTCGCTCGGCAGGCTCGAGGAGGCGGAGGCCGCCTACCTCAAGGCTGCAGCCCTCGAGCCGGGCATGCCGCTGTACCAGGCGAACGCCGCCCGAGTGCTGGTGGCGCGGGGCCGCGACGGCGAGGCGCTGCCGCTGTTCCGCGCGGCCGCCCGGGAACTGTTCCGCCAGGAGGCCTACGACGACCTCGCGCCCGTGCTCGCGCACATGCGCCGCATCGAGCCGCACGACGTCGAGGCCCGGGCCATCGAGGCCAAGGTGCACTTTCACGAAGGCCGAAAGCGCGAAGCCGAGGCGCTGCTGCGCGAGCTTGTGGACGAGGGATGCGAAGACAGCGGCGTGAGCTACCTCTACGGATTGCTGCTGATCGAGACGGGGCGGCGGCAGCAGGCGCTGGAGCCGCTGCGCCGCGCCGCGGCGCTGGAGCCGGCGAGTGCGCTGTACCGCTTCCGCCTCGCCGAGAGCCTGCACCTGCTGGGGCAGGACTGCAGGGCCGACCTGGCCGAGGCGCTCGCCCTGGCGCCCGAGGACCCCTGGATCAACAACCTGCACGGCCAGCTGCTGCTGGCCGACGGCCGCACCGAGGAGGCGATTGCGGCCTTTCGGACCGCCCTCCAGGCGACAGCCGCCGATCCGGACGTCTCGGCGAACCTGGCCGAGGCGCTCACGCGCTCGGGATCGCTTGCCGAGGCCAGGCGCGTGCTGGAACAGGCCCTGGAGCGCCATCCCGGCGACGCGCGGCTGCTGAACCAGAGGGGCAACATCGCGGCGCTGGACGGCGACTTGGCGTCGGCGATCGCCGACTACGAGCGGGCCCTGGAGGCCGACGCGACCAACGTCGAGATCGCGAAGAACCTCGCGGCGGCCTGCATCGAGACCGACATGATCCTCAGGGCGGAGGAGCTGCTCGGCTGGCTCGCCGAGGAGAGCCCCTCGCCGGAGGTCTACAACCTGAACGCTCACCTGGCGCTGGTGCAGGGCGCCTGGCGCCGCGCCGAGCTCTCGCTGCAGGCGGGCCTGGAGCTCGATCCCAGCAACGCGGACCTGCGGGTGAACCTGGCGCGGCTGCACCTGGAGCGGGGGCGGGTCGAGGAGGCCCGCGGGATCGCGGAGGCGGTCCTGGCCGAGGAGCCGGGCAACGAGCGAGCCCTGCGGCTGCGCGAGCGCATACGCGGCGGGTGGGAGACCGAGCTGCGCTGCAGCGAGTGCGACCGCTCCTGGTGGGTGCCGCGCGAGGTGCCCCCGCAGCCCGCCCTGCGGCTGCGCGGCGAGCCGCCCGCAGACTGCCCCGCGGGCCGCTGCACCGCCTGCGGCCGCATCTACTGCGTGGGCTGCGCATCGCGGACGGCGGTCGACGGCAGGATGCGCTGCGCCTCCTGCGGCGGGCCGCTCAAGCTCGACGACGACCACCTCCGCTACCTGGTCGCCCGCTACGTGCAGACCGACGGCGGCAGCGGCTGAGTCCGGGCGGGTCGCCGGCGCCTGTTGCCTGCCCCGGCGCTGATGTCAATCTCCTGTACGCGTCGGGGCCCATGCTTCGCATGGGGACATCCCTGTCCTCGCCAGGGGCCTGTGGCATTCCCGGGCTTCGCTCGGGACCAGAGCGCCCTGTCGCTTCCGGGCTCGCAACATCCTGTTGCTTGACAAACGCCTGATGATCGCTAAGATTGATCGTCACCATGAAGCGCGTTTCCGGCGCGGCCGTCCTGGCCGCGCTCGTTCTTGCGGCGGGTGCGGCCGCAGCTCAGGACATCGTCACGCCGGCGGTCTTTCTCGAGCGCGTCTCGCAGAAGTTCGGCGGAATACGCGACTACCAGGCGGACGTGACCATCAGCTCCGAGGGCGAACAGGAGCCGATGACCGGACGGCTCGCCTACAAGAGCCCCAACAAGCTTCGCATCGATTTTACCCGGCCGCGCGAGCAGGTCCTTGCCTCCAACGGCGAAACGCTGGTCGTCTACGTGCCGCGCTACTCGTACGTGCTCGAGCAGAAGCTGCAGAGGCGCAGCGAAGCCGCCCTGGCGCTCATGGCATCGAGCCGCGAGCTGAGCTACCTCAGGACTCACTACAGCGCCGCGTACGTGGTGGGACCCGAGCCGGTTCCCCTCGAGGAGGGCTCGCGCGAGATGGTGACCAAGCTCAAGTTCCAGAGCCTGTCGCTGGACGGCTTCCGGCGGCTGGAGATCGCCTTCGACAAGAACCTGATGATACGCCGAGTCGCGGGATCCACCGGCACGCGCGAGATCGTGATGGACATCAGGAACGTCCGGACCAACCAGGGCATCCCCGACGCTCGCTTCGACTACCGGCCGCCGGCGAGCGCCAACGTGTATCGGAACTTCCTTTTCGAGACGGAGTGAGCATGGAGTCGCTCGGCGAAATCCTGAAGGCCGCCCGCGAGAAACGCAATATTACCGTGGAGCAGATCGCTCGCGACACGCGCATTTCCCGCCGCTACATCGAGGCGCTGGAGCAGGAGGACTTTTCCGCCTTCCCGGGCGAGACCTACCTGACCGGTTTTCTGCGCAACTACGCCGACTACCTCGGGCTGCCGCGGGACGAGCTGGTGGCGCTGTACCGCAACATCAAGATCCAGGAGCAGCCGCTTCCGATGGAGGAGCTGCTGGCGAGCCGGCGCACGCCGCCGATCAAGCTCCTGGCGATCGCGGCGGTCGTGGTGCTCGCGCTGCTGGGCGGCGGACTGGCTCTGCTGCTGCGCTCCCGGGGCGCAGCTCCCGAGGCGGCCGCCGCTGCGCCCGCCAGGCCCAAGGGCGTCGAAGAGGTCGTGTTCCAGAGCGACGCCCTGACGCAGTGGTTCAACGAAAAGGACGTCGTTTCGGTCTCCATGGGCGATCGGCGCTACCGCGTCGAGATCACGACCGTGAGCGACAACCGCGTCGAGCTCACCGTGCCGGGGGGCATGGTGCGCCTGGCCTACAGCGAGGACCGGTTCGTGGATCTCGATCTGGATTCCAAGCCGGACCTCAAGATCGTGTTCAACGACATCGACCTGCTGCAGGCCAGGAGGCGGATCAACCTCGGGCTGACCCGGCTCGTGGACGGAGCGGGTGCGGTCGCCGCCCCGCAGCCGGCCGCGCCCCCCGCCGCAGCGTCGGCCGCCCCTGCGTCCGCGCCTGCGCCGGCCCCCGCGCCGGCTGTGCCCGCCGCCGCGGTCGACGTTGCCGAGAAGCAGGTGATCGTGACGGCCGATGCCCCCTCGGTATTCACGGTCAACGCCGATTTCCGCGGCAGCACGCTGTTCCGCTATCTCTCCGACGAAACCGCCAGAGACCAGCGTTTCTTCCAGAAGGGCGAGACCTTCGTGCTCGACAACGTCCAGCGGCAGATCCGGCTGTGGGTCTCGAACGCCGGAGCGGTCCGGCTCACGGTGCAGGGCCAGGAAGTGCCTCTGGGGCGGCCCGGTCAGGTGGTGACCAAGATCATCCGGTGGACCCGGCAGGACGCCGGGGGCAAGTACCAGCTCGAAGTCGGCTCGATCTACTGAACGCCATGCTCGGAGCCGGCTGGTTGTCAATCAAGCGCAGGGGTCCCGACCGTCTCGAGTACTCGGTTTCGCTGCTCTACAGGATCGGATTCGTGGCGATCGCGGCCCTCCTGCTCGCTGCCCTCGCATCGGCCTCCGAGCGTCTCATCGACCGGTCCAACATCGTCGCCTACGTGCTGTTCGCCGCCAGCGTCATGGCTGCGGTCTACGACGAGAGGTGGATCTTCTCGCCGCAGGACGTCGCGTACCGGGTCGGCATCGTCGGCCTCACCCGTGACCGGCGCTGGTCGATTTCCCAGGTCAGGGGCCTGCGCCTCGCCGAGAGCAGGCAGTCGATGGGCCGCTCGGTGGTGTCGCTGTCGATTTCGGTCGACGAGGGCAGGAGCTTCAGGATCGATATGGCCAGAGGGGCGGCCGGCGATCGCCTGCGGGAGTTCGCCGGCGAGGTCTCGCGCCTTTCGGGAATCGCGATCGAGAGATAGCCCCCCCGGGGCTACTCGGGCTCGAAGTACCTGTAGCAGGCCACCTGGTGGCTGCCGTCGACGCTCTGCAGCGGCGGCACGTGACGGCGGCACTTGTCCATGCGGACCGGGCAGCGGTCGTAGAAGTGGCAGTCGGCCCGCTCGGTGTCGGGCGAAGGCACGTCGCCGCTCAGGATGATCCGCCGCCGCCTGCGCTCGACGGCCGGGTCCGGGATCGGGACCGCCGACAGCAGCGCCTGCGTGTAGGGGTGCAGAGGCCTGCGGTACAGGTCGGCCGACGAGGCCAGCTCCACAATGCGGCCCAGGTACATGACCGCAACGCGGTGCGAGATGTACTCGATGACGCCGAGATCGTGGGCGATGAACAGGTAGGAGAGGCCCATCTCCTGCTGCAGGTCGGCGAGCAGGTTCAGGATCTGGGACTGGATCGAGACGTCGAGCGCGCTCACCGGCTCGTCGGCCAGGATCAGCCTCGGCTCGAGGGCGAGGGCCCGGGCCACTCCGATGCGCTGCCGCTGGCCTCCCGAGAACTCGTGCGGGTACCGGTTGCGGAACATGCGGTTCAGCCCGACGCGCTCCATCAGGGATTGGACCCTCTCGCCGATTTCAGCCGCCGTCATCCTGACGATGCCGCGCCGCGCATAGATCACCAGCGGCTCGCCGATGATCTCTCCCACCGCCATTCGCGGGTTCAGCGACGCGTAGGGGTCCTGGAAGATCATCTGGAGATTGCGCCGAGCGGCGAGCAGCTCGTCGACGGGCAGCCGGCACAGATCGCGGCCCTCCAGCAGCACGCTGCCGGACGTCGGCCGGTACAGCTGGGCGATCGAGCGCGCGGTCGTGGATTTTCCACAGCCTGACTCGCCCACCAGGCCCAGCGTCTCGCCGCTGCCGATGTCGAAGCTGACGCCGTCGACCGCCCGGATGCTGCCGACTCGCCGCCTGATGATCAGGCCCTCTTCGATCGGGAAGTGCTGCTTGAGATCGCGGACCTGGAGCAGGGCTTCGCTCACGGCCGCGCCTCCGTGGAATGCAGCCAGCAGTGGGCGGCACGGGTGGCGCTGAAGCGCGTTTCGGGGGGATATCGATGCCGGCACACGTCCATCGCCGAGTCGCACCTGGGGTAGAACGGGCAGCAGTCCGGCATGTCGATGAGGTTCGGCGGCTGTCCCTTGATCGAGTGCAGCCTTTGGCGACCCGAGGCATCGACCCGGGGAATCGAGCGCAGCAGACCCTTGGTGTAGGGATGCCTGGGATCGGCGAACAGCTCCTGGGTCTCGCCGCGCTCCACGATCCGGCCGGCGTACATCACGCAGACCGAGTCCGCCATTCCCGCGACCACGCCCAGGTCGTGGGTGATGAGGATCACCGCCGTTGCCGTCTCTGCGGACAGCTTCTTGATCAGCTCCAGGATCTGGGCCTGGATGGTCACGTCCAGCGCCGTCGTCGGCTCATCGGCG
The DNA here is from genome assembly GCA_964552235.1 of uncultured Spirochaetales bacterium. GTDB lineage: Bacteria > Spirochaetota > Spirochaetia > SZUA-6 > CAVTHK01 > CAVTHK01. Next base: position 71,121 of record CAZKGO010000011.1, on the reverse strand, counting down.
ATGAGAAGGCGGGGATTGCACGACAGCGCCATGGCGATCATGACCCGCTGGCGCATGCCTCCCGAGAACTGGTGCGGGTAGCCGCGGATGCGGCGCTCAGGGGCCGGGATCCCGACGCGCTTGAGCATCCCGACGGCCGCTTCGAGGGCGTCGGGCCGCGTGAGCCCCTGGTGGAGCATGATCGTCTCCACCAGCTGGGTCGAGACGCGGAGGAACGGGTTGAGGGAGGTCATCGGGTCCTGGAAGATCATCGAGATCCGGTTGCCGCGAATCCCGCGGAGGGTTTCCTCGCTGAGCGAGAGCACATCCTGGCCCTGGAACAGCACGCTCCCGCGCACGATGCGGCCGGGCGGCTGAGGCACCAGGCGCATGATCGACAGGTTGGTCACCGACTTGCCGCAGCCCGACTCCCCCACCAGGCCGAGAGTCTCCCCGCCGTTGAGGGCAAAGGAAACGCCGTCGACAGCCTTGACGATGCCGTCGTCGGTCTTGAACCAGGTCGCGAGGTCCCGCACTTCCAGAAGCGCCGCCATCGATGCTCTGCTCTACAGCCGATTCTTACTCTGCGGGTCGAAGGCGTCCCGCAGGCCGTCGCCGAGAAAGTTCATCGCGAACAGGAACAGGGTCATCGCGAGACCCGGGAACAGCAGCTGCCAGGGGTACAGATTCATGCCCTCCACCGCATCGCCGACCAGCGTGCCCCACGAGGCGAACGGCGCCGAAAGCCCCAGGCCCAGAAACGAGAGGAAGGCCTCCTGCATGATGAAGCTCGGCACGCGCAGCGTCGAGTACACGATGATGATGCCCAGCGTGTTCGGCAGGAGATGGCGCAGGACGATGCGGCTGGTGCCTGCGCCGACCGAGCGGGCCGCTTCCACGAACTCGCTCTGTTTGAGCGAGATGACCTGGCCGCGGACCACCCGGGCGGTGGTGAGCCAGCTCACGAGCGAGAGGGCCACGAACAGGTTGACGATGCTGCGGCCGAACACCGCCATGAAGATGATGACCATCAGCATGTACGGCAGGCCGTACATCACGTCGATCACCCGCGTGACAACGTAGTCGATCCGGCCCCCGAAGTAGCCGGCGACCGCTCCCACGATCACGCCGATGAGCACCGAGGTCAGGGTACCGACAACGCCCACGGCGATCGAGATCTGGCTGCCGTAGATCATCCGCGCGAGCAGGTCCCGGCCGTGGTAGTCGGTGCCGAGGGGATAGCGGCGCTCGTGGACCTTGACGACCCTTCCGTTGATCTCGGCGGTCTCGCTTCCGATCCTCTCGCGCAGCTGGGCGAGCCTGGCCTTCTCCTCGTCGTTGAGCTGAGTCCGGCCCTGCCGCGAGGCTACCGCCCGCAGCTGCGCCTCGGTCTTGACGTACAGCAGCTCGCCGGCGGTGCTCGTGAGCGACGGCGGCAGATTCTGGTGGTCCAAGATGATCTTGGTGTAGGAGTGGATGGGCAGGACGGGAGCCAGAACCGCCAGCAGGACGAAGAGGCCCACGACGAACATGCCGACCAGGGCCATCCGGTTCTTACGCAGGCGTCTCCATGCGTCACGGGAGAGGCTCACGCCGCGCACGAGCTGGTTGAACTCGTTGGCGACGCTGCGGTCCGACCTGTCCATGGCGGGCACGACAGCCTCCTACCTGTACGAGATGCGCGGGTCGAGGACGGCGTACAGCGCGTCGACGACGAAGTTGAGCACCACGAGCAGCACCGAGTACACGATGACGGTGCCCATGATCAGCGTGTAGTCCCGGTTGAACGCCGACTGAACGAAGAAGGTGCCCATGCCGGGCACCCGAAAGATCCTCTCGACCACGACGCTGCCCGTGAGCACGGTGGCGAACGCCGGCCCGAGGTAGCTCACCACGGGCAGGAGCGCACCCTTGAGCACGTGCCGGAACATGATGTGGCGGGGGTGCAGGCCCTTGGCAAAGGCCGTGCGGATATAGTCGCTGCGCAGCACCTCGAGGATGCTGGCGCGCGACAGGCGCGCGATGTAGGCGAACTGGGGCAGCGACAGCGTGATGGCAGGCATGATCAGCGTCTTGATGCCGTGACGGCTGTTGATCCAGCCCGAGGTCGGGAGCCACTGCAGCTTCACGGCGAGGAAGTACATCAGGACCGGGCCGATCACGAACAGCGGCACCGAGATCCCGACGACGGCGATCGACATGGAAATGTAGTCGATCGACGTGTTCTGATGCGTGGCCGAGGTCATCCCCGCGCCGATGCCCAGCGAGACCGACAGCAGCATGGCCACGGCGCCGAGCAGCAGCGAGTTCGGGAGGTTCTCGCGGATGTAGTAGGCCACGTCGTGGTCGGCGTAGGTGTACGAGGGGCCCAGATCGCCGCGCAGGACGTCGAGCATGTATCGGAGGTACTGCTTGAGCAGCGGCTCGTCGAGGTGGTACTTGGCCAGCACGTTGGCCAGGACCGCGGGCGGCAGCGTCTTCTCGGAGGCAAAGGGCCCTCCCGGCGCGATCCTGATCACGAAGAAACCCAGGGTCACGATGATCAGCAGCGTGGGGACGATCCCCGAGAGCCTGCGGACGAGTTACTTGGTCATGGGTGCGGAAAAAAACGCCGGGGGAGCCGGGGTGCGGCCCCCCCGCGCTGCGTCACGCCAGGCACCTTACTTCTTGTAGATGTACTTGACCGGGTGGTAGCCCATCACGTTGGTGTGCCAGCCGCCCCACTTGCTCAGGTCGATCATCTCCTTGTTGACGTAGAAGTAGATCGGGATGATGCCCTGGTCCTGCACCATCAGGATCTCCTCGGCCTCGGCCAGCACTGCGAACCGCTCCTTGCCGGCCGGCATCTGGGACGCCTTCTTGATCAGAGCATCGTACTTGGGGTTGTCGTAGAGCCCGTCGTTGTGCCCGCCCCCCTTGACCCACATGTCGAGGAAGGTGTTCGGGTCGACGTAGTCTCCGATCCACCCGGCGCGGGCCAGGTCGAACTTGTGGTTCGCCTTGTTGTCCAGGTACGTGTTCCACTCCTGGTTCAGAAGCTCGACCTCGATGCCCAGGTTCTCCTTCCACTGCTGCTGGATGAACTCACCGATCTTCTTGTGGGCCTCGCTGGTGTTGTACAGGATCTGCAGCTTCGGGAAGCCCTTGCCGCCCGGGAAGCCGGCCTCGGCGAGCAGCTGCTTGGCCTTGCCCACGTCCTCGGCGTTGCCCTTGACCATCGGGTAGCCGGCCATGGGAGGAACCATGGTGAGGGCCGGGACCTCGCCGCCCTTGACGATCTTCTCGACCAGGTCCTTGCGGTTGAAGGACAGGGACAGCGCCTTGCGCACGCGCACGTCGTTGAGCGGCGGCCTCTGGATCTGGGGGATGTAGTAGTAGCTGCCGAGCCTGGGCGCGCTCTGGAAGTCGGGCCGGCCCTTGACCGCGTCCATCTGGCCGGTCGGCACGTTCGTAAGCCAGTCGATTTCCTTGTTCTCGTACATGCGGAACGCCGTGTTGTTGTCGTCGCCGGGGAGGTACACGACCCTGCCGAGCTTGACGCTCTTGCGGTCCCAGTACTTTTCGTTCGGCACCACTGTTACGCGGTCCTGGGGCTTCCAGCTCTCGAGCCTGAACGGCCCGTTGCCGACAAAGTTCTCGGGCTTGGTCCAGTCCTTGCCGAACTTCTCGATGGCGTGAATGGGCACCACTGAGAACGAGTAGTGGGTCAGCGCGCCGAGCACGTACGGCAGCGGCCCGACCGTGGTCATCTGGAACGTCGAGTCGTCGATCGCCTTGATCGCTACAGCCTCGGGACCGGCCTTCTTCTTGTTGTAGTCCTCGGCGCCCTTGATGAACATCGACGGGAACCATGCGTACTGGGCTGCGAAGGCCGGGTCGAGGATGCGCAGCCAGCTCTTGACCACCGTCTGGGCGGTGATGGGCACGCCGTCGCTCCAGGTGGCCTTGCGCAGCTTGAAGGTCCACACCGTGCCGTCGGCGCTCACGCTCCAGCTCTCGGCGAGGCCCGGAACCGGCTCGTAGGTCTGCGGGTCGTTCGTGGTCAGGCCCTCGAACAGGGCCCCCATGATCCTGTGCTCGGGCACGCCCGTGACGATGTGCGGGTCCATCGACTTAGGCTCGGTGCCGTTCCAGAGAACAAACTCGGCAGCCGCCGAGGCCTTTTCGCCCTGCGGTCCGCCGAACGCCATGGCCGCGGTCAGGCAGGCGCACAGGAGAAATGCAAAGGGCCTTCTCATGTCTTCTCCTCCTTGGAGATCTGAATGGACATCAACTATTGTAGAGCGTCGCCCGGATAGCCCGGGATTCGTTCCTCACGACCCCCCTCTTTGAGGGGTTCACCGATATCAGAAAGAACCCGGTCATCGAGCTGCGGACGATCGTTATGTCCGTGTTTCTAGTGCCATTCTTTGGCATAAAGTCGCTGTTGTCAAATGACAGAAAAACGCACACGCAGCACTACAAGGGGCTTTTCGACTGCCGGCGCAAGATGGCGGCCTCCGACTCCACGTTCGCTTGCGTGCTGTGAGGTGGTTGAAGCTGCAGCAGGCCCAGCAGTTACTTGTGAGCTTCCTGCCGATCTTCGAGAAGCGGGATCTGGCGAGCAAGCGGCTGAGCCCTGGGGGGCCGGCGCGACGGGCAGGGATCGTCGACAGGCGGCTGTTCGCGGCCCTGCGCGCCGGCGTCAAGGCCACCTGGCTCAACGTCTCCTGCTGTATCCGAGAAACCCTCTACGCCGTGCCCGGCGCTCTGTCAGGGATCGCATGAGGACCGACCGGGTTCTGATGTCGGCATCGAAGCCAGGAACGAACAAAACTAGGCTTCACCCACTCCAACCCATCTCAGACCGCCGCCCCCACAGCGGAGCTCTGTCCCCTTCGGCTACACGACCCCGAAGTAGCCCGCCGACACCCCCGTCACCGCCCTGGCCCGCCCATTTTCGGGGATTGGGGAATTTCTGCGGGATTCTTGTCGTTTTTCGCGGCCGCCGCTTTACCGTCGGCCGGGTTCCGCCCTATGATGCCCGCCGCCATGGAACGAACTCGTCCCCTTCCGATCGACGCAATCCCCGCAGGCGTGTGCCGCGAACTGGGATACCTGTTCAGCGACCTGGACGACACCCTCACCGCGAAGGGCCTCCTTCCGGCCGAATCCTACGCCATGGTCTGGCGCCTGCACCGGGCCGGAATCCGGGTGGTCGTCGTGACCGGCCGGCCGGCCGGCTGGTGCGACCACCTGGCGCGCATGTGGCCGGTCGACGGAGTCGTGGGGGAGAACGGAGCCTTCTTTTTCGCCTACGACCGGCACAGGCGCAAGATGCAGCGGCAGTACCTGCTGTCGGCCGCAGAGCGGGCGGAGGGGCAGCGACGGCTCGCGCGCGTGCGCGAGCGGGTCCTCTTTGAGGTCCCCGGCTGCGCGGTGGCCGCGGATCAGCCCTACCGGATCGCGGATCTCGCCGTCGACTTCTGCGAGGATGTGGCCCCTCTGCCCATGGAACAGGTGCGGCGGATCGCGGAGATCGCCCGCGAGGAAGGGGCGACGGCCAAGATATCGAGCATCCACGTCAACTGCTGGTACGGCGATTTCGACAAGGTGGCCTGCGTCCGCTTCTACCTGCGTGAGCGAGGCGGCCTGAGCTGGGAAGAGGCGAGGGGGAGGACGCTCTTCGTGGGCGACTCGCCCAACGACGCGCCCATGTTCCGAGGCGTCGACCACTCGGTTGGGGTGGCCAATCTCGCGCGTTTCCTCGACGACATGGAGCACCTGCCGCGCTACCTCACGGCGGCCGAAGCCGCCGCGGGATTCTGCGAGGCCGGCGAGGTGATACTCTCCAGGCGATCGTCGCCGCTCTGAACAGGCTCGCCGGTCACTGTGCGTCAGACTGCCAGCGATTGAGGTCGAGCTCCAGCGTCTGCGAAGTGACGGCAAAGCCCTCGCGTTCCAGCAGGCCGGCGATCGCGAGCCGTCTCCCGTCGAGCCGAACGACAGTACGGGCGGCGCCGGCGCGATCAGAAGCGGCCACGAATGCCCTGAACAGCGCCTTCGCCAGTCCCAGCCCCCGGTATTCCTCGGCGACGGCGATCTGCACGAGCTCGACGAGCGTGTCGCCGGTCAGCTCGTCCTGCCGCACCACCCCCCAGACGAAGCCGGCAAAGTCACCGGAGGGGGCTTCCGCGTGGATGACCACAGCCGAGGACATCGGGGGCAGGTCGGCCCGCGACATCTCGTACACCCGCTGGACACGCCCGGGCTCGGCCTGCGGGTGGGCGAGGGCGAACACCTCGCGGTCGAGGTTCCGGATCGCCTGCTCGTGCCGGCCGGGACCCTCGCGCAGCGCAAAGTCCGAAAGGATGAGCTCGTCAGTCGACTCGTCGGGCGGCAGGTCCAGGCGCGCCAGGCCGCGCACCTCGAGGATCTGGTTGAACCATTCGTAGACGACCTGGCGCATCTGGCGTTCCTTGAACCGATGCCAGACCTTCTCCACTTCCGGGTGGGCCTTGAGGGTGTTCTTGAACTGCCGGAACACCCCCTTGCCGGCCGCCAGCGCGCCGCGAAGCTCCTCCCTGACCAGCGGGTTGCGCAGTCCCGCGACAAAGCGCTCCATCAGCTGGAAGCCTTCGTTCGAGCGCCAGAGGGGCAGATCGTACCAGCGGTCGGCGTCAGTCGTGTCGGCGACTTCGTCGGCGGCGACCACCACGCCTTTGTGGAAATCCAGGCAGAAGCGCTGCTCCTGGTTTTCCATCGCGTAGATGATCTGATCGACGACCTCGGGGCTGAACTCCCAATTCATGCCAGGGTTTCCGCTCAGGCTGAAGTTACGTTCCCCGTGGGCTGCGGTCAAGGCGTCGCGCGCGTCGCCCCGGCCTCCAGGCGGGCGGCCATGGGCCCGGGCCATTCCGGAGCTTCGCTTCGGACCAGGGCGCCACGGCCCCCTTGCCCGTGGCCGAAGGCCAAGGGTTGCGCCCAGGAGCGCGAGCGAGTGGGCTTGCCCGGAGCCTGTACATCCCTGTACGCTCCGGGCCCGGGCCATTCCGGAGCTTTGCTCCGGACCAGGGCGCCATGGCCCTTGACCTTCGCGGGGCGGGGCCGTATTGTCACGGGCAACTTCCTACAGGAGACCGGGATGAGCGTTATCGAATACGTGGAGGCGAGGGAGATACTCGATTCGCGGGGCAACCCGACGGTCGAGGTGGACGTGGTGCTCGAAGACGGCTCGGAAGGCCGCGCCGCGGTTCCCTCAGGGGCGTCGACCGGCGAGTATGAGGCCGTGGAGCTGCGCGACGGCGACAAGGGCCGTTACCTCGGCAAGGGCGTGCTCAAGGCCGTCGAGAACGTGAACAACATCATCGCCGCCGAAGTCGTGGGTCTCGACGCGCTCGACCAGGTCGATATCGACCACACCCTGATCGACCTCGACGGGACCGAGAACAAGGGCAAGCTCGGGGCCAACGCAATCCTGGGCGTTTCGATGGCCTGCGCCCGGGCGGCCGCTGATTTCCTCGGCGTGCCGTTGTACAAGTACCTGGGGGCCTTCCATGCCTGCACGCTGCCGGTGCCGATGGCCAACATCCTCAACGGCGGCGCTCACGCGGACAACTCGGTGGATTTCCAGGAGTTCATGGTCATGCCCGTCGGCGCAGAGAGTTTCCGCGAGGGCCTGCGCATGGTGGCTGAGATCTTCCACAACCTCAAGGCGGTCCTCAAGGCCAAGGGCTACAACACCAGCGTCGGAGACGAGGGCGGGTTCGCGCCCAACCTCAAGAGCAACGAGGAGGCGATTCAGGTCATCCTCCAGGCGGCGGAAAAGGCCGGGTACAGGCCGAACGACGACTTTATGATCGCCCTCGACCCCGCGGCCTCGGAGTTCTACGACGATGGCAAGAAGCGCTACGTTTTCAAGAAGTCCGACAAGCGCGAGCTGACATCGGCCGAGATGGCGGACTTCTATGCCGAATGGACCAAGAAGTACCCGATCATATCCATCGAAGACGGCATGGACGAGAACGACTGGGAAGGCTGGAAGCTGCTTACTGACAAGATCGGCGGCAAGGTGCAGCTGGTGGGCGACGATCTGTTCGTGACCAACACCAGGCGTCTCGAGGACGGAATCAAGCGCGGCGTCGCCAACTCGATCCTCATCAAGGTGAATCAGATCGGCACCTTGACCGAGACCTTCGAGGCTGTCGACATGGCGAAGAGGGCGGCCTACACGGCGATCATCTCGCACCGCAGCGGCGAGACCGAGGACTCGTTCATCGCCGATCTGGTCGTGGGTCTCGAAACCGGCCAGATCAAGACCGGCTCGATGTCGCGCACCGATCGCCTCGCCAAGTACAACCAGCTCCTGCGAATCGAGGAGATGCTCGAGGGCAGCGCGATCTACCCGGGCATGAAGACCTTTACCTCGATCAGGCGCTGAGGCGGAGGCGCGTTCGCGGGCGCCCAGGGGGGCCGACTCACGCCGGCCCTCGCCGCGTTCAGGCTCACCAGGCGACGTCGAAGCCGCGGTAGGTGCCGGCGGCGGGCACGAAGCGGTGGTCGACTGCCGTCACGCGCGCGCCCGCGGGGCCGCGGTTGAGCCAGGCGAGCATCTGCGACAGCGCTTGCGCCGAACCCTCGGCCACGACCTCGACGCTGCCGTCGCTCATGTTCCTCACGTAGCCGCGCAGGTGCAGCGCCCTCGCGCGGCCGACCGCGGCGTACCGGAAGCCGACCCCCTGGACGACTCCGTGGACTCTGGCGTAGAGGCCGCGGGTTTCAGGCCCCACGCGCTCTCCGCTCCCTCAGGCGCTGCTCGACGAGCTCGGCCAGGACCGCGTAGTCGTAGGGCTTGGAAACGACGGGATAAGGCAGGGGGCGATCGGACTTGAGGAAGCCGCTGGTGAGGATCACCGCCTGGTCCTTGCAGAAGCGCGCGAGGAACCGTATCCAGTAGTCGCCGCCGAGGACATCCATGCGGTAGTCGGTGATGATGAGATCCACTTTGTGGTCGAGTATCTGCTTGATGGCTCCCACTCCCTCGGAAGCGACGAGCACATCGTAGCCGCGCTTCTTGAGGTAGTCGCGCAGGCTCAGCCGAATGCCGTCTTCGTCTTCGACGATCAGGACCGTGTTGTCTGCCATGGGCGCACCCGCTACGAGCTGCCTGAGAGTTCTTTGATCTTCTCCACGAGGTCCTCGAGATGCAGAGGCTTCGCGAAGAACCAGTCAGCCCCCTCTTGCAGGATCGAGGTCTCGGTTTCAGGATCCGAGAGCCCCGAGATCGCCACCACGATGGGGTTGCGCAGGCCCGGGTCGCTCTTGATCGTCTGGCACAGCCTGTGTCCGTTCACGCCGGGCAGGTTGATGTCGAGGATCACGATGCCGGGCTTGCTTTCCGCCAGAAGCCGTCCGGCCTCGAATCCGTCGAAAGCCTGGTCGATCTCGTACTCCGGAAGCGATCGAGCCACGAACTTGCGCAGGAGGTTGTTCAGCTCGACGTCGTCGTCGACGATCAGGAGCTTCCTGGCCCGCTGTTCCTCGCGCAAGGCCTCCTCGAGCTCGGCCGGGATGCGCATGCCGCGGTCGATGAGGAAGCGGTGCAGGTCGTCGGAGTAGACGCGATACTGGCCTCCCGGGGTCGTGAAGGCCTTGAGGTAGCCGCTCTTGATCCAGTTGATCGCGGTCTGGTTGACGACCCCGCAGATGTTGGCGACCTCGAGGGCCGAGAAGATGCGCACCCTCTTGCTGTCTCTGGCCATGCTCCGTCGATCCTTCCCGAGGTCGTTTCTCTATATGCTGTATAATAGCAAGGATATCCAGAAGGTCAATGTCCGATTTTGTCCAGGCAATCGCCGACTACAGGTACCTCCGCGAACGGGGCTACGCGCCGCATGCGGCTCTCAAGCTCGTGGGCGACCACCACGAACTGAGCGCGCGGGAGCGCAACCTGATATTCCGAGGCGTCCTGCCCAGGGCTTTGGCCTGGGCGCGTACTGCCCGGCTCGTGACGCCTGCTGATGCGGCCGGCCGCTGCCTTGGGGTCGACTGGTACAACGTCCTAATCACGGTGGAGAGCTACCTCAAGGGCATCGTCGTGTTCCTCGCCGACGATGGAGTCGTCAGAGATGCGGCAGCCGTCCACGGCAGCTACCGCAGCGGACCCGTCACCGACCGGGCCGTCGGCACGGTGATCGACGCGATGCGAAAACTGGCGCCCGCGCGGGTGGACCTGCTCGTCGATGCCCCCGTCGCCTTTTCGGGCCGCATGGCGGCCGGCCTGCGCGACCGGCTGAGCGGCCTGCCGTTCGCCGCTCGAGTCGAGGTGGTCGAGTCGCCCGACTACGCTCTCAAGGACTACTGCGGCGTCGTCGCTTCGTCGGACTCCGCGATCATAGATCGCGCTGCGAGGGTGCTCGACCTCGCCCGGTTCGCGCTGCAGGAGGCGTTCGGATTCGCGCCGCCCGATCTCTCGGCGCTCGCCCCGCCGCCGCAGTAGGCCCGGCTCCTCAGGGAACGGCGTCGGCGCCGGGAAGGTGCTTGCGGATCAGGCGGTCGGGGAATCCCAGCGATCGCAGCCGCGCGCACAGGCGGGCCGTGTCAGCGGCGCCGGTCCGGCGCTTCGTTCGCCAACCGCGCTCGGCCCGGCCGAGGGCGCGCAGCAGGCAGCCTTCTTCAACCTCGTCGCTGACCATGCGCGCGACCGCTTGTTCGGCCACGTCCCTGGCGACCCCTCGCTCCCGGAGTCCCGCCACGAGCGCAGCTCGACCCTCGGGGTGACGGTCGAGGCGCTGCCTGAGCCAGTCCTCGGCAAAACGTCCGTCGTCGAGGTAACCGAGCTCCCGGGCCCGTTCGAGCGCGGCGACGATGGCCTGCTCCTCGTGGCCGCGCTGCACGAGCTTGAGGCGGAGAGCCTGCTGCGAATGGGGCGCGCGCGCGAGCAGACCGAGGGCGCTGCGCACGGCCGCGCGGACCTGCGAGAGCCGCTGAAGGCGTTCGCGCTCGTCGGCGTCGATAGCTGCGCCCGGGTAGACCGCCTCGGAGAGCTGCACCTCTTTCAGGACAAAAAAAGAGGAGCCGTCCGAGAGGGTAACCGACACCCTCCCCCGTCCGGCTCCTTTTTCGGTGACGTTCTCTACGACGGGGCTACCGCTTGGAGAACTGGAACCTGCGCCTTGCACCGGCCCGGCCGTACTTCTTGCGCTCCACCATGCGCGCGTCGCGGGTCAGGAATCCGTTGGCCCTCAGGGCGGTGCGATTGGCGATGTCGGCCTTGAGCAGCGCGCGCGAGAGCCCGTGGCGGCAGGCCTCGGCCTGACCCTTGATTCCGCCGCCCGATACGTTGACGGCGACGTCGTACCTGTTGAGGTTGTCGGTAACAGCGAGCGGAGCCTCGACGATCGAGTCCAGCCCGCCGACAAAGTATTCAGCCAGCTTCCGTCCGTTGATCTTGACCTTGCCCGTACCCTGGCGAAGGATCACCCGCGCGACGGCCGTCTTTCTGCGTCCGGTCCCGTGCGACAGAATCGTCTTGGCCAAAACTCCAGCTCCTTGTCTAGAAATCCAGCTTTTCGGGCTGCTGGGCCTCGTGGGGATGATTCGGACCCGCGTAGACCTTGACGCTGTTGAACAGCCGCCGCCCGAGAGAGCCCTTGGGCAGCATGCCCCGGATCGCATGCTCCAGCGGGAACGTCGGCTTGCGGCCGATCACCTTGGCAAAGCTCTCGGTGGTGAGCCCGCCCGGGTAGCCCGAGTACCGATGGTAGAGCTTGTCGGTGCTCTTGCGGCCCGTCACGACGACCTTGTCAGCGTTGACGAGGATCACCGACTGTCCACCGGCCATGTGAGGGCTGTAGGTCGGCCGGTTCTTGCCGCGCAGGATGTCCGCCACGCGAACCGCGACTCGCCCGAGCCGCTTGCCTTCGGCATCGATGAGATACCACTTGTGCTCAACGTTCTTGGGGTTAACAAATACAGTCTTCATGGGTTAAGCCGGATTCAGAAGCCGGGCTGATACTGAGCCACAGCAGGGAGTTGCGTGTCAAGACGACCGCGGTTGCGGAAGTCAGGTGGTCTTCTGTTCGGCCTTCTCCTTGTCCTCTTTCTCTTCCTTCTTGGCTTCGATCTTGTCCTTGATGTCGGCGATGCCGATGAAGAAGGAAACCAGACCGATCAGGAATGCCATGATCGGAGCAGCACCCTTGAGAAACTGCACGACTTCGCCGGACCAGTTGAGGAAGCCCGGAGAGTCCAGCGGCAGCACGGCATAGACCCCAAAAAGGACGAGCAGAATCCCGACTACGAGTGCCACCATTTCCTTTCTCCTTGGTCTTTTGCTGAATCCAGACGTTAAGATAACCATTTTCGCCGTTGTGTCAAGGTCCATGGATGGACCGAGCCCGGGCGCGACAGGGATGTCATAGCGCCCGGGCAAACGACAGGATGTGCCGGGGGTGGGGCCGCCAGTGGCGAGCCGACGACGAACGGCGGGCTCTCTATCTCACTCGCTGGCGGGCCAAAACGACGACAAAGGCGATCGAGCACAGCAGGATCGGGAGGTTGTCGAGCACAAGGCGGGTCAGCGGCCCGGCGGGGACCCCGAACAGCATCTGCTCCTCCCAGGCGAACAGCCCGAGCCCGGCCAAGGCATCGAAGATGATCGCCGCGTACGACAGGAGAACCGCGGTCGCGACGAGCACCCACGCGACATCCCGCGTGCGCGACCAGAGGAGGATCGCGCAGAAGGTTCCGATGGCCCCGACGCACAGCCGTATCAGGACGCCGAGCTCTGTCAGTTGCATTGCACTTCCTCTCCGAAGAGGCGCATCAGCAGCGCCAACTCCCCGGGCGACGCCTCTCCCGGAAGCACCGCCGGACCGGGGTAGGCGGGCGGCAGCAGCACCCCGGCCGCCAGGAAGCGGACGAACACGGCGCGATAGTGCTGCGCGCCGAAACGGGGCGCCACGTAGATCCCTCGCTGGACCCACGCCGGACATCGAGCGAGAAGGTCGTCGCTGTACCAGGCGGCCGGCTGCCTGCGGGCCAGGTCGTGAAATGCCCGCAAGGCCGAGGCGGCCACCACGGGCGGAAGCCACCCCGGCTCGGCTGCCGGAGCGGGCCCCCGGAACAGCATCGCGCAGGGCGATCCGCCCAGATCGAAAGGCAGCACCGGAATCACGACGTCGGCGGCCTCGAGGGCAGAGCTGCGCGCGCTCTCCCCGAGGAACGGCCGGTCGAGCACGATCCGGCCCCGCTCGCCCAGGGCGGGGTCGCAGAGGCGGATCTCGTCCTTCCCACACTCCAAGTATCGGGCGGCGAGAGTGATCGCCTCACTGAGGTCTCTCGCGAGGCGCACGCTCTCGAATCCAGGGTAGGCGCGGCCGAGAGCGCGCGCCAGCCGCAGGGGGTACACCGAAGGCATCTCGAACAGCCCTCCCCGGGAGATCACGTTCTTGATTTCGGCCTGAAGCCGGAAGGGCCGATGCCCGAGCACGGCGGCGCCACGGTTCAGGAAGAGGTCGAGATACCTCCTTCCGCGCCGATCGTAGAGCCTGAATCCGCGCGCCCGCCTCATGACGGGCACGAGGTCCCAGAGGTCGGAGGGCTCAGACCTGGTCTTCACTGATGCGCTCCAGTCTGGCGTACTGCAGGATGAACCGGGCGGACCTCCCGGAGGAGAACTGCACCTGCACGTGGGTGTCCGGCCCCGACCGCCACCTGCGCACGATCGTGCCGGGCCCGTACTGCTCGTGGTAGACGCCGCAGCCCGGGGTGTACTGCGGGTAGTCCTCGCCGTCGGCCGGCTGCGGGCTCTGCCCCGCCGCGTAGGTGGCGACCGCGGCCCTACGGGCCGCGACGATGGTGATGAGCTGCCGCGGAATCTCTTCCAGGAAGCGCGAAGGCGCCCGCTCCTTCCAGGCGCCGAACACGCGGCGGTGGACGCAGGTGGTCATGTGCACCTGGGCGCGCGCCCGCGTGAGGGCCACGTAGAAGAGCCTGCGCTCCTCCTCCAGGTCGCTGGCGTCCTCGTCGTCTGTCCGGTGGGGGAACAGGCCCTCCTCGAGTCCGGTGACAAAGACGCGGTCGAACTCCAGCCCCTTGGTGTTGTGGGCGGTGATGAGCGTGACGACGTCGTCGCGCATCTCGGCCTCGTCGGCGGCCGTGTCGAGGCTTACGCGTTCGAGGAACTCGACCAGGCCCGCCTCGCCCGGCGGGTAGGATGCACAGGCGTTGACGAGCTCCTCGATGTTGGCGCGACGATTGCGCGATTCTTCGCTGTCGCGCTCGGCATAGTACTCCAGCAGGCCGCTGCCGCGCACCACGGCGGCCGCCAGATCCTTGAGCGGCGGCGCTTCGGCGAGCAGCTCCCGCAGCCGGTCGTAGATCTGCAGAAAGGCCTTGGCGCCCCTGGCTGCCGCGCCCCTGAGCGCGGCGGCGCGGCAGCGCTCGAGCAGGTCGCCGCCGCTGGCTGCCAGTATTCTTGCCAGGCTCGCCTCGCCGATGCCGCGGGCCGGACGGTTGATCACCCGCATGAACGCCACCTCGTCGCGGGGATTGACGAGAAGCCCGAGATACGCCAGGGCGTCCTTGACCTCCGTGCGTTCCCAGAAGCGGACGCTGCCTACGATCCGATAGGGGATGCCGAGGTTGCGGAATGTGGTCTCGAAGGCGCGCGACTGGTAGTTGTTGCGGTAGATGATCGCCGTCGAGCCCGGGGAGTCCTCGGCCAGCAGGCCCGCGCAGTAGCGCGCCTCCTCCTCCTCGTCGGCCAGCATCGCTAGGGTGAGCGGAGCGCCGCCGGCGTTCTCGGTCCACAGGCTCTTGCCGAGCCGCTGGCGGTTTTTCTCCACGACGCGGGTGGCCGCCTCGACGATCGCGGCGGTGGACCGGTAGTTCTGCTCCAGGCGCACGATCTCGGTTCCGGGAAAGGCGTCGGGGAACTCGAGGATGTTGCTGACCTCGGCGCCGCGGAAGCCGTAGATCGACTGGTCCTCGTCGCCGACGACGCAGAGATAGGTGCCTTCGCGGTACAGCTCCCTGAGCAGCAGGAACTGCGCCCTGTTGGCGTCCTGGTACTCGTCGACGAGGATCACGCGGAAACGGCCGCGTATCCGCTCGGCGACCGCAGTCTCGCGGCGCAGCAGCTGCACGGGCTTCATGATCAGGTCGCCGAAATCGGCGCAGCCGGTGGCGTCGAGCCGCTCCTGGTAGCGGGCGTAGAGGTCGGGCAGCCGGGGATCAGTCGAGAGACCGGCCAGATCGTCGGCAGGAGTGAGGCACCGGTCCTTGGCGCGGGCGATCGCCGAGACGATCGGCCGCAGCTCGCCCCTGGTTTCCGCCTCGCCCGCCACCGCCTTGAGCAGGGCGAGCTGGTCCTCCTCGTCGTAGATCGCGAACCGGTCGGGCAGCCCGGCGAGAGCCGCGTGCCTGCGCAGGAGCCAGGCGCCGAAGGCGTGGAAGGTGCGTATCATCACGTCGCCCGCGCGGGCTGCCAGGGCGAGCACGCGCTCGCGCATCTCTGCGGCGGCCTTGTTCGTAAAGGTGACGGCCAGGATCGAGCGCGGATCGACCCCCTGCTCGGCCACAAGGTAGGCGATCTTGGTCGTGATGACGCGCGTCTTGCCTG
Source organism: uncultured Spirochaetales bacterium (assembly GCA_964552235.1). Lineage (GTDB taxonomy): Bacteria > Spirochaetota > Spirochaetia > SZUA-6 > CAVTHK01 > CAVTHK01. Next base: position 55,538 of record CAZKGO010000011.1, on the reverse strand, counting down.
AGCCGGCGCCCGCCAGGATCAGCAGGGGCCGTCCGGCGTGGAGCACGGCGCTCCTTTGCTCCGCGTTCAGCCGCTCGAGCTCTCTCAAGACGCCGCCAGTATAACAGGAGGGAGCAGACGTGTCAGGATCGACGCTGCGCGCCGGCTCGCGCGGCTACCATTTCCACGAAGCAGCGATGCACGCGCACGTCGTCGGTCAGCTCCGGGTGAAAGGTGCCGGCCAGCATGGCGCGCTCGCGCGCGAGCACGGCCCGCTCTTCGAAGCGGGCCAGGACTTCGACTCCGGGCCCGACCGCCTCGATGATCGGCGCCCGGATAAAGACGCCCCGCACCGGCGCGGGCCCGAGGGCGGGAACCGCCAGATCGGCCTCGAAGCTGTCGACCTGCCGACCGTACGCGTTGCGGGCGATGGTGATGTCCATGGCGCCGATGCGCGCCTGGTTGCTGTCGATGATCACACGGGCGAGCAGAATGGCGCCCGCGCAGGTGCCGTAGACGGGCATGCCCCCGGCGATCCGCTGCTTGAGGATCGGCAGCAGGCGCATCCGCTCCATGAGCTTGCCGATGGTGGTGCTCTCGCCTCCCGGGATCACCAGCCCATCGCAGTCCGCGAGTTCCTCGGCGGTGCGCACGATCCGCGCCGCGGCCCCGCAGCGCCTCAGATGCTCGAGGTGGAGCGCGAAATCCCCCTGCAGGGCAAGGACGCCGACGGTCACCGGAAATCGCGAGGCGCGCTCACCAGCCGCGCAGTGAAAGCAGCTGCTTCTCGTCGAGCTGTCGCACGTCGATGCCCGGCATCGGCTCGCCGAGGCCGCGCGAGATCTCGGCCAGCACTTCGGGCTTGTCCCAATTGGTGGTCGCGTCGACGATGGCCCTGGCGCGGGGCAGCGGGTCCTGGCTCTTGAAGATGCCCGAGCCGACGAAGATCGCCTCGGCCCCGAGCTGCATCATCAGCGAGGCGTCGGCCGGCGTCGCGATGCCGCCCGCCGAAAAGTTCGGCACCGGCAGCTTTCCCGTGCGCGCCACCTCGACCAAGATCTCGTAGGGGGCCCCGAGGTTCTTGGCCTCGGTCATCAGCTGCTCTTCCGACAGCGCCTTGAGCCTGCGGATCCCGGTCACCACGGCGCGCATATGCCGCACGGCCTCCACGATGTTGCCCGAGCCGGCTTCGCCCTTGGTCCGGATCATCGCGGCGCCTTCGCCGACGCGCCGCAGCGCCTCTCCGAGGTCCCTGCACCCGCAGACAAAGGGCACCTTGAAGAGGTGCTTGTTGACGTGGTAGTCCTCGTCGGCCGGGGTGAGCACTTCGCTCTCGTCGATGTAGTCGACCTTGAGGGCCTCCAGGATCTGGGCCTCGGCAAAGTGCCCGATGCGGCACTTGGCCATCACCGGAATCGTGACGGTGTCCTGGATTTCCTTGATCTTGTCGGGGTCGGCCATCCGGGCCACGCCGCCCTGGACGCGGATGTCGGCCGGCACCCGTTCGAGCGCCATGACCGCCACGGCGCCCGCCTCTTCGGCGATGCGCGCCTGCTCGGCGTTCGTGACGTCCATGATCACGCCGCCCTTGAGCATTTCGGCCAGTCCCACCTTGTTGCGCCAGGTCGACGTCTGTCTCGCTGACCACAGGAGATCGCTCATGAATGCCTCCGATGAATCAAGTATAGCAAAAGCTGCCGAACAGCATCAATCGGCAACTCCTCCGCTGCGGCGGCAGCGGCGCCCGTCTGATTGCCCAAGCCGGCGGCGGACACCTATAATGTGAGCCGATGGTCGGAAGCGACGCGCTGAAAGCCAATCTCGAAGCCGTCCGCCGCAGGATCGCCGCGGCGGCCGCGAGGGCAGGCCGCGATCCCGCGGATGTGTCCGTCATGGCCGTGACCAAGGGCCAGCCGCCCGAGGCGATGCGCCTCGCGCTGGAGGCGGGCGTGACGCTGATCGGCGAGAACCGTGTTCAGGAGGCCGAGGCTAAGGCCGCCTCGGCGCCCCCCGGCTGCGAGCTGCACCTCATCGGGCACCTGCAGCGCAACAAGGCCTCGCGGGCCGCCGCGCTGTTCGCCTGCGTCCATTCGATCGACCGGCTGGAGACTGCGGTCGCCCTGAGCCGAGGGGCCGTGGCGGCCGGCAGGATGGTGGAGGTCCTGCTGGAGAAGAACACCTCCGGGGCCGACACGCAATCCGGATACAGGGACGCCGGCCTGCTGCTCGAGGATCTGGCCCGGGTCGCCGAGCTGCAGGGGCTGCGCGTGCGGGGCCTCATGACGATCGCGCCGTTCACGGCCGACCAGGCGCCCGTGCGGGCCGCGTTCCGCGAGCTGCGGCTGCTGCTTGAACGGGCGCAGGGGATCGTCGCCGGGCTCGACGTGCTCTCGATGGGCATGAGCGGCGATTTCGAGCTGGCGGTGGAGGAGGGGGCCACGGTCGTGCGGCTCGGGACCGCTCTCTTCGGAGCGAGGAGTCGTGCGTAGGCTGGTGTGCGCGGCCCTCGCCGCCGCCCTGCTGGGCGTCCCGGCTGCGGCCCAGCAAGCCACCGCGCCCGCTTCGCCGGGGGCGGCTGCCGAGCCGCAGCCCTCGGACAAGCCGGCGGACAAACCGGCCGAGAAGCCGGCCGTGACCGAACCGCAGCCCGAGCCGTACTCTGCCGACGAGTTCGCACCGTGGCTGCGCGAACTGCGGCGAGGCGAGATCATCGCGGTCGGAGCCTTCCCCATTGCCTATATCTTCACCCAGTTCGGCTACAGCCTGTACCGCTATGCGGTGCACGGGTGGAGCCCGCAGTACGCTCCCCTCGGAAATCCCAACCGCGCGGCCTACAGCGAGGCGGAGACGATCGGGGTGCTGGTCGGCGCGGCCTCGGCTTCGGTCATGATTGCGGTCGCCGACTACCTGATCGGGCGGGCGCGGGCGCGCCGGGCGGAGCGGGGGTCCGCAGGTGGAAACCCTTAGGATCTCGGTCGAAGACGACGCCTGCGAAGACTGCCGCCTCGATCGCTACATCGTCGACCACCTGGACCTGCTGACCCGCAGTCAGCTCAAGGCGCGGGCGGTGAGCATCACGGTCAACGGGAAAGCCGGCAAGCTCAGCAGGCGCGTGCGGCCCGGCGACCTGCTGGAGATCGCCTACGAGGCGCCCGAGGGGCCCGTCCTCGCGCCGGAGCCGATGGACCTGGACATCCTCTACGAGGATGCCGACGTGATCGTCGTGAACAAGGAGCAGGGCGTGGTCGTGCACCCCGGCTGCGGCCACCCGCGCGGCACGCTGGTGGCGGGGCTGCTCCACCACTGCGGCGCCCTCGCCGGCGGGGAGCCGGCGCGGCCCGGCATCGTGCACAGGCTCGACAAGGACACCTCCGGCGTGATCATCGTGGCCAGGAGCGGCGAGGTCCACCAGATGCTGGCCGAGCAGTTCCGGCTGCGCACGGCGCGCAAGGTCTACTACGCCGTCGTGCAGGGACGGCCGCCGCAGCCGCGGGGAACGGTCGGGCTGGCGATCGAGCGCGATCCGTCGAACCGCCAGAAGTTCCGCGCCTCCTCCACTGCCGGCCGCGAGGCGCTCACGCTCTGGCGGGTCGTGCGGTCGTGGCCCGGGTACAGCCTCGTGAGGTTCGCGCCCCGCAGCGGCCGCACTCACCAGCTGCGCGTGCACGCCAGGGCGATCGGCTGCCCGATTCTCGGCGATCCGATCTACGGCAGGCCGGACCGGCGGTTCCCCGAGGCGACGCTGATGCTGCACGCCTACTCCCTCGCTCTCCGGCTGCCCGGGCGCGATGCGCCGCGCCGCTTCCACGCCCCGCTGCCGGGCCGCTTCCGCAGCCTCATCGGCGCGCTGGCGGGCGGCTAGAGGGGTCGCAGGCCGTCCTGCCGCCGCGGCTCGAGGTCGTCGTCGGCCTCGCCGTCGCCCGGGCGCAGGTCCGGGTTCAGCAGCCGTTCGATACCGACCTTGCTCGGCGGCCCGTGCCCCGGAAAGATCATCGTCTCGTCGTCGAGGGCGAGGATCTCCTGGCGGATCGACTTGAGCAGCTGCTGCCTGGCCGACGGCCCCTGCGCCGAGCCGATGGCGCCGGCGTGGAGGGTGTCGCCGGTGAACAGGCAGGGCGGCATATGGTAGACCACCGAGTCGGGCGAGTGGCCCGGGGTCCAGATCACCCGCACGCGGAAGCTGCCCAGCTGGAGCTCGTCGCCGTCTTCGATCGTCCTGAACCTGGCGACGCCCGGCAGCGGAACCACTCCGTAGACCGTGGCGTCGTACATCCTGAGGGCCGTCGGGATCGCCTTGACGTGGGACTCGTGGGCGTGGGTCACCAGGATGTGCCTCACGTCCAGCCGGTTCCTTTCGATCATGACGAGCAGGGTTTCATCGAACACGCCGGGATCGATGATCACGGCCTCGCCGCCCTCGTCGGGGCCTAAGATGTAGGCATTGGAAAAGGCGGCGAGCCCGAAGTGGCAGAAGAACTTCACCGGAGCACGGCCTCCTCCATGTAGGCCTCCCTGGGGTTGGAGGCGGGGAATTCCGTGCGGCTGAGCAGGGCCCGGCGGAACCCGACGCGCTTGAGGTTGCAGTCCCTGAAGGTTACCCGCTCAAGCCGAGAGGCTGTGAAGTCGCTCGCGTAGAGGTCCGAGGCGAGAAAGAGGGTGTCGCTCGCCTCGATGCCGAGAAAGTTGTCCCTGTGCATCTGGGTCTCCTCGACGCGGCAGGCGACGAAGCGCGAGCCGGCGAAGACTGAGTTGCGGATGTCGCAGCGCACCGCCTGGCAGCGCTCGAACTCGCCGAAGTCGAAGAAGCTCATGCGGATCTTCACGTTCTGCAGACGCACGCGGTGCATGCGGATGCGCGACAGGTTGCAGAGCCAGAAGACCTTGTCCTCGAGGACCACGTCCCTGAGCTCCAGGCCCCTGAAGTCGATGTTGCGGATGATGCGCGTCTCCCGCACGAGGCGGCTGATCTGGTCGGCTGTCACTGCACCACGACGTTACTGCATTCGCGGGGCGCGGGCAACCGGGCGCCCGTGCCTGCGCCCCGCGGGGCATCCTTGCCCCGGCGGCGCCGATTCCGCTATCATGAGCCCGCGATGAGGCAGTGTCACCGTTGCGGGACGAGTCTTGACGACCGGGTCGAGGTTTTTCGGGCGTCGACCTGCTCCTCCTGCGGGGCGGACCTCAGGTGCTGCCTGAACTGCCAGTTCTACAGCCCCGGGGCCCACTGGGATTGCCACGAGACCGTCGACGAGCAGGTGGTGGACAAGGCGCGCGCCAATTTCTGCTCCTGGTTCCGCTTCAAGGTCTCCGGCTCGCCCGCGCAGGGGAGCAGCGTCCGGCGCGACGGACCGGACAAGGCGCATGATGCCTTTGACAAGCTCTTCGGCGGGTAGCCCGGGCCCCGTCCTCGGCGGGGAGCCCGGGTGACAGGCGAAGTTCTGACCGGGATCAACAACATCTACACGGTGCGTCCTCTCGAGGCATCGCAAGGGCAGCCGCGCCTGCTGCTGTGCCGCATCCGGGGCAAGGTGCTGGCCGCGGGGCAGGGGAGCCACAACCCCATCGTCGCGGGCGACCTGGTGGCGCTGGAGCCGAATCCCCGCAGCGAGGGCGAGGGATGGATCACGGAGCGGCTGCCCCGCCGCTCGGCCGTGCTGCGGTACAACAAGAAGAGCCGCCGCCCGCAGGCGATCGCGGCCAACGTCGACCTGCTGGTGTGCGTGACCTCCGCACGCCAGCCTCCCTTTAGGCCCCGCTTTCTCGACCGCCTGTTGGTCAGCGGCCACTGCGGCGGCGTGAAGCCCCTCATCTTCGCCAACAAGTGCGATCTCGGCCTCGACGAGGGCGCCCGGGCCAGGCTCCTCGACTACGAGCGCATCGGCTACCGGGTGATCCGCGGGTCGGCGCGGACCGGCGAGGGAATCGACGCGCTCGTGCAGGCGCTCGCGGGCCTGACTGGGGTCTTTGCCGGGCAGTCGGGCGTGGGCAAGTCTTCGCTGCTGAACGCCATGGCTCCCGAGCTCCGGCTCAAGGTCGGAGACCTCTCGACCAAGCACGACCGCGGGGCGCACACTACGAGCTTTGCCGCGCTCATCACGCTGGCGGACCGCTGCCGCGTGATCGACACCCCCGGGATTCGCGAGCTGGATCTGCACGACGTGCCGTCTGCCGAGCTGCGCCACTTTTTTCCCGAGTTCGCGCAGCCCGCCCGGTCGTGCGCCTTTGCGTCGTGCACCCACACCGGCGAGCCGGGGTGCGGCGTTGAGCAGGCGGTCGGGGCGGGCCTGGTGCACCCGGACCGGTACGAGAGCTACCTGAGGACCTTCGCCGACCTGCTCGACCTGGAGAAGAGCCGGCATGGATGAGCACGCCCTGCGGCTCCTGGAGTTCGGCCGCGTGATCGAGGAGGTGCAGGGCTACTGCTTCTCGCAGCGGGGCGCCGAGCAGGTGGCGGGGGAGGCGCCGACCAGCGACGCCTCCGAAGCGGCGGCCCGCCTGGGGCTCGCCGTCGCCATGCGGGCCTTGGCGGAGCAGGTTCCGCTGCCGGCGCTGGATTTCCCCGAGGTCACGGGCAGCATCGGCCGTCTCGCGAAGGCGGGCGCCACCCTCGCGCCGGAGGAGCTGGCCGCCGTCGGCCGCACGATCCTGTCGGCTTCGAGCCTGCGCCGCCACGTGCTGCGCACGGCCTCACAGATGTCGGGCGCCGGACCGCGGGTCGGGCCTGCAGGCGAGGCGGGGCTGCCGGAGCCGGCCCGGGCCGGCCTGGACGGGCTGGCCCGCATGGCGGGGGAGATCCCCGAGCTCGACGATCTGGCCCGCGGCATCTTTCGGATCGTGGATCGCGACGGCCAGGTCAAGGAGAAGGAGATCCCCGAGCTTCGCGGAATCGCCGCGCGCATTCAAGGCCTGCGCGGCGACGTCGCTCGCCTCGCCGCGAACTGGCTCGCCGATCCCGAGCGGCGCGGGTGGTGGCAGAGCGACCGGCCCACCGTCCGGGACGGCCGCACCGTGCTCGCGGTCAAGGCCAACTACCGCGGCCGCGTGGCCGGCATCGTGCACGAGAGCTCGGCCAGCGGAGCGACGGTGTACGTCGAGCCCGCGGACATCGTGGAGAAGAACAACGAGATCACGCTGCAGCGCGGCGAATACGACCGCGAGCTGCAGCGGATCCTCCGGGAGGCCAGCGCGAAGCTGGCGGGCCGCCACGCCGAGCTGGTGCGGCTCGTCGCCCAGTCGGCCGCGCTGGACGCCCTGCACGCCCGGGCGCGCTACGCCATGGTGCACCGCTGCGCGCCCGCCGCCCGCTGCGACGCCGGGCTCGCCCTGCTCGCGGCCCGCCACCCGCTGCTCGGCAGCCGCGCCATCCCCATCGAGGTGCAGCTGACCGCCGCGGTGCGGACGCTCATCATTACGGGGCCCAACACCGGCGGCAAGACCGTGTCGCTCAAGACCGTCGGCCTTCTGGCGGCCATGAACCAGTTCGGGATGGAGATCCCGGCGGCGCCGGGCAGCAGCCTGCCGGTCTTTGACGACATCCTGGCCGACATCGGCGACGAGCAGTCGATCGAGCAGTCGCTGTCGACGTTCTCGGGCCACGTGCGCAACCTGGCGCGCATCGTGGCCGCTTCGGGCTCGCGCTCCCTCGTGCTGCTCGACGAGCTGGGCGCCGGCACCGACCCCGAAGAGGGCGTCGCCATCGCGATGGCCGTGCTCGACCACTTTATCGAGAAGCAGGCGGTCACCCTCGTCACGACCCACCACGGGATCCTCAAGAACTACGGCTACACGAGGGCCGGGGTCATGAACGCCTCGATGGAGTTCGACACCCGAACGCTCTCGCCGACCTACAGCATCCGGCTCGGGGTGCCGGGCGAGAGCCACGCCCTCGACATCGCCCGCGGCCACGGGATGCCGGCGCCGATCATGGAGCGGGCGCGGGCGTACCTCGAAGACGAGCGCAGCGACATCTCGCGCGTGATCG
>CAZKGO010000011.1:0-47568 GCA_964552235.1 uncultured Spirochaetales bacterium | reverse complement strand
GCGGACACCGGAGAAGAGCCGCCGCGTGTCCGTGAGCGGCTGGCCGCCAGGGAGCGCGAGCTGGCCGACGCCGAGCGCAGCGCGCTGCGGCGGGAAAGCGAGCTGCGCGAGGCCCGCCGCGCCACCGACCTGCGGGAGCTGCGCCTCAAGCAGCGCGAGCGAGAGCTGCGCCAAGCGGGGATCGCCGACCTCAGGCGCTTCCTCGACGACGGCCGGCGCCGCCTCGACGGGCTCATCCAGAAGATCCGGGAGTCGGAGGCCGGCAGCTCCCTCGGCCGCGACCTCACCGGACAGGCCGCCGAGTTCGTGCGGGAGCTGCGCCAGAGGGTCGACGAGGAGCAGCGGCGCGTGGAGGCCGAAGAAGCGGCCGAGGCCGCGGCGGCGGGCCGGGGCGCGGAGCTCGCCCCGGGCATGGAGGTCGTCGTGCGGACCACCGGGCGCAAGGGGCGGCTGCTGCGCCGGGCGCGCGGCGGGCTATGGGTCGTGGAGACCGACAGCGTGCGCGCCACCCTGCCTTCGGCGCAGCTGCGCCCGGCTGCGGCCGAGGAGGCGCCGCCGCCGGTCGAGGTGCTGTCGGGCGTCGAGGCGCCCCGCGCGGCCCTGGAGCTGGACCTGCGCGGCTTCCGCTTCGAGGAGGCGATCGCCGCCCTACGCCGGCAGCTCGACGCCGCGGTCCTGCAGGGGATGCGGGAGTTCGGCGTGATCCACGGCAAAGGGGAAGGCGTGCTCCGCGAGGCCGTCCACGGCTTTCTGAAGGGCGAGCCCGCGGTCGAGAAAGTGAGCTTTTCCCGGCCCGAGCTGGGCGGATTCGGCAGGACTGTGGTGCGGCTGAAGTCCTCCTGACGGGCTCCGAGGCCTGCGGCCTGCGACCCGAGGCCTGCGACCCGCTTGACGCGGGGGGTATCGCGGTGCGAGATTGGCGACCGATTCGGGAGGTCCACCGTGGTCAGCTGGTTCATGGACGCTCATCCGATTCTCCAGGCGTTCCTCGCCACCTGCTTCACGTGGTTCGTCACAGCGCTGGGCGCGGCGGTCGTGTTCGTCTTTCGGACCGTGAACCGGAAGGTCCTTGACGCCATGCTCGGATTCGCCGCAGGCGTCATGATCGCAGCCAGCTTCTGGAGCCTGCTGGCACCGTCGATCGCGATGGCGGAGGAGGCGGGCATGATCCCGTGGATGCCGCCGCTGCTCGGCTTCCTGGCGGGCGGGGCGATGCTGCGGCTGATCGACCGGCTGCTGCCGCACCTGCACCCCGGGCTGGCGATAACCGAGGCCGAGGGCCTGCACACGTCGTGGCGCCGCAGCATTCTCCTGATCCTCGCCATCACCCTCCACAACATCCCCGAAGGGCTCGCGGTCGGCGTGGCCTTCGGGGCGCTCGTTCACGACCTGCCCGGCTCATCGCTGGCGGGAGCGATCGCCCTGGCGATCGGCATCGGCATCCAGAACTTCCCCGAGGGCACGTCGGTCGCAGCGCCGCTGCGCCGCGAGGGGATGTCGACCCTCAAGAGCTTCTGGTACGGGCAGCTCTCGGGGATCGTGGAGCCGGTGGCCGGAGTCCTGGGAGCCTACCTGGTCGTGGCGATGAAGCCGATCCTTCCCTACGCCCTGGCGTTCGCCGCCGGCGCCATGATCTTTGTCGTCGTCGAGGAGCTGATCCCCGAGGCGAGAAAGGACAGGGCCGCCGACCTCGCCACGATCAGCGCGCTGGTTGGGTTCGCTGTGATGATGACGCTCGACGTGGCCCTCGGCTAGGGGGCGAACCGACTCCCGGTCTCAGGTCCAGCGCTCGTAGCGCACGATCTCCCGAAGCGGCAGGCGGTTCTTGCTCACAGGCGAAGGATCCGCGGGGTAGCCGAGCGTCATCAGCGCGACGACGCGCACGTCCGGGGCAAGGACCAGGATGCGCCGTGTCTCGGCCTCGTCGAAAGCGCCGATCCAGCAGGTGCCCAGCCCTTCGGCTACGGCGGCGAGGCTCAGGTGGTCGGTGGCGATCGCGACGTCGATCGGGTAGCTCGGCTGGCCGCAGCGCATCACGTGGTCGCTCCTGGCGGAGCAGCAGGCGATCACCACCGGCGCTTCGGCGACGAACCGTTGGTTGGCCGCAGCCCGCGCGAGGGCCTCGCGAGTCGAGCGGTCGGCAACGACGACGAACCTCCACTCCTGCATGTTGCGCGCCGAGGGCGCCAGGCGCGCGGCGCCGAGCACGCGTTCGAGCTTGTCCCGCTCGACGGGCCGCTCCTCGTAGGAGCGCACCGCCTTGCGCAGCCGGATCGCCTCGTAGACGTCCATCTCACCCCTTTTCCAGCAGCGACTGATAGAGCTGCTCGAACTTCCCCGCCACTCCCGCCCCGTCGTAGCAGGCCGCCATCTGAGACGATCGCCTGCGGAACTCGGCGTACAGCGCGTCGTCGGAGGCGATCTGCAGCAGGCAGCGGGTCAGGCCCGCGACGTCGTCCAGCTCGAAGAACAGGCCGTTGCCGTCGATGACCTCCTCGAGCGCCTCGCAGCGGGCTAGGATCACCGGAGTGCCGCAGGCGACGGCCTCCAGCACAGTCATCGGCTGGATCTCGGTCCGGGAGGCGGTCACGAAAGCGCGCGCGTTGTGGATCAGGCCGCTGCGCAGCAGGTCGTCGTGATCGACCGTGCCCGTAAAGAACACCCGCTCGCCGCATCCGAGCGAGCGGCTGAGCTCCTTGAGGCTGTCGGCCGCGGGGCCGTCGCCGACGATCGCGAGGCGGATCTCCGGGTCTTCCCTGCCTGCCTCGGCCGCGGCCCGGATCACGACGTCGATCGACTTTTCGTAGCCGAGCCGGCCGACAAAGAGGAAGGTCTTCCGGCTGAACCAGGGCCAGCGCGACCGCACCTGCTCGTAGCCCGCCCCCTGCTGGAACTCGCGGAGGTCGATGCCGTTGGAGATGTGCACGTACCTGTGGTTGGGAAAGCGGCGGCGGACCTTCTCCAGGATGTAGCGGCTTGGGCACGTGATCACGTCGGACTCGCGCACGAACAGCCCGATGTACTGCCAGGTGAGCAGCTCCCCGTGAGGCAGGTCCATGCGGGTCACGTACTTGATGTAGCGGGGATCGGCGATCATCGTGTGGAAGGTCTGCACGACCGGCAGGTCGAGCCGGTGGGCCGCGTTGATGGCGTTGATGCCCAGGGTAAAGGGCCCGGTAAAGTGCAGCACGTCGATGCCGTCGCGCCGGATCTTGCCCACGACGCGGTAGGACCACGGGAGGGTCACGTGCATGCCCGGGTAGGCGGGAAACGGCATCGATTCGAGGTAGTAGGTCTCGATGCCGTGGACGTGGGTGCTGTCGAAGCCTCGCGACTTGGGCGCGCAGAACAGCACCTGGTGGCCGCGTTGCTGCAGGTTCTGCGCCAAGTTCACCGTCGAGGTGACGACGCCGTTGATGGTGGGATAGAAGACCTCGAAGAAGAAGGCGATGCGCACTCTGCGGAGACGCTCCTCGCCGAATACTAACCCAGAACGACCGCTTTGTCTGCCCCGCGGTTGCGCGGCGCCGCTTTACTCGAACTGGTCGAGCACTCGCTTGAGGTTGGCCACGTCCTGCGCGATGTAGCGGTTGAGCTCGACGGCGGTGAGCGCGCGCGGTTCCTTGGGCCCGGGAAAGTTCGCGAGAGCCTGCTCGACGTTCGCCTCGGTGATGAATCCGTCGATCGGAGTCACCGTCTCGTACTCCGACAGGGGCCCGAGGATCACGTAGCCGTCGGCAAAATCCTCGAGCGAGAGCCGGTCGTAGCCCGACCGGTAGACATCGGTCTTGATCTCCAGGCGCCCGGCGGCCGTTGCCCGCAGATCGAAGCCGAGGCGCCGGCTGTTGCGCGGCAGCCCGGCCAGGATCCGGTCGAGAACGCCCTCGACCGGGAAGTTGACGCGGCTCAGCGTGTTCTTGTCCGGCCACGGGGCGTGCATCGGCACGGACGCGGCCCGCGCGCCGATGCGGTCGTAGACGATGTTGCCGGTCCGCCGGGTTTCGGCCAGGCCCTTGGCGGCCGCGTTCTTGGCGTACTCGTTGTTGCGGTAGCGCGTCGTTCCGTTCTGCATGTTGAGGAACACCAGCGCCTTCTCGCCCCGCTCGACGAACTCCCGCAGGATCACCTCGGCCATGAACTGGTCCGGGATGCCCTCGGCGAGGACCTGGCGCACCACTTCGGGCTTTTCGATGTCCTCTTCGGTCTTGATGTGCTCCCAGTGCCTGCGCACGTTCAGGCCCACGATCCGGAACGGCCTGGCGCCGGGCGGCAGGCCGCGGTTCAGCTGCCAGGCGCTGCGCAGCAGGTCCACGTACTCCTCGAAGCCCCACAGCACGATGAAATCGAAGAAGATCCTGCGGGCGCGCGCCTCGTCGAACGCCGGGGCGGCGAGCAGCGCGTCGATGTCGCCCTGGCTCGCGTACAGCGCGTGCTCGATGCCGAGCTGGGTGACGCCGCGCCGGTGCAGCACCGGGATGAGCGCGCCGACGAACTCGACCTGCTGCTTGATCTTGGGGAACTCGCCGAGGAACACGATGTCGTGACGGTCAAAGAGCCCGGCCACGTACTCCTCGGGCGCGCGCGCGCGCGCCAGCAGGTCGGCCTTGAGCGGGTCGAGGACCTCTTTGGCCACGTACGAAGGAAACAGCCGCTCGGCCGGCTGCCTGCGCCCGAAGGGGTTGAAGATGAAGACGACCGCGATGACAATCACCGCGATCATCAGGAAGCGGTTGCGATCCATGGGCAGCCATATTAGCGGACCGCCCGGCCCGCGGCAACCTTCAGACCCGGAACTGCCGTGGATCGAGAGGGGCGGCGCTCAGCACGGTGACCCGACCGCCGTCGCCCTCTTCGAGTACCACGAGCGACGGCTGCGGCGAGGCTTCGAGCGCCGCGTACTCCATGATCAGCATAGGATGGGCCCGCTCCGAGCCCGGGATGGCGTACTCCCCGCGCAGCGGGGCCGGGAGCGCGGCGGCGAAGGGCAGCCGCAGCGCGCCTGCCGCAGCCGGCAGGACCGGGTACCGCGCGTACACCGGCCCGCCGTCGCCCGCGTCGAACAGCCAGCGTAGGCGCTGGGCCAGCTCGTCACGCGAGGCGGCCGCTCCGTCGTCGAGAGGGGCGGCGATGCGGATCGAGAGGCCGCCGGCCGCGATGACCACGAGCAGGAGCGAGAAGGCCTCGCCCGCCCGCACGTCGAACAGCAGGTACTCCAGCAGCAGGCCGCCCCTGTCGTCGGGCACAGCGACCGACCGCGCCTCGATCACCTCCATCTCCCGCCGGGAGGCGGGCGTCGGCCGAAGGTCCGACTGGGCTGCGTGCACGACGAGGCGCGCCCCCGGCTTGAGCCGGCGCCAGAACCGGGGGTCCTCCGGCGGGAAATCGGGCGGCTGCCTGTGCCTGCGGCTGCGGGTCCGGCGCATCGGATGCCTGCGCGCCCAGCTAGCCACAATCATCGCTTCGTGTCGAGAGACGCGGCAGCGGCTGCTGCGCTCGCCGGTGGACAGCCGCGCGGGGGGCGGTTATGCTCGGCCGGCAAAGGGCCCCGAGCAGCGGCTGCCGCGGTCCTGAGCGAGGGACGCGATGGGACGCTACTTCAAGAAGATCCTCGGCGAGCGCTGCTACCTGTCGCCGATCGACCCCGACGACTATGCCAGGTACACCGAGTGGCTGAACGACCTCGAGGTGGTCTCGGGGTTGAGTCTGCTCACCGGCCACGTCTCGGCCGGCGCCGAGCGTGAGCATCTCGCAAAGCTGGCTGCCTCCGGGCACGTGTACGCGATCGTCGACCGCGAGACCGACCGGCTGCTGGGCAACTGCGGCCTGCACCAGGTGAACTCCATCGATGGCACCGCTGTGGTCGGCATCTTTCTCGGCGACAAGGGCACCTGGGGCCAGGGCTACGGAACCGAGGCGCTGCGCCTCCTGCTCGACTACGGATTCAACGTGCTGAATCTGCACAGCGTGATGCTCGAGGTCTACGCGTACAATACCCGCGCGATCGCCTGCTACCGTAAGGTGGGATTCCGCGAGATCGGCCGCTGGCGCGAGGCAAAGCTGGTGGGCGGCAGGCGCTACGACCGCCTCTTGATGGACATCACCCGCGGCGATTTCGTCGGCGGCACTCTCGAGCGGCTGATCGAGCGCGTTCACGGCAGCTCCTCGCCGGCCGCCGAGCGCTTCGGCAGGTTCGCCGAGGCCTACGCGACGAGCGCGACGTTCGACGACGCGGGGGAGCTCGCCCTCCTCGTGCGCCTTGCCGACCCCCGGCCCGACTGGTCGGTGCTCGACGTGGCCACCGGAGCCGGGCACACGGCCCTCGCCTTCGCCCCCCGGGTGGCCCGTGTGGTGGCCACGGACCTGGCCGCCCCCATGCTCGAGCAGGGGCGGCGCCTGGCCGCCGAGCGGGGCATCGGCAACGTGAGCTTCGAGCCCGCGGACGCCGAGGCGCTGCCCTACGCCGACGGCAGCTTCGACCTGGTGACCTGCCGCGCGGCCCCGCACCACTTTGCGCGCCCGCAGCGCTTTCTCGCCGAGGCGCGGCGGGTGCTGCGCCCCGGCGGCAGGCTGCTCGTGCAGGACCATCTGCTGCCGGAGGACGGGCCTGCCGCACGCGAGGTCGACGGCTTCCACCGGCTGCGGGACCCGAGCCACGTGCGCGCCTTTTCCGAGAGCCAGTGGCGCGCCCTGCTGGAGGCCGCGGGCCTGCGCCTTGTCCGCGCCGAGCCGCTGATCAAGCGCCACGATTTCGCCGACTGGACGTCGCGGCAGCGCTGCGACGCCCAGTCGGTGGCGCGGCTGCAGGCGATCATGGGCGAGGTGAGCGAAGCGGCGCGGGCCTGGATGAGGCCCGAGCGCTGGGCGGCGGCCGGCGCCTCGTTCGCAGACCACCACATCATCCTGCTGGCCCAGGCGCCCTGAGCACGGTCTGGACAAGCGGGCGGTGAACTTCACATACTGCCGGGAGAGGGACAGCGATGCCGCTCATACTTCCCGACGACCTGCCCGCGGTCGAGACGCTGCGCGGCGAGAACGTCTTTGTCATGACCGAGACGCGGGCGATCCACCAGGACATCCGCCCGCTTAAGATCGTCCTGCTGAACCTGATGCCGGTCAAGATCGCCACCGAGAAGCACATCCTGCGGATGCTCTCCAATTCGCCGCTGCAGGTCGAGATCGAGCTGCTGCGCACGCGCACGCACACCTCGGCCCACACGCCCATCGAGCACCTGGAGCGCTACTACAAGACCTTCGACCAGATCCGGGAGAGCAAGTTCGACGGCATGATCATCACGGGGGCGCCGGTCGAGCAGATCGAGTTCGAGCAGGTCACCTATTGGGACGAGCTGTGCGGGATCATGGACTGGACCCGGCACAACGTGACGTCGACGCTGTACATCTGCTGGGCGGTGCAGGCGGCGCTCAGGCACAAGTACGGCATCCCCAAGTACCCGCTGCCGAAAAAGATGTTCGGGGTGTACGAGCACGTGGTGCTGAACAAAAAGGCTCCGATCGTGCGCGGGTTCGACGACGTGTTCCTGGCTCCGCACTCGCGCCACACCGAGATCCGCAAGACCGACGTGGCGATGGTGCCGGAGCTGGAGGTCATCGCCGAGTCGACCGAGGCGGGGATCTACATGCTGGCCAGCATCGACGGCCGCGAGATCTACGTGACCGGCCACTCGGAATACGACCCCCTGACGCTCAAGGGCGAGTACGAGCGGGACGTGGGCAAGGGGCTGCCTATCGACATCCCCAAGAACTACTTTCCCGAGGACGACCCGAGCAGGATCCCGGAGGTGCGCTGGCGCAGCCACGCGAACCTCCTGTTCGCCAACTGGCTCAACTACTACGTCTACCAGACGACGCCGTACGACCTGAGGGCCATCCACTGAGAGGCAATCTATGGGCAAGCGCGAAAAGGGTCCTTGGGAGAGCCTCATCAGCGGACTGGCCTTGAGCGTCGGGTTCGGCGTGTTCTGGGCCCTGAACCCCCGCGAGGTGTGGCCGATCTTCCCGATCGTGTTCGCCGGAGTGCTGCCGTTCCTGCACGGACTCAGGCGCCTGATCGCATCGCGGCGCCCGCGGCTTTCGGCCGAGGAGCGGGAGGCGCTCGACGAGAAGCAGATTCTGCGCGTGGCCCGCGAGGCCGGCGGCACCGTGACTCCGGCCCTCGTGGCGCTCGAATCCGACCTCACTGCGGCGCGGGCCGAGCAGGCGCTGGAGCGCATGGCGAGCAAGGGGTACGTTTCGATGCACGTCACAGGCGACGGCCGCCTGCAGTACGAGTTCCCGGATCTCGCGCGCAGGCTCGGCCCGTAGCGGAGGGGCGCCCCGAGCGGTCACGTTGACAGGCCCGGAGCCCCCCGGTATTTTCACCGGGTCGGGCCGTGCCGCGGCCAGGTGGCAACCATGAGCAGTCGAGAGTCTGAATCCTCGGGGCGCGACTATATCCGCGAGATCGTCGCCGCCGACGTGGCGGCGGGACGCAACGGCGGCCGCGTGGTCACGCGCTTCCCGCCGGAGCCCAACGGCTATCTGCACATCGGCCACGCCAAGGCGTTCCTCCTGGACTTCGGCATCGCCGAGGAGTTCGGCGGCCAGTGCAACCTTCGCTTCGACGACACCAATCCTGAAAAGGAGGACGTGGAGTACGTCGATGCGGAGCGCGAAGACCTCAAGTGGATGGGCTGCGACTGGGGCGACCGCGAGTACTTCGCCTCCGACTACTACGACCAGCTCTACGAGTGGGCCGTCTACCTGGTCAAACAGGGCAAGGCCTACGTCGACGACCTGAGCCAGGGCGAGATGCGGGAGTACCGGGGCACCCCCACGGAGCCGGGGCGGAACAGCCCGTACCGCGACCGCAGCGTGGAGGAGAACCTGGCGCTGCTGGAGCGCATGAGGCGCGGGGAGTTCGAGGAGGGCCGCTGCGTCCTGCGGGCCAAGATCGACATGGCCCACCCGAACCTGGTGATGCGCGACCCGACCATGTACCGCATCCGCAAGGTGCGCCACCACCGCACGGGCGACAAGTGGTGCATCTACCCGATGTACGACTTTGCTCACTGCCTCTGCGACGCGATCGAGGGAGTGACGCACTCGCTGTGCGACATCGGCTACGTCAACAACCGCGAGCTTTACGACTGGTTCATCGAGAACGTCCCGGTCCCGGCCCGTCCGCGCCAGTACGAGTTCGCGCGCCTGAACCTCACCTACACGGTCATGAGCAAGCGCCTGCTCAAGCAGCTGGTGGACGAGGGCCACGTGCGCGGCTGGGACGACCCGCGCATGCCCACGCTGCGGGGCCTGAGGCGGCGCGGCTACACGGCGAGCGCCCTGCGGGCCTTTATCGCCGCCGTCGGCGTCTCGCGCGTGCCGAGCACCGTGGACATCAAGCTGCTCGAGCACTTTATCCGCGAGGAGCTCAACAGGACGGCTGCGCGGGTGATGGCCGTGCTCGAGCCGCTCAAGGTGGTGCTCGTCAACTACCCCGAGGGCAAGGTCGAGCAGGTCGAGGCCGAGAACAACCCCGAGGATCCGGCGGCCGGAACGCGCCTGCTGCCGTTCTCGCGCGAGCTGTACATCGAGCGCGACGATTTCCGCGAGGAGCCGCCGAAAAAGTGGTTCCGCCTCTCGCCGGGGGCCGAGATTCGGCTCAAGCACGCCTACTACGTCAGGTGCGTCGAGGTGGTCAAGGACGCCCGCGGCCAGGTGAGCGAGCTGCGCTGCACCTACGACCCCGCGTCGCGAGGAGGCTGGACGCAGGACGGCCGCAAGGTGCGCGGCACCTCGCACTGGGTTTCGGCCGCCCACGCGGTGAGCGCCGAGGTGCGGCTCTACGACGCGCTGTTCGCCAAAGAGAACCCCCACGACGCCTCCGACGACGAGGAGGAGGGGGCGACGTTCCTGGACCGGCTGAACCCCGAGTCGATGAAAGCGCTCACCGGATGCCTGGTGGAGCCGTCGCTCGCCGGCGCGCCGGTCGAGGCGCGGTTCCAGTTCCTGCGCCAGGGCTACTTCGTGGTCGATCCCGACTCCCGGCCGGGGCACCCGGTGTTCAACCGCATCGTCGGCCTCAAGGATACCTGGTCGAAGATCGAGAAGGCGCAGGAGTAGCCGCGCTGCCGTCTCAGGAGGCGACGTCGGCGAGGCTCGCGCCCGTGGCCGCGGCCAGGGCCGCGGGAGCGATCACGATCTGCAGCCCCCGCACGCCCGCGCTCACGTAGACCGTTTCGAAGAGATCCACCGACTCGTCGAGGATCAGCGGGTAGGGCTTCTTCATCCCGATCGGCGAGCAGCCGCCGCGGACGTAGCCGGTGAGTTCGAGCAGCTCGGCGGCCCGCACCATCTCCACCTTCTTGCGATCCACGGCCCGGGCGGCTTTTTTCAGGTCGAGCTCTGCCGAACCCGGAACGCAGAACACGAAGATGTCTCCCCTGTCGCTGCGGGTCACGAGGGTCTTGAACACGCGCTCGGGCTCCACGCCGAGCTTGCCCGCAGCCGTCACCGCGTCGAGGGCCTGCTCGTCGACCGCGTAGGAGGCCAGGGCGAAGGGCACGGCGCGGGTCTCCAGGAGCCTGACGGCGTTGGTCTTGGCGGCAGCCACGGCCGCATCATAGCGGCGCGGAGGCGCCGCGTTAAGGCCGGCCGCGATTCTTGCCAGGTGCGGACCCTTTGTCTATGATGCAAGGCAGGCGGGAGGATCCACGTGCAGCAGAACGAGCTCAAACGCATGGCCGGGGAGCGGGCGGCCGGGTTCATCGAGGACGGCATGGTGATCGGGATGGGGACCGGAAGCACGGTCGCCTTCACCATCCAGGCCGTCGGCAGGCGCGTCGCCCAGGGCCTGCGGGTGCGGGCGGTTTCCACCTCCGAGGAGACCAGCCGCCTGTGCCGCGAGCTCGGGATCCCGCTGGTATCCCTCGACGACGTGGACGCGGTCGACCTGACCGTCGACGGCGCGGACGAGGTGGACCCCGGCCTCGACGGCATCAAGGGCGGCCACGGCGCTCTGCTGCGGGAAAAGATCGTCGCCACCAACTCGAAGCGCAACATCTGGGTCGTCGACGGAGGCAAGCTGGTCAAGGCCCTGGTCAGGACGTCGGTTCCCGTCGAGGTGATCCCCATCGGCTGGAGGCACGTCGAGCGGCGGCTGCGCGAGCGCGGCTGGAAGGTCGGGGTGCGCCGGGAGGCAGGCAGGGAGTTCGTCACCGACGGAGGCAATTTTATCCTCGACCTGAGCCCCGGGGTGGTCCCGGACGCGCGGGCCCTCGAGCGCGAGCTCAAGGGCATGGTCGGCGTGGTCGAGTGCGGCTTCTTTCTGGGGATCGTCGACACCGTGGTCGTGGCCCGGCCCGAAGGCATCGAGCTGATCGAGCGAAAGGGGCGCAGCAGGTGATCATGCCCATCGGCGACGACAACCGCGACCGCGCGACGACGCCGGTGCTGAACTGGGCGCTCATCGGCGCCTGCGTGGCGGTCTTCGTCTTCCTGCAGGGGCTCGGGCAGAACCTCGTCTTCACCTACGCGTACTCGACGGTGCCCGCCGAGATCATGAGCGGCCGCGACGTCGTGACGCAGGACCGCGTGGTCCAGGACCCGGCCACCGGCCAGCGCTACCGCCTGCCCGGGCTGCAGCCGACGCCGATCCCGGTCTACCTGACGCTGATCACTTCGATGTTCATGCACGGCGGGATCGCCCACATCTTCGGCAACATGCTCTACTTGCTGATCTTCGGCGACAACCTCGAGGACAGGCTCGGCCGCGGCCGCTACCTGGTATTCTACCTGGTCTGCGGCCTGATCGGCGGCCTCGTGCACGTGTTTGCCTCCGCGGCGAGCGACGGAGCGTACACGCCGGCGCTCGGCGCCTCGGGCGCGATCTCGGGAGTGCTCGGCGGCTACCTGGTGCTGTTTCCGCGCAAGCGCGTGAGGGTGATCTTTCTGCGGATGCTGGTGTCGGTGCCGGCCCTCGTGGCGATCGGCATCTGGTTCCTCTTCCAGCTGATCAGCGGCCTGGGATACCTCGGCGGCGCGGGCGGCGTCGCTTACGGAGCCCACATCGGCGGCTTCGTCGCCGGGGTGGTCCTGATCAAGCTCTTCATGATCGGGGCGCGGCCGGCGCGGCCCCGCTGGTAGCCGGCGCCGATGGCCGCCCTGCGCGAGCGGATCTGGGCGTTCGACGCCGAATGGGTGCCTGATGCCGCTCTCGGGCGGCGCCTCTACGGGCTGGCCGCGGACACGCCGGAGTCCGAGGTGTTCCAGGAGATGTGGCGGCGCGGCGGCGCGACCGCCGAGAACCCGCGCCCCTACCTCAAGACCGTCCTGTGCCGGATCGTCTCGCTCGTGGCTCTGCGCAGGACCGCCGAGGGCGGCGAGGCAGCGCTGTCGATGGTCTCGTGGCCGGAGGAGGGGCAGCCGGAAGCCAGCCTCATCGCCGCGTTCTTGGGGGCGGTCGGACAAGACCGTCCGCTGCTGGTCGGCTTCAACTCCCGCCACGCAGACCTGCCGATCCTGATCCAGCGCGGCGTGGCCGCGGGCCTGGCCGCCCCTGAGTTCGTCCGCCTGGACTACCTCGGGTGGAGATCGGGGCTGCACGTGGACCTGATGAGCGCTCTCGGCTGGGGAGGCCGCAGCACGCCGTCGCTCGACGAGCTGGCCACCGCCTGCGGCGTCCCCGGCAAGATCGACACGCGGGGCGGCGACGTGGCGGACCTGTGGCTGGCCGGCCGTCACCGCGACATCGTCGCCTACAACGAGCTCGACGTGATCTCCACGTGGCTGGTGTGGCTGCGCTTGGCGCACTTCGAAGGGCAGCTCGACGGGGAGGCCTACGGCCGCGAGCAGGAACGGCTCGAGCGGTTTCTCGAGACGAACACCGCTTCGCGTCCGCACTTCGGCGCCTACCTCGGGCGCTGGCGCGCGCTGCGATCGCCGCGTGGAGGCACCGGAGGCTGAGCGCGGCCGGGGTTGAAGGAGAGGGCCGCGGCGGGTATAAAAGCCGCCGATGACGCCGATCCGCAATCCCTACGTCGAGCGGAAGGGCTACCACTGCTTCGGCTGCAGCCCGGACAACCCTGCCGGGCTGCGGATGCGCTTTTTGCGCGACGGCGACGAGGTGGTCTGCCGCTGGCAGCCGAGGCCCGAGCTCGAAGGCTACAGCGGGGTGCTGCACGGGGGAGTGCAGAGCGCCCTGATGGACGAGATCGCGAGCTGGTGGATCTTCGTGCACCGGCAGACCGCCGGCGCGACCGCCCGCCTCGAGGTCGACTTCCGGCGCCCCGTGATGACGGGCAAGGGGGAGATCACGCTGCGGGCCTCGCTGGCCGAAGTGGAAGACAACCGGGTGAGCGTGCGCGTCGCGCTCTACGACGGGAGCGGCTCGCTGTGCAGCGAGGGCCGCGTGACCTACTTTACCTACCCGCCGGCCCTCGCCCGCCGGCGCTTCGCCTATCCGGGTCCCGAGAGCTTCGTCGGCTGAAGCCGCCCCCGCGGCTTCAGCCGCGTTGAACCGGCGCCCGGCCTCGTCTACGATAGAGGAGGGGGCGCTCCGCGATGCACCTGGCACCGGCCGACCTGCTCGACCTCGAACGCTCGCTGGCGGGCCGCTTTTTCCTGCAGCTCGCCCATCCGTGGCAGATCCTTCCCCTCATCGCGGCGATCATCGAGGAGATCGCGGCCCGGCTGCCCGCAGCCTTTGCCGAGCGGCAGCCCGGGGTGTGGGTCGCAGCCGGCACGCGCATCGAGGCCTCGGTGCTCATCACGGGGCCGGCGATCATCGGCGCCGACTGCGAGCTGCGCCACGGGGCCTACCTGCGCGAGAACGTGATCCTGGGCGACGGCTGCATCGTCGGCAATTCGACCGAGATCAAGAACGCCATCCTCTTCGACCGCGTCCAGGCTAACCACTTCAACTACGTCGGCGACTCGGTGCTGGGCGCCGGCAGTCATATGGGCGCCGGCGCGATCCTGTCCAACGTGCGGCTCGACGGCCGCACGGTGCGCGTCCGCTGCGGCGACGGATTCCTGGAGACCGGCCTGCCCAAGTTCGGGGCGGTGCTGGGCGACCGGGCCGAGATCGGCTGCAACGCGGTGCTGAATCCCGGCACGGTGATCGGCCGGGAGAGCCTGGTGCACCCGCTGGCTAACGTCGGGGGCGTCGTCGCGCCGAAGAGTGTAGTGAGGCGGGACGGCAGCATCGCGGCGCGGCATCCCTGAGGGCGCGGCGGTGCGCGCTCGGGCGGCGGCGGATACCGCCCCGGGGAGCTGATCATGCGCTTTTCCATCAGCACGGTGCCGCTGGCCACCTACATGCACCGCAAGTACTACGACCTCGGCGCGATGATCTACGTGATGAAGATCCTCATGCGCGAGCGGGTCGTCGACGGCTTCGAGTTCGAGCTCCTCGCCGAGTGGAACCCCCACTTCGCGCCCGTCGAGAAGGACACCAAGTACGACCGCAAGTTCGAGTGGGAGGCGAGCCGCAAGTACGACAGCCGGCAGCTGATCGACATCGTCAACCGGGCGGGGGTGCCGATCCTGGCCGTGCACGCCAATCGGGACATCGGCCTCCTCCTGTGCTCGGGGCAGCACGACCTGGTCGATCGGGGCGCCGGGCTGATGGCCGCTGCCCTGGAGGTGGCCGGCGGCGTGGGAGCGCCGACGTGCGTGTTCCAGCTGTGGGACCCGCTGTCCGCCGCCGTCGACTACGCCGGGCTGCGCGAGCTGCTGCGGCGCGTCGCCTCGGGCGCGGCGGTCCGAGCCGCAGTAGAGAACATTCCCACCTACGCTCCCGGCCCCACCCCCTTCGAGGTGGTCAGCCAGTTCGACTGGATCACCCTCGACATGAAGTGGGCCCACCACTACGGCGAGCTCGACCGCTTCAGGGAGGTCCGTGAGCGGATCGCCGACGTGCACCTGCACGGCAGCCTCGTCGACCGCGTCTGGACGCTCAACGGGACTCACATCGACTACGCCGCCCTCCTGCACATGCTGACCGCGGACTGGCGCTACGACGGGCTGGTCACCCTCGAGGCGGAGACGGATTTCGCCGGGCTGCTCTGGAGCCAGATCGTCTCGGGAATCGACGCGCTGCGCCGCGCCGGCTGACCCGCTCTCGGCCGTCCGCCCTTCCCAATCCCTGCCGGTCCCGCAATTGTCCGTTGCCTGGCCAGGCCGCAAGCCGCGCTCCCGGGCCGCCGCACCCATGCGGCCGCCTGCGGCAGCCGCCGCGGCCGGGATCAGGCCGCCTTGTAGAGGAACGACGAGACGCCGAGAAAGAGGCCGAAGCCGACGATCACGATCGCGCAGACCGCCAGCACGGCCTGGTAGAGGCGGCCGTTGAGCCGCGAGCGGCCGAGCGACACGAGGATCGACACGCTCAGGTACCAGGATAGGTCTCCGGCCTCGTGGCCGGCGAGGAACGCCAGCAGCGCCGGCCAGTTGGACACGGTGATGTTGTTCTGCACCATGAAGGCGAACCCGACCGTGGCCCACCAGATCCACCAGTAGGGATTGCTCATCGAGACCAGGATCCCGGCCAGCACGGGGCTGGAGGGCCTGATCGCGCCGGTCGCCTCCGCTGCGCCGGGAGCGGTGACTGCTCCACGGAGCAGCTGCCGCAGCAGGCTCACTCCCATCACCACGAGGAACGAGCCTCCCACGGCGCCGATGAGGCGAACGGCGATGCTCGTCCGCAGCAGCGCCGAGAACCCGAGAAGCAGCGCCAGGACGAGCGCTGATTCCAGCACGGCGTGACCGGCAATCACCCACGCTCCCACCAGGAATCCCCGTCGCGTCGACTGAGCGGTCCGCACGATCGTGTAGGAGAGCAGCGGGCCGGGCGCCATGGCGCCGCTGAGGGCTACGACAAAGGACAGCGATGCGATCACGGCGAGCGCTCTGATTTCGGGCACGGCCCGTTATACCCGGAAGCGGAGCTCCGTGCCTACCGGCCGCGGGCCGGGCTGAGGGCGCCTCGACACGGGCGCGGGTCCGGCTTGACCGGCGCGAGGGCGGACGCTATGTTGCACGCTGGCGAAGGTATGAAGATCATTCTCGTGCGCCACGGAGAGACCGAGGAGAACGTCGCAGGCATCATCCAGGGCCATCTGCCGGGGAGGCTCACCGAGCGGGGCCGGCAGCAGGTGGAGCGCCTCGGCCGCAGGCTCGCCGGCGAGCGCATCGACGCCGCCTATTCGAGCGACCTCGCCCGCGCGCGGGAGACCGCAGCAGTCATAGCGCGCCATCACCCCGGGCTGCGCGTCACGCACACCGAGGAGCTGCGCGAGCGGTTTCTCGGCCGCTATCAGGGCATGAAGAGGGGCAACGTGGACTGGCTGGATTTCGACGGCGCCGCCGACGTGGAGACCCACGAGCAGATGGTCGAGCGGGCGCGGCGCCTGCTCGCGCGCCTGCAGCGAGCCCATGAGGACGAGACGGTCCTGCTGTCCGGTCACGGCGGTATCAACTACGCGATCCTGGCGGCCGTGACCGGCCGCAGCTTTGCCGAAACCAAAGCGGCCGTCCCGATGGACAACGCGGGAATCATCACGCTCGAGAGCCGCGGCGGCGCGCTGGCTGTGGTGGGCGTCAACGACACCGCGCATCTGGCTGCCGAAGGCGACGCATGAGGATCTTCCAGGTCGACGCCTTTGCCGAGCGCCCCTTCGCTGGAAACCCGGCAGGAGTCTGCCTGCTGGAGGGCGCACGGCCGGACCCGTGGATGCAGAGCGTGGCGGCCGAGATGAACCTCTCGGAGACCGCCTTCGTGCTTCGGATCGCCGGGGGATTCTCCCTGCGCTGGTTCACGCCGAAGTGCGAGGTGGAGCTCTGCGGTCACGCGACGCTGGCGGCGGCCCACGTGCTGTACGAGCAGGGCATCGTCGCTCCCGATGCCTCCGCCGAGTTCCAAACGCTCAGCGGGCTGCTGCCGGCGCGAAGGGCCGGCGACCTGATCGAGATGGACTTTCCCGCGAGGGCCGTTCGTCCGGGGCCCCCTCCGGCCGGGATGCTGGAGGCGCTGGCAGGCCCAGGGCCCTCGCTCGAGCCGCTGTTCTGCGGGCAGGACGAATGGCTCGCCTTTTTCGAGCTGCCCTCCGAAGAGGACGTGCGGCGCCTCGCCCCCGACTTCGTTCGGCTCGGGCGCGCCGCACCGGGGTCCGCGCTGGTGACCGCGCGCGGCGTTGACGTCGACTTCGTCTGCCGCTTTTTCGCTCCGGCCGTGGGCATCGACGAGGATCCGGTCACCGGCTCGGCCCACTGCTACCTCGCGCCCTACTGGGCAGCGAAGCTCTCCAGGGAGAGCCTCATCGGCTTCCAGGCGTCGGCCCGCGGCGGGTCGGTGCGCTGCCGCCCCGTCGGTGACCGCGTGGTGATCGGCGGCCGGGCCGTCACGGTGCTCGAGGCGAGGCTGCTGGCGTGAAGGCCGACTTGGTGCTCGTCGACCGGCCCGGGCAGCTCGAGGAGCTGGCGCTGCGGCTGCGGGGCGTCCCGGCGCTGGGTCTCGACCTCGAAGGCGAGTACAACCTCCATCGGTACGGCATCCACCTGTGCCTCGTCCAGATCTCGGACGGCCAGACGGTGCACCTGGTCGACCCGGTGGCCCTCGGCTCCCTGGCTCCGCTCAAGCCGGTGCTCGAGGATGCGGGCGTGCCCAAGGTGATGTGCTCGGCCGACGAGGACGTCAAGCTGCTCAAGCGCGGCCAGGGCATCGGCGTCAGAGGCCTCTTCGACCTGCAGGTCGCCTCGCGGCTGCTCGGCCACGGCCCCGTGGGCCTCGGCCGGATCATCGAGCGCACGCTCGGCCTGAGCATCGAGAAGAACGAGCGGCTGCAGCGCTCGGACTGGAACCGCAGGCCCCTCGCCCCGCAGCAGCTCGACTACGCGGCCGAGGACGTGCGGCACCTGCTGCCGGCCTGGAGGCGCATGCGCGAAGAGCTCGCTGCGTGCAACCGCCTCGGCCGGGCCGAAGAAGCCAGCCGCGCCCTCGAACGGCGCGAGTTCCAGGCCGATCCGCAGCCCTGGCTGCGGCTGCGCGGCGCCCGCTCCCTCGCCGAAGGCCCGCTGCAGGCGCTGGCGGCCCTCCACGCCGCGCGGGAGCGTATCGCCGAGGCCCTCGACCTGCCCCCCTACCGGGTGGTGGCCAACGATGCCCTCGTGGCCGCGGCGCGCCGGCCTCCCCGGTCGCGCGACGGATGGCTGAGGCTGCTGTCCGCCGAGGCGCGGCCTTTTGCCGACCGACTGGCGCACGCGGTGAGCGACGCGGCGCCATGAGCGCGCGCCTGGCGCGCCCCGCCCTCGCCGCCGTCCTTGTCTCCTTGTCGCTGCCCCCTTTCCTGCAGCTGCTGCAGATGGGCGTCGACGTCGTCAAGGTCTACAGCGGCCTGGCCGCATTCGCGGGTCTGGCGTCGCTGGTGCCGCTGGCCATCGGGGAGCTCGCCTTCGTGATCGCGGCGGGTGCGCTCCTCGATCGCGCCCAGCGCCGCGGACGCCTCGCCGCGTCGTTCCTGCTCGCCGGCGGCATCGAGCTGCTGGCTCTTCCCGCCATCGAGGTCTTGCGCCTGGCGGTCTTCTGGCCGGCCACCGGCGGCAACCTCGCCCTTCACCGGGTGCTCCTGCGCCCGGGTTGTCTTTTTCTGGCCCCGGCCGGGCTCGTCCTCGGCCTCGCGGCCCTGGTCGCAGCCGCTATCGTGCGCCCCCGCGCGCGTCAGTGACGCGCGGCGCCCAGGCGCGCGGCGAGAACGGGCGCGAGGAACGGCGGGTAGACCTCCCACGCGTGTGCGCCATATCCGCCTGCCGCGAGGAAGGCCGCCGGGACGGCCCGCTCCTCGAGAAAGGCGTGGATCATGCGGTCGCGCTCGAGCATCTGGGCTGCGGTGAGCCTGAGCAGCCAGGTCGAAGGCAGCTCGTCCTTCTCGTAGGGGTCGGCGCCGGCGAGCACCAGGGCGAGATCGGGGGACGGGAGCGAGGCGATCTGGCGCAGGGCGGCGGCCAGGCGCGGGAGGTACTGCGGTTCCTCGCCCGCCTCGATGCCGACGTCGATGTCGCTGGGGATGAACGACGGGTTCAGCCGTCCTTCGGGGTCTCGCTCGGGTCCGTCGAGCGGCCAGCCGCGGGCCATGTGGACGCTCAGAGTCACGATCGAAGGATCGCCGCTCGCGATGGCCGCGGTGCCGTCGCCCTTGTGGGCGTCCACGTCGATGATCCACGCCAGCCGGACCGCGCCCTCGGCCTGCAGGCGGCGCACCGCCACCATCGAGTCGTTGACCAGGCAGAAGCCGTGGCCGAAGTCGGCGTGGGCGTGGTGCGCTCCCCCGCCGAGGTAGAAGCAGAAGCCGCGGCGCAGCGCCTCGCGGCAGCACTGGTAGGTGCCTGCGGCGTTCTCCAGAGCGCTGTCCAGCAGCTCCGCGAGGGGCCGCTTCGCCCGCGCGGGATCGTACCTGTGAGGACGGCCCTCAGCGTCGAGCAGCTCGTAGGCCCTCAGGATCGCAGCCTCGAGGCGGTCGCAGTACAGCTCATCGACGTAGCGCCTCGTGTGAGCGCGCAGGAGATCCTCGCGTCCCATCGTCGAGGAGTCCCTCTCCAGATGCCATTCCCGCTCGCGGGGACCCAGCAGCGGGTCGGCTCGCAGCGCCTCGAGGATCCGCTCCGCCTTGCCCGGCGCCACCGGGATCAGGATGCCGTAGTCGATGAGCGGCGCGCGGCGCCGCGGGGTGTAGAGCAGCATGCTCTTATTGTAGCGGGGCGGGGAGAGCGGGCCAACGGGGGCGCCAGGGCGCCACGGCCCCCTTGCCCGTGGTCGAAGGCCATGGCCTCTCGGCCCGGGAGTGCGCGGAGCGCGCGAGTGGGCTTGATCGTGGGCGATGACATCCATGTCGCCCACGGGCCCGGGCGATCCATGGCCCTTGACACCGGAGGCGGGCTCTGGCAGACTCTAGCCTCGACATGGGACGTGGCAGCATCCCGGGCTGGGAAAAGGCAGGACTCCGGTATCGCCGGAGTCCTTTTTTTCGCGCAGCCGCGCAGCAGCAAGAGAGCCGTGAGGCTCTCTTTTTTTTGCATGCACGGGACGCCCTAGGCCCGGATGAAGACATCCGGGCCTAGGTTCCGCGCGAAGACGCGCGGACCTGGGGGAGGGACACTGATGAACTTCGAAGCTGAAGTGCGCAAGGCCGCGGCCTCCTACGGAGGATGGCTGAACGGCCACGCCCACGTGGACCGGGCCTACGTGATGGAGCCAGTCTACGTCGACTACGCCGACATGGATCCGTGGGAGATCGCCACCTACCCGCTGCCGGTCAAGCAGCACACCACCGGCGTCCTGCACGAAGGCCCCGCCTACACCCGGGAGAGCCTGCGCGAGCGCATCGGCCGGGTGCTCGAGGCCTCGATCGCCTGCGGCACCCGCAGGCTCGACAGCTTTATCGACACCACCGCCGACCGAGTGGGGCTCACGGCCCTCGAGGCTGCCCTCGAGCTCAAGGAGAGCTACCGCGACCGTATCGAGTTCCGCGTGGGCGCCTACCCGATCTTCGGCTTCAAGGACAACGAGAAGCGGCGCTGGGACGTGTTCGCCGAGGGTGCGAAGATCGCCGACTTCATCGGCACCCTGCCCGAGCGCGACGCCCTGGCCGAGCACGTCGGCTTCAAGGAGCACTTCCGCCGCGTGCTCGAGCTGGCCAACAGGCTGGGCAAGGACGTGCATATGCACGTCGACCAGACCAACCTTCCCTCCGAGAGCGGCACCGAGACCCTGGTGGAGGCGGTGCGGTGGCTGCGGCCCGACCGCACCGGCTGGGCCGAGAAGCGCGAGCCGACCGTGTGGGCGGTCCACGCCCTCTCGGTCTCCTCCTACGACGAGGAGCGCTTCCGCCGCCTGGTCGACGGGCTCAAGGAGACCAACGTCGGCGTGATCGTGTGCCCGGGCGCGACCCTCTCGAACAAGCAGGACCGCCGCGTGCAGGTGCCGATGCACAACAGCATCACCCGCGTGCTCGAGTTCCTCATCGAGGACATCCCGGTGCGCCTGGGCACCGACAACATCGAGGACTTCTTCATGCCCGCCGGCAACCCCGACCTCTTCAACGAAGTCAAGACCGCGGCCGACAGCCTTCGCTTCTACACCTTCAACACCTGGGCCAAGATCGCCTGCGGGGTCCGGCTGAACGAGGTGGACAAGATGAAGGTCCGCCGCGCCCTCATGAACTAGGGTGAAGGCCACGACGCCCCGCGACGAGCTTGCCGGCCGCCCGCTGCGATCCCGCGGGGAGGTGCTGCGCCGCCTCGCCTCCGGCGGAGGCCTCGCGACGGTCTCGGGCATCCTCACCACGCGGCCGTCGCTCATCCGCTGGGTCGACCGTGAGATGCCCGAGATCGCGGTCATCACCACCAAGAGCTACCAGCGCTTCGCAAACCCCGGCAACCGCGAGCCGATCCTCTGCGAGGATCGCCAAGGACCCGAGGGCACATTCGGCAACGCGGTGGGCTTGCGCAACCCCGGCATGGAGGCGGCTCTGCGCGAGCTGGCTGCGCTGGGACCGCTGCGCGCCCTGCTCAACGTGTCGCTGGCCGCCAACACCGTCGAGGACTTCTGCGTTCTGGCGCGGCGCCTGGAGCCGGTGGCTGACCTGTTCGAGCTGAACCTGTCCTGCCCCCACGCCACCGGCGGATATGGAATCGCGATCGGCACCGACCCGGCCGTAGTGCGGAATCTGTGCCGCGCGGTGCGCGCCGCCACGTCGCGCCCCTTTCTGGCCAAGCTCACGCCCAACACACAAGACATCGGCGCGATCGCGCGGGCCGCCGTCGCCGGCGGCGCCGACGGGATCGCGGCGATAAACACCGTGGGCCCCTTCGTCTACCGCGAGCCGGCGAGCGGAGCCCCGATCCTCGGCCATCCCGAGGGCCTCGGCGGCCGCTCGGGCGAGGGCATCCGCGAGACGGCGGTGCGCAGGGTCGCGGAGGTGCGCGCCGCCATCGGGCCGGGGGTGCCGATCATCGGCATGGGCGGCGTGTCCGCGGGGGCTCACGTGCGGCGGCTGCGGGAGGCAGGGGCCGACGTCGTCGGGGTGGGCAGCGTACTCGCGCGCGTCGCGCCGCAAGGGCGGCTGCCGGCCTTTGTCGCCGCGCTGGCGCGCGATGAGGCCGCGGGGACAGCCGAGGCAGCGGCGTTCGTCGCCTGCGGCCCGGTCATGGCCTACCGGCCCTTCGTCGTGCGCGAGGCGCGCGCGGCCGGCGGCGAGGTCAAGGTGCTGTTGCTGGAGGGACGCCTTGACTTCGAGCCGAGCCAGTACGCCTTTCTCTTCCTGCCCGGCGCGGGCGAGAAGCCCTTCTCGATTGCCGGAGGCGATCCGCTCACCTTCGTGTTCCGGCGGCGCGGCCCCTTTACGCGCGCCCTGTGGGAGGTGGGGCCCGGCGCCACGGTGTACGTGCGCGGTCCCTGCGGCGCAGGCGCTCCCGCAGGCGGCGCTGCCCGCAGGGCGATCGTGGTGGCCGGCGGCACCGGCGTCGCCGTGGCGCCGCCCCTGGTCGCCAGGCTGCTGGAGTCGGGCTGCCGCGTGACCTTCTTCTATGGAGTCTCCAGGGAACAAGAGGCGCGCCTGGCCGCGCTCGTGCCTGCGGGCGCCGAGAGGGTGGTGGTGGCCGACCGGGGCGTGCCGGGCCGCGTGGTGTCCGAGATGGCTTCGCGGCTCGCCGACGAGGCCGACGTTCGCGACGCGCTCTGCTTCGACATCGGTCCGCCGGCGCTGATGCAGCGGGCTGCCGAGGCGCAGGAGGCGGCAGGCGTCGCGGCCGCGCGCATCCTCTGTTCGCTCGAGACGCCGAGCCTGTGCGGCGTGGGGGTCTGCGGCCTCTGCGAAGCGGGCGGGCGGCTGCTGTGCCGCGAAGGCACCTTTGTGAGCCTCGAAGCCCTGCGCCTGGCCGGCGGCTGGACGATCCTCGCCGACGAGGCGCCCTGACGGCGGGCTTTGCCCCGCGACGGGCGGCGGGAGTATCTTTGCACAACCAAGGAGCTGCATTCGATTGAAGTCACCGAAACAAACCGCGCTTGACCGTCTGCTGATGCGCCACGTGGGCGGTCTCGCCAGGCGCGCCGCCGAGATCCTCGTCAAGGATCCCGAAGTCCAGCACATGCAGGACTACGCCAACGTGGTCTCGATCAAGCGCCTGGGCTACAACGACCACGGTCCGGTGCACATGCGCCAGGTCGTGCTCAACGGCCTGCGCATGATCGACCTGCTCGCGGAAGCCGGGGTCAAGCTGAACCTCGAGCGCGAGGATGTCGGCACGCTGGAAGACAGCCGGGTCGCCGTGCTCGTGGCGTGCTTTCTCCACGACGTGGGCATGAGCGTGGGCCGCCACGTCCACGAGCACATCGGAGTCTGGATCGCGCTTCCGATCATCGATCGCATCCTCGCCGAGGTGTACCCCGACGATCCGGGCAAGCGGGTGATCGTGCGCTCGCTGGTCATCGAGGGCATCGTCGGTCACATGGGCCAGCACCGCATCCACTCGCTGGAGGCCGGCCTCGTGATGGTGGCCGACGGCTGCGACATGGAAAAGGGAAGGGCGCGCATCCCCATGCTGCTGGCCACCGAGTCGCGCATGGGCGACATCCACAGGCACTCGGCCGCAGCCATCGAGCGCGTGCGCATCCTCAAGGGCGAGGAGAAGCCGATCCGCATCGTCGTCGAGATGAGCGCCTCGATCGGGCTGTTCCAGGTCGAGGAGGTGCTGCTGAAGAAGATCGACCCGAGCCCCGCCAAGCCCTACGTCGAGCTGGTGGCCGAGCGCGCAGGCGGCGAGGTCAAGCGCTACCTGTGAGCCGGCTGCGCTGCGCCATCGCCGGCCTCGGCCGCATCGGCAGCCTCCTGGAGGACGACCGGCTGCGCGAGAAGCCGGCGACCCACGCCGGCGCGATCGCAGCCCACCGCGGCTGCGTCTTGGTCGGCGGCTGCGACCCCGACCCGGGGCGGCGCGCGGCCTTTGCCCGGCGCTGGGACTGCCCCGAGGTGTTCGCCGACGTGGACGAGCTGCTCGCCGCCGCCCGACCCGACATCCTGCATGTGGCCTCGCCCCCGGACACGCACCTGGCCATTGTCGAGGCCGCCGCGGCCGCCGGCGTCAAGGTGATCGTCTGCGAGAAGCCGCTGGCCGAGCGCCTGGACCAAGCGCTGCGCATCGCGCGGATCCACCTCGAAGGGCCGGTGCGCATCCTCACCAACCACGAGCGCCGCTACTCCCGCGACTACGTCGCGGCGCGCAGCCTCGTGGCCGCCAAGCGGTACGGCGCGCTGCTGTCGGTCTGCGCCCGCCTGTACATGGGCCGCAGGCGGCCGGCCGCGGAGATCCTTCTACACGACGGGACCCATCTGGTGGACGTGATCGCGTTCCTGGCCGGGGGGCCGCCGGCGCTGCGGGAGGCAGCCCTCGAGCGGCCTCCGCTGGCCGGATGCAGCACCGCCGAGGCGCTCGTCGTCACGGCCGCAGCGGCGGCCGTCCCCGTCCTGATGGAGATCGGGTCGGGCCGGGATCACGTGGTCTTCGAGCTCGACCTCAGCTTCGAGCGCGGCCGGCTGCGCATCGGCAACGGCCTCTACGAGGAGCATCGCAGCGGGCCGAGCCCCTACTACGAGCACATGCGCTCGTTGCGCGAGCTCGGCCGCCGGGGACCCCGGCTGACCGGCTACTTCAGCCGGATGATGGCCGACGCCGCAGCCTGCGCGCGGGAGCCCGGCAGGCAGCCGGCGTCGAGCGCGGTCCACGGCGCCGAGGCTCTGCGGTTCGTGGACGCCGTCCTGCGAGCCTCCGGCGCCGGCTCGCTGGCGGCGCCGCGGCGCCCGCGTTGATCCGGCGCCCGCGCCGCGCTATCCTCCAGGAGGGGCCGCGGCCGCGCGGTGCGGGCTCGACGGCGCCAGGGAGCGCGGCTTTGGCAGACATGACCATCTTCGACAGGATCCTTGCCGGCGAGGCGCCGGCCGACGTCGTCGCCGACGACGAGCACCTGCTCGCCTTCCGCGACATCAATCCCCAGGCTCCCGTTCACGTGGTGGTCATTCCCAAGCGCAAGGTCAGGAGCTTCGCGGAGCTGGGCCGCCTCGACGCCGCAGCGGTGGGCGCGTTCATGCAGGGCGTGGCCCGCGTGGCCGCCGAGCTCGGCCTGGAGGAGCGCGGCTACCGCGTGGTGTTCAACTGCGGCCGCCACGGACAGCAGACGATCGACTACCTGCACGCCCACATCCTGGGCGGCAGGCAGCTGCGCTGGCCCCCGGGGTGAGGAGCGAGCGGTGAACTACCTGCACTACACTGTCGAGGCGGGTCCGGAAAACATCGTCCAGGTGAACCTCACCGGCACGGCGAACGTGCGCCTGCTCGATCCCATGAACTTCGCCAAGTACCGTCTCGGCAAGCGCTGCACCCCGACAGCCGGTCCCGAGACCGTGGGGCCGGTCAAGTTCGTGCCTCCCTTCAAGGGGAAGTGGCACATCGTGGTCGACCTCGAGGGCCAGTCGGCGCCGGTGCGCGCTTCGGTGGACATACTGCGCGCCTGACGCCGTGCGGAAGGATCGGGACGTGGCCGAACGCCGGCGCGGCGTCTTCTTCGACATGTACGGCACCCTCTTCCTCCCGCCGGACCCCGAGACGGCGATGGGCGTCTGGGTCGGCGCCTGCCACCGCGAGCTTGCGGCGCGGGGCCTGGAGTCGGCCGAGCCGGCCTTCCGTGGTCTGCTGCTCGGGAACTGGCATCGGCAGGCGCCGCCGGCCCGGGGCCTCACGCCTTTCGAAAGCCGCATCGATGCGGTGTCGCGCGAGCTCGGGCTGCAGCTGCCCGCCGGGGAGGTGAGCGCGGTGGCGGACTCCGTGTGCGCGGCGTGGCAGCGCCTGATCCCCCCGGACCCCGAGGCCGGGCCTGCTCTCGCCGCCCTCGCCTCGAGGTGCCGGCTGCGGCTGGTCAGCAACTACGATCACCCGCCGCACGTGAGGCGCGTGCTGCGGGATACCGGACTGGAGAGGTTCTTCGATCGCGTGGTGATCTCGGGCGAGGTCGGTGTGGAAAAACCCGATCCCGCGATTCTTGCCCTTGCCCTCGAGCAGACAGATCTGCGGCCGGCCGATGTCGCCTATGTGGGAGACTCGGTCATCGACTACGAGGCTGCGCGGTCCGCCGGCCTGCTGCCGGTGCTCATCAGGAGACCGGGCCAGATCCCCGGCGAGCCGCCCGGGCACCTGCGCGAGCGCTACGGAGACCCCGAGGCCTTTCTCGCCGCTGCAGCGGCGCGCGGCGAGCTCTCGCTGGTCGGCTCGCTGGCCGAGCTGCCCGGGCTGCTCACCTGAGCATGACCTTGATCACCTTTCCCGAGACCTCGAACTGCACCTTGCTCTCGCGCGCAAGCCAGCCGAGGGCCCTCTGGAACGCGTCGTTGGAAAGGGAGGTCTGCTTGCGGAGCGCAGCCAGCGTAACCCAGCCCGTGCTGCCTTCCAAGGCGCGCCAGACCGTGCCTGCCGCTTCGCCAATCTGAGCGCTCAGGTCGTCCATCACCGCACCTCTCGCCCCGTATTCTAAACCCCGCCCGGCGCCACCTGCAAACGCGCAAACGCGAGAGCGGTTGCCTCCCGCTCGGCCGTCCTGCTATCCTTGCCTGCGATCTGTTTGCCCATGCGAGGAATGAGGTGAGGTTCGATCGAGGCGCGGGGCTTGCGACAGAACACGACGGAGGGTGGTGGTTTGTCTACCGCAACGACGACCTGCTGATCCGCGACGGCGGCTGCGGAGGGGCCGGGCTCATCCCGCGCACCGGCGACCTCGCAGAGGCCGGTCTGCGGGGCGGCGAGCCCCACCACCTGGGGCTGCTCGACGGGAGGCCCGCGCTGGCCATGCGCGCCGACGACGCCGCCCCGGCGTCGGGATGGCGATTCGAGGGATTGAGGCCCCTGTTCGCGGCCCTCGGCGACGAGCTGTTCCACGTCGCGGGCACGGCCAAGCAGATCGTCACCTGGGACCGCGACCACCAGCACTGCGGCCGCTGCGGGGCCCCGACGCGGACCAAGAGCGACGAGCGGGCCAAGGTCTGCATGCGCTGCGGCCACCTCGCCTTTCCGCGGCTTTCCCCGGCGATCATCGTGGCCGTCACGCGGGGCGACAGTCTCCTGCTGGCCCATGCCGAGCGCTTCGCGCCGGGCATGTTCAGCGTGATCGCGGGATTCGTGGAGCCGGGCGAGACGCTGGAAGAATGCGTGGCGCGGGAGGTCCGCGAGGAGACGGCCATCGAGGTGGCCTCCGTCCGCTATTTCGGCAGCCAGAGCTGGTCGTTCCCCCATTCGCTGATGCTCGCGTTCACCGCCGAGTATGCGGGAGGCGAGATCAGGATCGACGGCCGCGAGCTCACCGAGGCGGCGTGGTTCCGCGCCGATGCGATGCCCAGGGTGCCCGACCGGGCGAGCATCTCCCGCCGGCTCATCGACTGGTTCGTCGAGCGATCCCGCTAGCCTAGAACCACTTCCTGCGCCGGAAGAAGAACACCATGCCGCCGGCGACCAGGGCCAGGACTGCGAGCACCGCCGGGTAGCCCCAGGGGGACCTGAGCTCGGGCATGAGCTGGAAGTTCATTCCGTAGACCCCCGTCACGAAGGTCATCGGGATGAAGATCGTCGAGATCAGAGTGAGGTACTTCATCACGCCGTTGAGGCGGTTGTTCACGCTCGACAGGTACACCTCCAGGACGCCGGCCACGGTCTCCCGCAGCGACTCCAACGCCTCGTGGACCTGGATGGTGTGATCGTAGAGATCCCGCAGAAACGGCCGCAGCTCGCCGGTGAGCAGCGGTGATTCCGACTGCTCCAGGCGCGACACCAGCTCGCGCATCGGCCAGACGGCGCCTCCGATCCTGATCACCTCGCGGCGCAGCCGCTGTATGTCCTGCAGCCGCTCGGTGCTCGGATCCTCCAGCAGCCCGTCCTCGAGCGCCTCGATGCGCTTGTCGATCTGCTCGAGGATGAAGAAGTGCTCGTCGACCACGGCGTCGACCAGCGAATACAGCAGGTAATCGCTTCCCATCCTGCGCAGCCGTCCGCGCCCGCCGGCCAGCCGCTGGCGAATGCCGCCGAAGACGTCGCCCGGGGTCTCCTGGAACGAGACCACTCCGTGGCGGGTGAGCAGAAGGCTCACGTGCTCGGTCCTGACCGCGTCGCGGGCCTGGTCCCACTGCAGCATGTTGAGGCAGACGAACAGCGCCTCGCCGAGCTCCTCGATCATGGCGCGATGCCTCGTGTTGAGGATGTCCTCCACGACCAGCGGATGCAGGGCGAAGCGGGCGCACACGCTTCGCACCAGCTCGACGTCGGCGAGGCCTTCGATGTTCAGCCACTGGACCGGCTTTTCGTCGAGCAGGCTCAGCACGTCCTGCGCGGTGCGGGGCCGCAGCTCGGCGCAGCCGGACGGGTCGTAGCGGACCAGCGTGACCAGGACCGGCTGGTCGCGTCGCCGGCTCGCGGCAGCCGGCTTTGGCCCCGGCACGCCGGCGCCGTCGCGGCGCGTGGCGTCGTCGTCCATCGGGCCCGATTATGGTGCGCCCCCTCCGGTCGGTCAACCGCTGCGGGCGCCCGCGGCGGCGCAGCCGCCCCCAGCCCGGGGAAGCGAGGCGGAACCGGCCCCGGCCCGGGGAAAGCCGGCTTGACGCGCGGGGCGCCTTCCCTTTACTGTCCCCGCGCTGTTTGACCTGCGGCCCGAGACGTCCGTACATTCTCCTCGCGCTGCAGGTGAGGATGCTCATGCGCATCGGACTGCTGTCCCGCAGCGGCGAGATCTACTCGACGCGTCGGCTCCGTGAGGCTGCGGAGAGCCGCGGACACGAGGTGCTGGTGGCCGATCCCGGACGCTGCCTGCTGCGTGTCGGAGGCGGCAGCCGCTCGATCAGCTACCGCGGCATCGAGCTGGTGGGCATCGACGCCGTGATTCCGCGCGTGGGCACGTCCACCAACTCCTACGGCAGCGCGGTCGTGCGGCAGTTCGAGCTGGCCGGGGTCTTCTGCCTGAACGAAGCGGGGCCCATCGCCCGCGCGCGCGACAAGCTCGTGTGCGCCCAGCTGCTGTCGGGGGCGGGAGTCGACGTTCCCCGCACGACCTTCGCCCACTCCCCACGCTGCGCCGAGGACCTGGTGCGCATGGTGGGCGGTCCGCCCGTGGTGATCAAGATCCTGGGGGGAACGCAGGGCGTCGGCGTCGTGCTGGCCGACAGCATGCGGGCGGCGCGCAGCGCCCTGGAGGCGTTCTGGGTCGTGGGCGTCGCGGTGCTGATCCAGGAGTACATCCACGAGGCCGAGGGCAGCGACCTGCGCTTGATCGTGCTCGGCGACGAGGTCGTGGCCGTGATGCTGCGCCAGAGCGTGGGCGACGAGTTCCGCTCGAACCTTCACCGCGGCGGCACGGGAGCGCAGGCGGCCTCCTCGCCCGAGGAGCAGGCCATCGCGGTGCGCGCCGTCCAGGCTCTCGGCCTGCGCTGCGCCGGCGTCGACATCGTGCGATCGTCTCGCGGTCCGCTGGTGCTCGAGGTCAACGGCTCGCCGGGCCTCGAGGGCGTCGAGGAATCCTCGGGCGTGGATCTGGCCGGCCGGATCGTACAGTACATCGAGACCCAGCGCTCGCAGCGGTCCGCGGCCGCCGCCGGCCCGGCTGCCGGCTGACCGGCATTCGCGCCGGACGCGCCTGCCTGTCTCCTACCCGAGCAGGCCCTCGAGGAAGCGGCGCACGCACCGGCCGATCTCGGCCACGTTGTAGCCGCCCTCCTGCACGATGACCGCAGGCAGTCGCAGCCTCGCGATTCGCTCCCCGATGCGGGCAAAGGAATCCACGCCGAGGCCGAAGGTTCCCAGCGGATCCCCCGCGAAGGTGTCGGTGCCGAGGGAGACGACCAGCCGGTCGGCGGCGAAGGCGCTCGCCACGCGCACCGCGTCGTCCAGGGCGGCGAGATAGGCGGCCTCCCGGCTGCCTAGCGCCAGAGGGAAGTTGCGCGTCGCGCCCTCTCCGGCCCCGGCTCCGTGCTCGTCGGCGCGACCCCAGAAGTACGGGTAGGCCCAGTCCGGGTCCGCGTGGAGCGACACGTACAGCACAGCAGGATCCCGGTAGAAGATCTCCTGGGTGCCGTTGCCGTGGTGGTAATCCACGTCGATGACTGCGACGCGCGCTCCGCCTGCGGCCAGCGAAGCGGCAGCCAGGGCCGCGTTGTTGAGGAATCCGTAGCCGCCGTAGAAGTCCGGTCCCGAGTGGTGACCCGGAGGCCGGCAGGCCGCGTAGGCGACGCCGGCCCCCGCTGCCACAGCACGGGCAGCCGCCAGCGCGCAGGAGGCGGCGCCGAGGGCCGCCTCCCAGGTGCCTTCGGTGATGGGTGTCTGGGCGTCGAAGCCGTACCATCCCAGCTGCCCGAGCAGCGAAGCGGGGCGCCTGCGCGGAGAGCCGGCCGGCTGCGCGCGATCGCGGCCGGGATTCATCGTGTCGGGCACCACCGGGCCGATGCGTCCGGTGGACCGGTGGTAGAAGGGGTAGATGTCCCGCAGGAACTCCAGCAGGCCCGGATCGTGGACCGGGGGCAGATCGCGCGGGTCGCAGCCCGAGGCCTCGCGGATCTCGAAGGCGGCCCCCGCCTCGGCCAGGGCCTCGAGGATCGCCGCGATGCGGGCCGGGGTTTCGGGGTACGGCTCGATGACGTGCCCGCTGCCGTCGAACTGGTGGGCCGGAGCGTGCTTGCGCTGGGCCGTCGAGCGGTAGACGATCATGGGGACGTCAGCGGGAGGCCGCAGCGACCTCCGGCCGCACGATCTCCTTGATCGCGTAGATCTCCCGCAGGTAGCGCTCGGCCGGCAGGCGCCAGCCGTAGACGCTCTGCATGAGCGCCTCGCGGGCCCGGGTCAGGCGCAGCTCGTCGACGCTGCGCAGAAAGCTCCGGCAGCGCTGCATCGCGTCGTGGAGCGCCCAGGCGGCGTAGTCCGAAAAGAGGATCCCGTTGCCTAGGATGCGGCCGCCCACAACGCGAAGGCTCGAGATGGTATCGCGCAGCCCCCCCGTGGCCCGCGCCACGACGAAGCAGCCGCAGGCGAGCGCCTCCAGCTGCGAGATGCCGCCCGGCTCGTGGAGCGACGGCATCAGGAACACGTCGCATGCGAGCAGCGGCACCGAGACGTCCTGGAAGCCGATGCCGACCCACACCTGGCCGGGGTAGTACCCGGCCAGCTGTTCCAGGCCCCGCGCGATCTCTTGGCCCCGGGTGTCGCCGTGAGCCGGCGCCCCGCCGACGATCGCCTGCACGCCGAGCCTGCGGAACAGCCCCTCGGAGGCCTCGAGGAACAGCTGGAAGCCCTTCTGCTCGGTGATGCGGTGGATCATGCAGCAGAGAACCGCGTCCGGATCGACCCTCAGGTTCCGTTCCACCTGCAGCAGAAGCTTGTTGCGCATCCGCACCAGCAGGCTCCGCCGCAGCCGCGCGCGAACCTGTTCCGGCGCGCGCGGGCCCGCGAGGATCTCCGGGTAGCGGGTCTCCAGGAGCTTGCCCAGGTCCGCGTCCGCCTGCAGCCGCTCGAGCAGACGCGGGTAGTTGGTCTCGACGAAGCCGCTTTCGTCGAGCCGACGCTCGGCCTTGGCCTTGAACGAGCTGTCGACGCCGTTGTTGATGCCGATGACGCCGTGGAGGATGCGCTCCAGCCCGTCGCAGGCCACCTGGATCTGCCGTGCGTACGAAGGGCTCACCGTGACGACGCGGTCCGCCGAGCGCACGCCCGAGGCCATGCAGGACAGCCGCGCCCCGTCGGCGGGATCGGCGAACCGCCAGGCCTCGTGGCCGGCGAGGCCGAACACCGAGAACAGGTCCCGTCCGTTCTCGAAGCGATGAAAGGCGTCGAAGTACTGCCAGCCGCCGTTGTGGATGACGTGAATCAGGGTGATCCGCTGGAATTCGGGCCGGCTCGCGTAGAACGGATCGGACCTGACGATGGCGGCAAAGGGCCCGGTATAGGCGTCGTTGGTGAAGACAAAGTTGGGGCGCAGCTCGAAGAGGCGGATCACCTCCGCGGCGGCGCGGGCGAGCGCCACCCGCCGGCGCAGCTTTTCCTCGGCCGTGATGCCCCAGTAGAGCCCGTCGAAGAACTCGTGATGGTCGAGCATGAAGAAACGCACGCCCTCGACCCAGCCCGAGTGAACGCCCGCCTCGTACTCGACGCCGTTGATCCAGAAGCGGACGTTGGTGCCCGTGTAGGCGATGCCGTGCCTCTCGACGGCAAGGCGCATGCGCTGTACCGCCTTGGCGTCGCCGTGGCGGTACAGGGGCGTTACGATGCAGGCCTGCTCGCCGAGGCGCACCAGCTCGCGCGGCAGCTCGGCCACGACGTTGGCGAGGCCGCCGCTCTTGGAGAACGGCTCGACCTCCGCAGCCAGGAACACCAGCGGCCCCCGTTCGTTGTGGCGCAGCAGGCTCGCCCCGAGCTCCGCAACGCGGGGATCGGACTGCGCGGCCATGCCCGCCATCAGGTCGAGGACCGCGGCGCCGGACCTCAGGCCGGCCCGCGTGACGTGGAACAGCGCCCTCTTGAGGCCCAGCTCGACCGTCGCCCGGGAGTCCTCGCCGTACAGCGGCAGCAGCCGCGCCTGCAGAAACGCCGCGAAGTCCTCGAGCGACCCGCTGGCCGCCGTGATCTGCTCGAAGGCGAAGCTGGAGGCGAACGCCGCCTCGCCGTCCATGCTGCACATCCGGTCAAAGGAATCGCGCAGGAAGTCGGCGTAGTGCTCTTCGATCCGGACCCGCTCCAGGCGCAGCATCTTGATCCGGTCCGTGCGCGGGACCGTGAGCCCGATCCGCGACACCCGCAGCTCCCGGGCCGTGTACCAGCTCGAGCGGCCGGTCACCGGCGAGTAGACCGGATCGATGAGGCGGTAGGCCGCCGCGTCGTCCAGGGGCAGCGCCGGGTTGTCGAACTGCACCATGGCGTGCTGGTCCTGGTCGGCGAAGCTGAAGGCGCACAGCGACGCTCCCCCGCGGGAGAAACGGATGGCCGCGGCCACCATGTTGTTGCCGGCCCACACCAGATGCCCGCGGCCCCGGTTGTGCCGGTGGAAGGCGTAGGCCTGCTTGTAGAAGTCCTCCAGACCCCGGTAGGCGGCGGCCTCGAAGTCGTGCCAGTTGACGTAGATGTTGTCGACAAAGATGCGCCAGTTCTCGCCCTCGGCGCTGCCCTCGTAGTCCATTACGATGTTGCTCATGAACAGGGTCAGCATCACCGGCGCGCGCAGCCCCGCGGGGCCGAAGGCGTTGACCGCGCGGCGCTCGTCGTGGTTTCCCAGGATGCCGATCAGCTCCGCGCCCCGGGGCAGCACCCGCGGGTAGTAGTCGTCGTAGAGGTGGTAGATCTCGCGCACGTCCGAGGAGCCGCTCACGATGTTCTCGCAGATCTTGAACAGTGCCGAGTTGTAGGCGATGAGCCCGGTGCGGGACAGGAACTGCTCGCGGCCCCAGTAGCACTCGGCGATGGTGACGAACCACCTCTTGCGTCTGGCGCGCCCCGCCCTGCGCACCGCGGCGCCCAGGTAGCTGTGGAACGGAGGGGCGATGAGCTCGCGGCAGGCCGAGTCGTAGTAGCCGGTGGTCACGAAGTGATCGTGCTCGCGGTCGTTGACGATGATCTCGCCTTCGACCATCGACTCGACGGTCCGCATGCGTCCGCCGGCCAGCGGGTAGTTGTCGCGCTTCATCACGATCGGCACGGCGTGGGCGGAGTCGAAGCGCAGGCCGTCGATGTCGAACTCCTCGATCAGCCGCGCCACCGAGGAGGCGAACCACTCCCAGACCTCGAACCGGCGCCAGTTCAGCAGCTTGCCGTCGTTCCAGCTTCCGTAGCGGCCGTCGGTGGAGGCGCGCACGACGACGTTGCCGCGCTCGTCGTGGCAGCGCACCACCCAGTCGTCGGGGACCTCGGTGCTGCGGCGGTTGAGGTGCGGCACGATGTCGACGATCACCTTGATCTCGAGCCGGTGCGCCTCGGCCACGAGGGCCTTGAGCCCCTCGGGCCCTCCGAGCGAAGGCTCGATCTCCACCAGGCTCTCGGGGGCGAACGGAGACGGCGAGCGAGCCTCGGGCGCCCAGTCCTCGCGGTTGGATCCCCGCTTCTGCACGCCGAGCAGGTAGACGGCCGTGATTCCGTAGCGCTCCTTCATGTCGGCCAGGTGGGCGGCGACGTCGGCGAAGTTGCCGAGGCGGATCACCTGGCCGGCCTCGTTGTAGACCAGCCCTGGATGCACGGGGTCCGCCCAGTACAGCCGGGTGTGGCCGTGGACGTCGGGAAAGATCTCCATCACGAGGTGGCCGCGCACGTCGGGGATCACGTTGATGCGTCCGCTCTGCATCGAGACGGTCTCTCGCGCGAGCTTCTTGTACAGCACCCAGTCGTAGCGGCCGAGGGCGCGGAACCGCCATGTGGCGGTGTAGCGGCCGTCGGCCCACTCCAGCGGCAGGTCCCAGTAGTCGAGCTCGGCGTCCACGGGCAGGTCGCCGCTGCCGCTCTCCCGGTAGACGCGCACGTACAGGTCGGCGCGCGCCCGCGCGAGGGCGAACTCGAAGCGGAAGAGGCTGCCGACCCGCACGGTCTCGAACGAGGTCGCCAGAGGAGCGTCGAACTCCTTGGGGGCGAGCAGCCGTTCGAGGATCAGGTTGGCGCGGTTGCGCACGTCGTGCACGTCGTGGGCCGCCGCGGCCACCAGCAGCCGGGCGACCTCCCGCAGCGAGGCGCGGTCTCCCCCCGCCTTGAAGCGCCGCGCCATGCGCTCGAGGGTCTCCACCGCCCGAAGCGCCTCGGCGTGGTCGAAGCGCATGCGGTCGTCGGGAGCGCGGGCGTTCAGCTGCGCCAGCAGGCGCCTGCGGTCCTGCGGCGCGAAGGGCCGCATCTTGGCCGACGGCTCGACGGCGGCCGCCTCGATGACCCCGGCCAGGCGCTCCAGACGCACGAGCAGCTGCGACAGCAACGCCCCGATTTCCGGAGGGATCTCGGTGGTGTGGGCGTAGCCGGTCTCGATGGCGCGTTCCTCAATCGCGAGCAGCTCGAGGAACGCGCGGCAGCAATCGCCCTCCTGCGGCTCCTCCGCGGAAGCGAGCACGTCGAACACCTGCAGCCCGATGTAGATCGAAGGGGTCTCGTGCTCGGCTGGGCCGAGGCCCACGTGGGCGAGGACGGTGGCGTTCGCCGACAGGTGAAAGAGGGTGGGGGCCCCCGGCCGTTCGCGCACGAGGACGTAGCGCCGGGTGAGGAGGCCTTCCTGGGTCGCCCGGGCGAGAGCGCGATGCAGCGATACGAGGGCGTCGAGGATGCGGCCGGGCAGCCGCACGCTGGCAAGCAGGCGCTGGCGGATCGTGCGGTCGGTGCTCGCGACCTCGTCGACCACGCGGTCGCGCTCCTGGGCCAGGAGGGCCCTCAGCTCCTCGGTGCCGGCTCCGCGCCGCGCCGCTTCCACCGCCGGCCGGATGACGAAAAAGGGGAAGGCCCTGCCCTGGGCAAAGCAGGCGGCGATTTCGGTCTTGACCTCGTCGTCGTCGAACAGCTCTTCTTGGGTCCAGAGGGCGAGGCTCGAAGGCGCTTCCGGGTTCAGTTTCCAGGTCATGCCAACCGTCCGGGCGGACCGTGCGCCCACTTTTGTCCGGAGTATCCACCGGCCTGCAGCGTCCGGTCAAGTCTCGCCGATCCTCCCTGCGTTTCCGCCGCAGCCGCGCTGCGGTATGATGGACGGCGATGGTGCAGCCGCTTGTGCGCAGCCGGATCTCCCCCGGCGGCCCTGAGCCGCTCGGCGCCACGCCGGGCGTCGAGGGCGTCAACTTCGCCCTCTTCTCGCGGCACGCCGAGGCGGTCCACCTCGTGCTCTTCGACGCCACGGGTCGTGAGACCGAAGAGGTGATCCCGACCGTACGCAGCGGAGACGTGCACCACGTGTTCGTGCACGGCGTCGCTGCCGGCCGCATGTACGGCTACCGCGTCACGGGGCCCTGGGATCCGGGGCGCGGCCACCGCTTCAACGACGCCAAGCTGCTCATCGACCCGTACGCGCGCGCCGTGTCGGGCCGGCCCCACGACCGCGACGGGCTGCTGTGCGGCCACGACCGTCGGCGCGACGACCGGTTCGCCGATCGGCGCGACAGCGCCCCGCTCGCCCCCCGCTGCCTCGTCGTCGACCCGGCCTTCGACTGGCAGGGCGATCGGCCGCCGCGGACAGCCTACGAGGACCTGGTGACCTACGAAGTCCATGTCAAGGGGTTCACCGCCCATCGGTCATCGGGCGTCGAGCGCCCCGGCACGTACGCGGGGTTCGTGGAGAGGATCCCGTACCTCGCGGGCCTGGGGGTCAACGCCGTGGAGCTGCTGCCCGTAATGCAGTCGTACAGCCGCCCCCAGCTGGAGGCCAACGGCCTGTCCGATTACTGGGGCTACAACACGATCGGGTTCTTCGCGCCCGAGTCGAGCTACCGCAGCGGCGCGCCGGGCTCCGAGGTGGCGGAGCTCAAGACGCTGGTCCGCGAGCTGCATCGGGCCGGAATCGAAGTGATCCTCGACGTGGCCTACAACCACAGCGGCGAGGGCGACCACCTCGGACCCAGCCTGTGCTTCCGCGGCATCGACAACCGCGTCTACTACCGTCTCGAAGGGCCGGCCAGGGAGCCGCTGCGCTTCTACCGCGACGACACGGGGGCGCTGAACACCCTCGCCGTGGAGGAGCCGCAGGTGCAGCGGCTGATCCTGGATTCGCTGCGCAGCTGGGTGACCGAGATGCACGTCGACGGCTTCCGCTTCGATCTCGCCCCTCTGCACG
Source organism: uncultured Spirochaetales bacterium (assembly GCA_964552235.1). GTDB lineage: Bacteria > Spirochaetota > Spirochaetia > SZUA-6 > CAVTHK01 > CAVTHK01. The sequence continues at coordinate 10,736 of CAZKGO010000011.1, read as the reverse complement.
CGCTGCGCGACGGCGAGATCGACCCTGAAAGCCCTTTTCTGCGCTCGATCGCCGCGGACCCGGTCCTGAGCCAGGTCAAGCTCATCGCCGAGCCGTGGGGGCCGGGCCTCTACCATCTCGGACGCTTCCCGCGTCCGTGGGCGGAGTGGAACGACCGCTTCCGCGACACGATCCGCAGCTTCCTCAGGGGCGAGCGGGGCGAGGTGCGGGAGCTCGGCTGGCGGCTGGCCGGCAGCGCCGACGTGTTCGCCCCCAGCGGGCGGTCGCCGGGGCACAGCATCAACTACGCGACCTGCCACGACGGCTTCACGCTGGCCGATCTGTGGAGCTACAACCGCAAGCACAACGAGGCGAACCGCGAGGGCAACCGCGACGGAAACGATCACAACCGCTCGTGGAACTGCGGCGTCGAGGGCGACACGGGGGATCCCGCCGTCGTCGCGCTGCGCCGCCGGATGGCGCGCAACACGGTGTGCTGCCTGCTGTTCTCGCTGGGCTCGCCGATGCTGCTCGGAGGCGACGAGATGCTGCGCACGCAGGGCGGCAACAACAACGCCTACTGCCAGGACAACGAGATCAGCTGGTTCGACTGGACGCTGGCGATCCGCAACGGCGATTTCGTGAGGTTCGTGCGGGAGGCCATCGCCCTGCGCCGGCGCCTGGCCGCGCTGCGCCGCCGCTCGTTCTTCACGGGCGCCCCGGCCGACGGCCGCGGGCCGGCCGACATCGAGTGGCTCGGCCCGCACCGGGAGGCGCCCGACTGGCACGACGCCCACCTGCGGGTGGTCGCCTGCCAGATCAGCGCGGCAGCCTCGGAGGCCGCTCCGTTTCTCTACCTCGCCTTCAACGCGGGCGAGGAGCCCCGCGCAATGCGCCTGCCTGTCCACGAGGGCCTCGCCTGGTGCCGCGCGGTCGACACGAGCCTCGCGCCGGGCCGGGAGATCGTGGAGGCCGGCCGGGAAGAGGCCGTCAGCCCTCCGGATTGCTACACCGTCGAGGGCCGCAGCGTTGTGGTGCTCGTGGCTCTCCCTGCGGGGGCAGCCGGCCCGGTTGCGCCTATCCCGCCGCCCACTTGACGAGGTTCGGGTACAGGTCCCGCACCCGGGGATCCGCCGGGACGATCCGCGCGTCGATTTCCTGCAGGCCGTGGGCCCGTAGGGTGACGGCGCCGTGGTAGCGGGCGGTCCGGTCCTCGCCGCGCTCCTGGAACTGGAGCTTGACCGCCTCGGTCTCGTCGCCGCGCTCCCTCCAGTAGAACAGCTCGACGTCGATCTCCTCCGGCTCCAGGTCCCCGAGCTCGACGTAGCAGGAAAAGGAGACCGCGTCCTCGGTAAAGACGGTCTTGCGCCTCTCCAGGTCGCTCTCCACGGCCCGGAACGCCACCTTGTCCCAGTGCTCCTGCAGGCGCCGGGCGCGGGCGGCGATCTCCTTGACCGCGCTGCCGTGATCGGCGCACAGGCGCGCGGCGTGCTCGAGGGCCGGCGTGTAGAACTTGCGGTCGTATTCCCGCAGCATGCGAGCGATGCTGAAGCCGCGCGTCACGGTAAAGATCGACTCCTTCATCCTCTCGACCCAACCGGCCGGGATGTCCGACTCGCCGCGGTCGTAGAACAGGTCGCTCACCTCGCCCTCGAGGTAGTCGTAGATCTGGTTCGATTCCGCGGCGTCGCGCATCTCCGGGTTGTCGTAGTAGTCGCCGGCGGTGATCGCCCAGCCGTTGGCGCCGTTGAAGCATTCCGGCCACCAGCCGTCGAGCACGCTGAGATTCAGCACTCCGTTGATGCCGGCCTTCATGCCCGAGGTGCCCGAGGCCTCGTTGGGCCTGATCGGGTTGTTGAGCCAGAGATCGCATCCCGCAACGATGTGCTCGGCCACCGAGCGGGCGTAGTTCTCGATGAAGAAGATGCGGTCCTCCAGGCCGTAGTCGCGGGCAAAGTCGAAGATGTCGGTGATGATCTTCTTGGCCATCACGTCGGCCGGGTGGGCCTTGCCGGCAAAGAGTATCTGGACCGGCCTGCGGTCGTTCTTCAGGATGCGCGCGAAGCGCTCCTTGTCTTTCAGGATCAGGTCGGCCCGCTTGTACGTGGCGAAGCGGCGGGCGAAGCCGATGGTGAGGAACCCCGCGTTCAGCATCTCGCGGGCGCGGCGGACGCGCTCCGGGGAGTACCCCCGCTCGACCCAGTTGGCGGCGAAGATCGTGCGCAGGTAGGAGATCATGCGGCGCTTGCACTTCATGTGGGCGTCCCAGAGCTCGAGGTCGGGGATCTCCCGGATGCGATCCAGCAGCCGCTCGTCGACCTCGATGCTCATCAGGTCCTCGCCGACGTAGCTCTGGATCAGGTCGCGGATCTCGGGCGCCATCCACGAGCCGTGCACGCCGTTGGTGATGGCCTCGATGGGTATCTCGTGCTCGCGCCGTCCGGGGAACAGGTCCTTCCACATCTGCCGCGAGACTCCGGCGTGCAGGCGTGAAACGCCGTTGATGTGGCGGGCAAAGCGGATCGCGAAGGCCGGCATCCAGAACGTCGCGCGGTCGTGCAGCAGGCCTTGCTCGACGAACGCGTCGAAGCTCCTACCCAGCGCCTCGACGTCGTTCTTGAGGTACTTGCGGATCGTTTCCACGGGAAAGTTCTCGTTGCCGGCCTCGACCGGCGTGTGCGTCGTGAACACGGTCGTGCTCTTGACGATGGCGCAGGCCTCGTCGAAGCCGTAGCCCTGCTCGCGGGTCAGCTTGCGCAGCCGCTCGATGATGAGGAACGCCGAGTGCCCCTCGTTGAGGTGAAACACCTCCGGCTGGATGCCGACCGCCTCCAGGGCGCGGAATCCCCCCTGGCCGAGGACGATCTCCTGCATGATGCGCCGGTCGCGGTCCGCGTCGTAGAGGTAGTTGGTGATCGCCCGCAGCTCCGGAGGGTTCTCGGGCACATTCGTGTCGAGCAGCAGGAGGCTGACGCGCCCGACCTGAACGCGCCAGAGCTTGATGCGGATCGGCTGGCCGCCGACGCTGGTGGTCACGAACACCGACTGGTCGTCGGGGGTCTTCCATTCCTGGATCGGCGTGTAGTGCGGATTGATCTCGTGGTACACCTCCTCCTGGCGGCCGTCGACGCTGATCCTCTGGATGAAGTACCCGTAGCGGTAGTAGATGCCGACGCCGATGATCGGCAGCCCCATGTCGGAGGCGCCCTTGAGGTGATCGCCGGCCAGCATGCCGAGACCGCCGGCGTAGATCGGCAGCTTGGGCAGGCCGAACTCCATGGAGAAGTAGGCGATGCGCGGGGAGATCGCCGGCTGCATCGCCTCTCCGTAGCGGCGCCACACACGTTCGAGCTCGCGCAGAAAGGCCGAGTCCCGGGCCAGCTCCGCCAGCCGCTGCTGCGACAGGGCGTGCAGGAACTCGATCGGGCTGCGTCCCAGAAGCCTGAAGGCCGACGGGTCGATCCGCTCGAAGAGCTTGAGCGCCTCGCTGTCCCAGAAGGTCCAGAGGTTGTACGCGAGATCGAACAGGCGGGCCAGCTTGGCCGGGAACCGCGGATAGACGAACAGGCTGCGCAGGGCCACCGTGAGGCTCCTTTCCGGAATAGGTGATATTAGCCCATTCGCGGCAGTTCGACGAGAGGCGCCGGGCCCGGCTGCCGCCCCGTTGCTAGCCGGCCCTCAAGCTGGTAGATTGGGCAGCGGTCCGCGGCCGCTCGGGCTTGGAGGAAGGCTGGTGATTCTCTCGGGCAAGGAAATCAGGCGCCGCCTCGGACGGTCGATCCATATCGATCCGTTCGACGAGCGGCAGCTGAACCCGAACTCGTACAACCTCAGGCTGCACGACCGGCTGCTGCGCTATGACGAGGAGGTGCTCGACATGGCGCGGCCGAACCGTTTTTCCGAGGTGATCCTGCCGGCCGAGGGGCTGGTGCTGGAGCCGCGCTCCCTCTACCTGGGCCGCACCGTCGAGTTCACGCGCACCGAAGGCTGCGTCCCGATGCTCGAGGGCCGCTCGTCGATCGGGCGGCTCGGGCTCTTCGTGCACGTGACGGCGGGCTTCGGCGACGTGGGCTTCAGCGGCTACTGGACGCTGGAGATCTTCTGCGTGCAGCCGATCCGCATCTACCCGGGCGTCCAGATCTGCCAGATCTACTATCATACCCTCGAAGGCGAGTACGACCCGTACCACAGCGGCAAGTACCAGAACAACCAGGGAGTGCAGCCCAGCCTCCTGTACAAGGAGTTCGCCGGGAGGGGCGACGGCCGGTAGAGCGTTGCCGGCCCACGATCGTTCAGGGAGAGTGCGACGATGCCGATGCTCGACAAACCGCTCGAAGAGCTGCGCACCTACCGGGGAATCAACCCGCGGCCTGCCGACTTCGACGAGTACTGGGACCGGGCTCTGGGCGAGCTCGACGGCCTGGGGGTGGCGGCGGAGCTGGAGCCCGCGGAATTCGGTGTTCCCTTTGCCGAATGCTTTCACCTTCGCTTCCGCGGAGTGGGCGGAGCCCGGGTGCACGCGAAGTACCTGCGTCCCAGGGCGGCCGCCAGGCCCCACCCGGCGGTCCTGATGTTCCACGGCTACACCGGCAGCTCGGGCGACTGGACCGACAAGCTGCCGTACGTGGCACTGGGCTGCAGCGTGGCAGCGCTCGATTGCCGCGGCCAGGGGGGCCTGTCCGAGGACGTCGGGGGCGTGAGCGGAAACACGCAAGCCGGCCACATCGTGCGCGGCCTCGAGGAGGGGCCGGAGTCTCTGCTCTACAGAGCGATTTTCCTGGACACGGCGCAGCTGGCCCGCATCGTCATGGCGATGAACGAGGTGGACGCCGATCGCGTCGGGGCGACGGGAGGGTCGCAGGGCGGCGCCCTCACGCTGGCGTGCGCCGCCCTCGAGCCGCGCGTGCGCAAGGCCGCGCCGGTCTACCCTTTTCTCTGCGACTACAAGCGGGTGTGGGACATGGACCGCGCCGAAAAGGCGTACGCCGAGCTGAAAAAGCACTTCCGGCTCTTCGATCCCACCCACCAGCGGGAGGAGGAGCTGTTCACGCGCCTCGGCTACATCGACGTGCAGTTCCTGTGCCCGCGCATCCGGGCCGAGGTGCTGATGACCACCTGCCTGCTCGACGACGTCTGTCCGCCGTCGACGCAGTTCGCGGCCTACAATCGCATCGTGTCCCCCAAGCGTATGGTAATCTACCCGGACTTCGGCCACGAGCCGCTGCCGGGCTCGTCGGATCGGATCCTCGGGTTCCTGTCGGACCTGTAGAGGCTTATGGAGGTGAGACCTTGCGCAGGAAATCGGCGGCCCTCGGGCCTCTCGTCGTGATCGCGTGCCTGGCCCTGTCCGGACGCTGCGCGCCCCCCGCGCCGGTGCTGGTCGTCCTGGAGACGAGCCTCGGCGCGGTGACGCTGGAGCTGAACCCGGCCAAGGCCCCTGAGACCGTGAAGAACTTTCTCTCCTACGTCGACAGCGGCTTCTATGCGAACACCCTGTTCCACCGCGTGATCCCGGGCTTCGTGATCCAGGGCGGCGGCTACGAGGCGGGCTTCAAGGAAAAGGCCACCGGTCGACCGGTGCGCAACGAGGCGGCCAACGGCCTGGTGAACGCGAGAGGCACGATCTCCATGGCGCGCACCCAGGTGGTCGACAGCGCGACGAGTCAGTTCTTCATCAACGTGGCCGACAACCGCGCTCTCGATCACCGCGACCGCTCCGAGCGGGGCTTCGGCTACGCCGTATTCGGCAAGGTCACCGAGGGCATGGACGTCGTCGACCGCATCGTTTCGGTGCCGACCACACGCGTGGGGCCGCACGAGAACGTTCCCCGGCAGGACGTGCTGATCCTGTCCGCGCGCCGCAAGTAGGAGAGCGAGGAGCAGGTCATGGTGCTCGACAAGTTTTCGCTGAAAGACCGCGTGGGAATCGTCACGGGAGGGGGGCAGGGGCTCGGCCGAGCCTTCGCCCTGGCCTTTGCCGAGGCGGGGGCGAGGGTGGTGATCGGCGAGCTGAACCCCGAGACCGGCGAGCGCACCGCGGCCGAGGTGCGCGGCCTGGGCCGCGAGGCGCTCGCCGTGGCCACCGACGTGCGCCGGCGCGACCGCGTGGCGGCCATGGTCGCCGAGACCGTGCGGCGCTTCGGCCGCCTCGACTTCCTCATGAACAACGCCGGCATCTCCAAGTGGGGGGCCGCCGAGTCGGTGAGCGAGGCCGACTGGCGCGAGGTGATGGACATCAACGTCAACGGGGTCTTCTTCTGCGCCCAGGAGGCGGCCCGGGCCATGATGGGCAGCGGTGGAGGCAGCATCATCAACATCGCGTCGATGTCGGGCCTGATCGTGAACCGGCCGCAGGCTCAGGCCTCCTACAACGCCTCCAAGGCCGCTGTGATCCACCTGACAAAGAGCCTCGCCGCCGAATGGGCGCCCCACAACATACGCGTCAACGCGATCTCGCCCGGATACATGGAGGGCCCGATGGCCGGTCCCTTCTTCAATGATCCCAGGATCGGCGGGATCTGGCTCGACGCGACGCCGATGAAGAGACCGGGCCGGCCCGAGGAGCTCGGGCCGCTGGCGGTGTTCCTCGCTTCCGACGCTTCGAGCTTCATGACCGGCTCGAACGTGGTCATCGACGGAGGCTACACCGTCTGGTAGGAGCGCCGCCCGCGCCCGCCTCTATCGGGTGAGGTGGATGCGGGCGAGCATGGCGGCCCCGCGCAGCGACGACTGGTCGACGTAGGCGTACCCGCAGTCGCGCATCCAGCGCCGCTTGGCGCGGATCATGGCCGGGTCGACGGCGCCGCCGGTCACCGTGATCACGGGCGCCAGGGGCACTTCCACGGCGATCTCCCGCAGGTGGTCCCTCTGGTACTCGGCGAGGCCCCTCACCAGGGCGGCCGCCAGGTCCTCGCGCGTGGTTTCCGACGTGATGCCGACGAACTGGGCGCGCAGCGGCTCCTGCGAGTAGCGCGAGCCCATGAGAAACGGCACGTAGCGGACCGGGCTCTCGCGGGCCAGCCCGCGGTCGATCGCCCGCGCGAGAAAGTCGTCGAAGAACTCCCGGTCGCTCATCTCGCTGCAGAACACGCCGTGGAACCACTCCAGGGCCTTCCCTCCCGCGTTCATCACGTAGAGCGTGAGCCAGCGGCCCGGAAGAACGTGGGCCCGGATGTTGTAGTTGGGCGACGGATAGCACTTGCCGAGGCACACGAGAGTGATCTCGCAGGTGCCGTTGACGTTGATCACCTGGCCGCTCTCGCTGCAGCCCGCCGAGTAGGCGGCGAGCACCGCGTCGTTGCCGCCGATGATCACCGGCGGCCTGCGCGAGAGCCCGAGCTCGTGCGCCACCGTCTCGCGCACCCGCCCGGCGCTCTCGGAGGCGGCGATCAGCCTCGGCAGCCGGGCGGTGTCGACGCCGATCTCCGAGGCGATGTCGGCGTTCCAGCTCATGTCGTTGGCCGCGGTGTTGTAAAGCGCGGTGAGCGACGCCGACGAGGGGTCGATCGCCGTCTCGCCCGTGAGCCAGCGGGCGATGTAGGTGTTGGAGTGGCCGAAGCAGGCTGTCCTGGCGAACACCTCGGGCGCGTTGTCCCTGATCCAGAGGATGCTCGCCAGCGAACAGCCGCCGGCCACGGGCATGTTCGCCGTGACCGCCAGCAGGCGGTCGAGCCCGATGCGGGTGATGATCTCGGCGGCCTGCCTGCGCGAGCGCTGGTCGAGCATGAGGATGGCGGGCAGGAGCGCTTCGCCCTCGCCGTCCATGGCCGTGAGTCCGGGCGTTGTGCCCGAGAGGGCCACCGCATCGACGGAGGGCATCCACGCGGCAAGCTGCCGGCATCCGGCTGTGAACGCCTCGCGCCACTTTTCCGCCTCTATGTCGGCGAAGAGGCCGTCGTTGTACGTGTTGATGGCGTATTCGGCCGACCACGACGCGGCCTGCTCGAGCAGCGAAGCGTCGTCGCCCGAGGGGCGGTAGACCCCCATCTTCATCGCGGTCGTGCCGATGTCCACGGCCAGGATGGTGAACTCGCTGCTCATGGGACCCCTTTCGGCGCCGGGGCGAACCCCTCGCGCCCGAGCACGCGGGCGATCTCGCTTTTCTGCTCTGCGGTCAGCGGCGCCAGCGGCCGCCGCGGCTCGCCTCCCGCGTAGCCGAGCAGCTCCATCAGCGCCTTGACTCCGGCGACCCCGTGGCGGTCGGAGGAGGCGGCGTTCAGGCGCACGAGCCGCCCATGGAGGGCGCGCGCCTCCTCGTGCCGGCCCGCCCTCGCCATCTCGTACAGCAGGACGCACTCCCGCGGCAGCGAGTTGGCGAGCGACAGCACCCCTCCGCTCGCTCCGAGGACGAGAGAAGGGTAGAAGAAGGCTGCGGAACCGGCGAGCACGCAGAAATCGGCGTCCGGGTCCAGAGCCGCGAGATAGCGGCCCGGCCCGGCAGGAGCCGAGTCCTTGATTCCGGCGATGTTGCCGTGGCCGGCGAGCCTGCGCACGACAGCGGGCGAAACGCTGACGCCGCCGGCGAACCCGGGGGCGTTGTAGACGAGCAGCGGCACCGGCGAGGCGTCGGCGACGCGGCTGTAGTGGCCCTCCAGGGCTTGGTCGTTCATCCGCGAGGCAAAGTACGCCGGCGTGATCGCGCTCGCGAACGGAAAGCCCATCCGGGCGATCTGGCGGGTGCGCTCGATGGTTTCGCGGGTCGACTCGCAGCCCGCGCCCACCATCACCACCCGTCCGGCGGCCTCTTCGGCGAACACCTCCATGATCGCGAGGTGCTCGGCCCAGGTGAGGCTGCGCGCCTCGCCGTTGGAGCCGAGGGCGAAGTAGCCGGCGAGCGGCGCCGAAGCGAGGCGGCGCAGGTTCGCCCGCAGGTCGTCGAACGCGATCTCCTCGTCGCGAAACGGCGTGACCACGGGCGCGAACACGCCCGACAGGCGGGACGAGAAGCGGGCCATGGGATTACTGCGCCGCCCTGCCGGCGCTGCCGAGCAGGTCGATCCAGGCGCCGACCGCCCTGGTGGTCGCCTCGGCGGTCGCGCGGTCCAGCTTGCCGGGGTCGTACTCGTCCCGGTGGCCCGACAGGTAGCTCCACGTCGTGTCGAGGAGCACGTGTTTGAGCTCGGTGGACACGTTGAACTTGGAGCCTCCGAGGCTCACGAGCCTGCGCACGACCTCTGGCTTGAGCCCTGTTCCCCCGTGGACGACCAGGGGCGCGCGCGGCCCCTTGCCGTTGAGGATCGCGGCGATGCGGCCGAGGCGCTCGAAGTCGATCTTCGGGTTCTCGGTCTTGTAGACGCCGTGGGCCGTCCCGATGGCGGGCGCGAACAGGTCGACGCCCGAGCGGCTGACGAACTCCTCGGCCCTTGCCGGATCGCAGAGCTGACTCGCGTCCTCGACCACCTTGACCTGGTCCTCGACGCCCGAAACGGTGCCGACCTCGCCTTCGACCGTGACTCCCTCGCGGCGGTGGGCGTAGTCGCAGACCTCCCGCGTGGCCCTGACGTTGTCCTCGAAGTCGAGCTGAGACCCGTCGATCATGATGTTGGTGTAGCCGGCGTCGACGCAGCGCTTGCAGAACTCCACGTCCGTGCAGTGATCGAGGTGAAGCGCGATGGGGATCGGCGCCGCGGCCGCGATGGCCCGGTAGGCGGCGACGATGACCTCCGGCTTCAGAAAGCGGGCCGGCGTGACGGAGGTCTGTATGATCAACGGAGCGCGCCTGCCGACCGCGGCCGCCACGACGGCCTCCATCTGGATGATGTTGGTGACGTTAAAGGCGCCGACCGCGTACCGCCCGGCCGTGGCCGCGAGCAGCATCTGGCGGCAGGAAACCACGCTCATGTGCGACCCCCCCGGCATCCGGCTGAGAGCCGGCTGCGGGGACGATTGTAGTCTCTGCCGGCGGTCTTTGTACAGAAAGGGCGACCGGCCTTCAGCCGGTCAGCCGCGCCCGGGCCTCCGGCGCCTCGACAGCGTCGTAGCCAAAGGAGTCGAGCAGCCGCTGGGTGTCGGCGTCGTAGAGGTTGCCGCGGCGGAACAGCACGCCGACTTCGCGGCCGATCGCCAGGTCCTGGTGCTCGGCGCTGCGGGCCCGCAGCACCACCTGGCCGTTGTCGGCCGATCGCAGGTAGATCAGCGACTCGGAGCCGGAATCCAGGCACGCGTAGACGTTGAAGTGCAGGTCCTGCGGCCCGGGGAACAGGTCGAGGATCACGTCTTCGGGGCGGACGTTCAACACGACGTCGCGGCCGTGCTCGACCTGCGGCTGCCCTTGGATCGGCACGAGGACGCGGCTGTTGAGGCGCGGCATGATCGCCGAACCGCCGCCCACCCTGCGCATCGAACCCTCGACGAGGTTGGTGCGCGGATTGCCCGTGAACTGGGCGACGAAGATCGTGGCCGGGAAGCTGTAGATCTCCCGCGGCGTGCCGATCTGCTCGATCGCCCCGTGGTTCATCACGACGATGCGGTCGGAGAGGCTCATGGCCTCCTGCTGGTCGTGAGTCACGTAGATCGAGGTGACGCCGAGCCGGTCGTGGATGCGCTTGAGCTCGGTGCGCAGCGCGACCCTGAGCTTGACGTCGAGGTTCGACAGCGGCTCGTCGAACAGGAAGATGCGGGGGCGGCTCACCACCATGCGCGCCACGGCCACCCGCTGCTGCTGGCCGCCGCTGAGCTCCCGGGGCAGTCTCTGCTCGAGCCCGGAGAGCCCCACCATCTCCAGGACTTCGCTCACGCGGGCGGCGATCTGCGGCTTC
>CAZKGO010000010.1:0-90356 GCA_964552235.1 uncultured Spirochaetales bacterium | reverse complement strand
CACATTGGGTACGCCGCCGAGCCGCCGGGCCAGCTCCCGGTGCAGCGCCATGGCCTCTTCGGCCATCCGGACGGCGTCGTCGTGCAGGCGGGGGTTCACCTGCAGGCTCACGTATCCTTCTCTGCCGCGCGAGACCAGGAAGATGTCGCGCAGGAGGCGGCAGTTCTCGAGCACCACGGCCATCGTGACGAGCGAGTTGATCGCCGCGACGGCGTCGGCCAGGCCGGAGTCGGGGCCCGCGGCGATGGCCTGCAGCGCCGCCCGATCGTAGCGGCCCGCGATCAGCTCGTCGACACGGCGGTTCCAGAGCTCCGGATCGGTGTCCCAGGCGACCTTGATGAGCACCGGGTTGGTCGTGACAAAGCTCGCCCCTCGCCAGATCATGTCCTGGAGAAAGGCCGCGTAGTCGTTGCCGAACTGCGTGGCGGTCTCGCCGCGGAAGCGGGCGCGCGCGATGTCGATGAGGTTGGTCCGGGCCGCCTCCCGCGCCAGCCCCCGCGCTGCATCGGCGAGCGAGCCGCCGAGCAGCCGGTCGGCTTCGGCCTCGGCCGCGGCACGGTCCTCGACCGCCTCGGCCGCCAGCCGGGCGAGGGTCGAGCCGCGCAGCGCGGTCCGCACACCGGCAGCAGCGGCGCCGTCGCGGGCTTCGAGGCCGCCCAGCGCCGCGACCGCCGCATCGGCCATGGCGTTGATGCGGTCGGCAGGCAGGCCGCGCGCCAGGTGCCACTCCGGCACGAAGCTCTGGAGGTCGACCGCGAGCTTGAACAGGAACTGCAGCGCCCGGGCGTGCTCGGTTGCCCCGGCGGACTCGAATGATCGATCGAGGGCGGCGGTCAGGCCGGCGAGGCGCTCGGGCGCGCGCCGGGGTTCGGTATGGAACAGGAGGCTCCCCGCGGCGCGCGCCGTCTCACCCGAAAGGGCGAGGGAGAGAACCGCCTCGTCGGTGAGCGCCCGCTCGCGGGCAAGTTCTCGATCGATAGACAAGCCTTCCACGAACTCCTCCCGTCGCGCGGCGCGCCCGGTCCCGCCGGAGGCGGCCGCGCCGGCCGCTTGACGATTCGCCGGCGCCGGGCCCATCCTTGGCCCGCCTGAAATCGGCCCGCCGCCGAGCGCGGGCATCATAGGGTGAGGTCTCGCCGCGTGTCCAGATATCGCCATCCGCTCTCGATGCAGCTGCTGCTGCCGCCGGACTACCGCAGGGACGCCCAGGTCGACGACCAGCTGCGGGCGTTGGCCGAGGCCGGCTTCAGCAGCGTGGAGCTGAACGTCGTCGACCCGGCGGCGATCGACCCGGCCGATCTCGCCGCGTTCCTGTCCGGATACGGCCTCTCGATGGCCGCTTTCGCCACGGGAGCCGCAGCCCGGACCCACGGGCTCTCGCTGTCGGATCCCGATGCGCTCCGGCGGGAGCGGGCGGTGGAGAGGACACGGGAGTTCGTGGAGTTCGCGGCCGCCATGGGCGCTTCGGTGATCATCGGCTACCTCCAGGGCCCGCCGGGCCCGGACCCGCGGGTCCTGCGGCCGCTGTTCCGCGACTCGCTCTCGCTCCTCGACCCCATCGTGCGCGCCGCGGGCGTCCCGCTGGTCGTGGAAGCGGTCACCCGCTTCTACTCCCCCGTGGCGACCCGGCTCGACCAGGCCTGGGATCTTGTCAAAGACTTCCACAACCCCTGGTTCCGCATCATGCCTGACACCTTCAACATGAACATCGAGGAACGGAACCTGAGGGAAGCCCTGCGTGCACACCTCGGCCGCTACGACGCCGTCCACTTTTCCGACAACAACCGGCTGTTCCCGGGCCACGGGGCGATCGATTTTGCGGGACTGGTGGCCTTTCTCGACGAAATCGGCTTCCAGGGACGGATCGGCATCGAAGGGGAGATCGAGCGGAGCTTCCGCGAGGACCTGTCGGTCTGCATGGCTGTCCTCGGGCCGGCCCTCGCGCGGTGAGGCCGCGGCTTCGGGCGGGCCCCCGGCTGCCGCCCGTTTTTTTCGCCGCACGCTGCGCCGCTGCTTGATTCGCCGGACGGGCCGTGCGATATTGGCGAAAAGTCGCACCGGCCCCAAGAGGACCCGGACCGGCAACCGGGGAGATTGCGTGAAGAGATACCTGCTGGATGGCTCCCGCGGCGGAGGGCTGCTGCCGCTGCGGGGATCCTACGGGCTCCGCAAGGAGTCCTCGGGAGCCTCCGAGCGGACATACTACGATTCGGCGGACGGGCGTCTCTACGCCCGGGGCTGGCTGCTGAGCTGCCGGGACGGGCGCCTGGAGCTGGCTCGCGAGGGCGACGGCCGACTGCTGGCCGAGGCGGCCGTCGCGCTGCCGCTGCATCGGTTGTTCTGGTGGGACCTCGCCGACGGCCGGCTCGCGCGGCGCCTGCGCCGGGCTCTCGACGTCCGCGCGGCCACCGCCCGCGCCCGCGTGCGCACGCTGACGACGGTCTGGCGGGTTCTCGACCGCGAACAGAAGACGGTGGCGCGGCTGGCGGTCATCGAGGCGGCGGCCGTCGACGGCGAACAGGAGAAGCCCCTCGCTGCCGTGCTCGAGCTGCGCGGGGTCAAGGGCTACCGCAAGGAGCTCGGCCGCGTGGCCGAGCGCCTGGAGCGCGCGGGCCTGCTCGAACCGCCGGAGTCCGAGTACGCGCGGGCGCTGCGCGCCCTCGGCATCGAGCCGCGGCAGAAGCGGCCCGCCGCCCCCGAGATCAAGCCCCAGTGGCCGGCCGAGCGGGCGGCGCGCAGCCTTCTCCTGGACCTTCTCTCCTGGATGAGAAGCCTGGAGGAGGGCATCGTCAGGGACATCGATACCGAGTTCCTGCACGAGTTCAGGATTGCGGTGCGCAAGCTGCGCGTGCTCACGGCGCAGCTGGAGGCGGTGTTCGTGCCCGAGGCCGGCGAAGCGGCGAGGACCGATTTCGCCTACGTCGGGCGCATCACGAGCCGGTTGCGGGACCTCGACGTGATCCTGCTGAACGCCCGCGACTACCGGGCCAAGGTGCCCGAGCACCTGGCGCCTGCCCTCGACGGCTTTTTCGCGCGGCTGCGCGCGGCCCGACGCGAGGAGCTGGCCGCCGTGGTCGAAGCGCTCACCTCGGAGCCCTACCAAAGCATCGGCAGCCGCTGGGAGGCGGCCTTCGCGAGGCCCCTGGCGGGAGGACGCAAGAGCCGCGTCCCGGCGATCGAGCTCGTCGGCAAGCTGGTGCGCAAGCGCCTGGCGCGGCTGCGCAGGCTGCTCTCGTCGCTCGGCAAGCGCGCCGACGCCGACGATCTGCACAGGCTGCGCATCGAGTGCAAGAAGCTGCGCTACCTCACCGAGGGTTTCGCCTCGCTGTTCCCCGCAGGCTCGCTCGGCCCTCTGGCGAAGCAGCTGCGACTCCTGCAGCGCAAGCTCGGCCGCCAGCACGACCTGGCGGTGCAGCAGAGCACGCTGCGCGCCTGCCTGGCCCAGATGGAATCGGTCGAACGCGATGACCTGGAGACCGCCGCCGCGATCGGCGCCCTCACCGCCGCGCTGCGCGGCGAGCAGGAGGCCCTCGAGCGCGGCTTCAGGCGAAGCCTCTCCGATCTCGAACGCCGCGCCCGCGCCGCGCGCCTCGCCAGGCTCCTCGAGCGTAAGAGAGCCTGAAGGTCATGCCCGTCCTCGCCCTCTACAGCATCAAGGGAGGCGTCGGAAAGACGACGGCGGCGGTGAACCTGGCGTGGCTGGCGGCGCGCGACGGCATCGAGACGCTGCTGTGCGACCTGGACCCGCAGGGGGCCGCCACCTGGTGCTTTCGCATCCGTGCTCCGCGCAGGTGGAGCGGCCGGCGCCTGGTGCGCGGAGGCCGCAGGCTCGAGGCCGCCATCCGCGGCACCGACGCTCCCCGGCTCGACGTGCTGCCCGCAGCGCTCTCCTACCGCAGGCTCGACCTGCTGCTGGCGGGAGCCCGGCGCGGCCGCCGGCGCGGCGGCCGGCCCACGCGCCGGCTGGCCTCGGTGCTCGCGCCCCTGGCGACCCGCTACCGTCTCGTGCTGCTCGACTGCCCCGCGAGCCTGACCCTGGCCAGCCTCAACGTGCTGCGGGCGGCCTCGGTGGTGCTGGTGCCGGTGGTTCCGGCCCCGCTTTCCGTCGAGGCGTGGTGCCGTCTTCGGCAGCTGCACGAGCGCAGGCGCATCAGCGAATCGCGGCTGTTCGCCTTCTTCTCCATGGTCGACGGCCGCCGGCGCCTGCACCGCGACACGTGCGCCGCGGCCTCGGGCGATCCCTCGGTGCTGCGGACCCGCATTCCGTACGCGTCCGACGTCGAGCAGATGAGCGTTCGCCGGGAGGCCCTGGTGGCGTTCCGCGGCCGCTCGCCGGCCTCGCGGGCCTTCGAGGCGCTGTGGGCCGAGGTGCGACCGCTGGTGGTCGAGGAGCCGCAGGTTGGACCAGCTCCAGCGAGCCCTGTCTGACCGCTACGGGCTGCGCTTTCTCTACGCCGAAGTGACGGCGAGCGCCGCCGTCCTCGCGGGCCGGCACCTGGCGGGCCCGACGGCCGCGTCGGTGCTCGCGCAGGCGCTGGTGGCCGCCGCCCTCGTCTCCTCCGACTTGGAGAACGAGGGCGAGGCCGTCTCGATCCAGTGGAAGGTCAACGGCCCCATCGGCGGCATCCTGGTCGAGGCCCTGTATGGCGGCTCCCTGCGGGGCTACACTTACCGCAAGACCCTGGGCGAGCTCGACGAGGCCGCATCGCCGGACCTGGCCGGGAGCCTGGGCAGCGAAGGGCACATGACCGTGCTGCACTCGATGCCGCGCCAGGTGCTGTACACCGGGGTGGTGGCGGCCACCCCTCCCGACATCCAGCGCAACCTCGCGCGTTACTACAACCAGTCGCGCCAGACGCCGACAGCCGTGGCGATCGAGGTCGGCCTGGAGGACGGCAGGCCGAGCCGGGCCCGAGGCGTGATCGCGCAGCGGCTGCCCGACGCCTCCACGGACAAGTTCGTCGAAGTCCTGGAGCGCTTCGACGACGGCTCGGTCGCCCGGCTGCTGGAGTCGGAGGGCGGCGTCCTCGATGTGGGCGCCGTCGCCGGAGTCGAGGACTTGGTCGTGGTCGGGACGGCGCCTCTCGCCTTTGCCTGCCGGTGCAGCCGGCAGCGGGTCGACGCCGTGCTCGCCATGCTGCCGAGGAGCGAACTGGAGGAGATGGCAGCCGAGGAGAAGCCCCAGACGGTGGTGTGCCACTTCTGCGGCGAGACCTACGTGGTCAGCCGTCAGGAGATCGCGCGCCTTCTGGCCGCGCGCGGAAAGGACGAGTGAGCGGTGAGCGGCGGGGGGGACCCGGAGGTCCGGGCCGCAGAAGCGGTGGCCCAGAGCGAGCTCGGCACCCTGCTGCAGAAGCAGCGCGCCGAGAGGACCCAGGCGCAGGTCGCCGAGGTGCTGCAGCGCGACGTGCCGACCGCCGACAAGGTCAGGGAGATCCGCCGTGTCGACGCGATGGCCGAGCTCGAGGAGCAGGGCGAGACCGTCGCGCAGCCGCTCGTGCGGCCGCTGGCCGCCATCAAGTCGGTGATCAAGACGCCGCATCGGCGCGCCTCGTACTTCGAGTTCCTGATGCGCCAGCACGGCCGCATCAGCGCCTTTGCCCGCAGGAGCCACACGCTCCAGACGTCGCTGTTGCCCCCGGGCGTGCGCCTCGACCCGGCCGTGCAGAAGCCGTTCCGCGAGCAGCTCGCGCCTCTGGCCGCCGATCTGCTCAAGCTCTGCGACGCCGCCCTCGAGATCGGCTGGACGGTCCTCGTGCGCGCCGACTACAACCTGGTGGTGCTGCTCAAGCGGCTGTGCTTCGAGGTGACGAGCGTGAATTTCCGCGTGCTCGACTATCGCGACCGCGACCTCGTGGACAGCCTCCGCAGCCTCGAGACCTATTTCTTCGTTCTCCACTACCGCGGCGACTACGTCGAGCGCGCCACCCGCGCGCTGCAGGCGTCCCTGGCCGCAGCCGGGATGACCGGCGAGCGGGAGCGCGCTGCCCTGCTGGTCGAGACGCTGCTGAAGCCCGACCTGGCTCTGCCGTCGCTGCACGACTTTCTGATCGGGCTCAACATCTGCAAGGCGCGCCGGATGCTGCGCCTCGAGGACCTGGTGTTCGCCGAGCTCGGCGAGATCGTGAACGCCCGCGACTTTGCCTGCCCGCCGTCGGTCCATATGCGCATCGGCGACCACGTGCAGAGCCTGCACAAGCAGGCCGCCGCGCTGGCGCTGCAGAAAAAGGAGGCCGAGCGCCTCAAGCGCGTGCTGCCCCTCGACTCGGTGGGCAACCCCGACTTCGCCCCGATCGCGGCGTTCTACGACGCGGCGGCGGCCGCCGGCGACGGGCCCCGCACGACCTTTGCCGTCGACCGCAACAACCTCATGGCCCTGGCCCCCCGGCTGTTCGCCGCGTTCGACGCGGCCCTCACGCCGCTGCTGTCCGGCAGGGTGAGGCTCTCCGACGGCCCGCTGGTCGCCCTGTTTCCGCCGTCGGTCTTCGGCGCTTCGCTGCAGCGCCTGCGCCAGACCGCCGGCAACCTGGCCCAGCTCGGCTTCAGCCTGCACACGCTCTCCCGCCAGCGGCTGCTCGCCCTCAAGAGCACCGGCAAGGGCGCGGTGGCGGCCGAAACGGAGACGATGCATCAGATCGACGAAGGGGTGCGGGTGCTCATGGAGATCGCGTCGCAGATCGAGGGGATCCTCGAGTCGCCGCTGCGCCGCGGCGATCAGCAGGCGGTGGAGAGCGCGGGGCCCCTCGCCCAGCCCGATCGCGAGTTCTCGCTGCCGGGCAGGGACCAGTGCATCGTCTCGCGCGACGGCCTCAACGGCAGGCCGGTCGCCGAGGCGCTGCGCCTTCTGGTGACGCTGTGCACTGCGACCGGCGCCTTTTTTCTCGACCGGCCGATCATGCTCACTCTGGAGCGGGCGGGCAAGATCGACGAGAAGCTCGAGCAGACCAGGCGCGAGCTCGAGCGCCTCGCCGAGCCCGAGGCTCATTCGCAAGTGTAGACGAAGGGCTCCCCCGGCCGTCCCGGCCTCAGGCCCCGTACTTGTCCAGCCGGCCGGCGTGGGCCAGCATCAGCGGCATCAGGTCGACGGCCGGGAAGCGGCAGCCGAGGCCGCCGGCCATGCAGGCGCGCTCGCCGAACTCCCTGACGGCGTCGGGGCGGCACACCTTGGCCCACAGCAGCGCAGGCACCGGGTGCCAGCTGTGCGACTTCATCGCCGCCGGCGTCGAGTGGTCGCCGGTGACCGCGATCACATCGGGCTCGAGGTCAGTGAGGATGCCCAGGTGCCGGTCCACTTCCTCGATGAGGTGCCTCCTGGCCTCGAAGTTCCCGTCCTCGCCGTAGCTGTCGACCTTCTTGATGTGCACGTAGAAGAAGTCGAAGTCCTTCCACGCCTTCTTGACCGCGTTGAACTGCTCCTTGACCCCGTCATGAACCGGCAGCGCCTGCATGCCCACCAGCCTGGCCAGCCCCCGGTACATCGGGTAGGCGGCGACCGCGGCCGCGCGCACGCCGTAGACTTCTTTCATCGGCGGCCAGTTGGGCCGCTTGTCGAAGCCGCGCAGGATCACGCCGTTGGCCGGCGCATGGCCCGAGAGCACTTTGGTCGCCTGGGCGACGAAGTCCTTGAGGATCTTCGCGGTCTTTTCGGCTTCCGGTGCGAGCGCTTTGGGCTCCAGCGGCGCGTAGCCTTCGTGCTGGGGGTCGGTGTCCCCGACGCTGCCCGAAAGCCCCGAGCCGCGCAGCACGATCAGGAAGCGGTGCTCTTTCTCGGTCTCGACGAACAGCTCGGCGCCCTGCAGCTTGATGCCGCGCAGCAGTTTGCACAGCTCTTCGTTCTTCTCGGTGGGGATGCGGCCCGCCCGGCGGTCGGTGATCTTGCCGCTGGAATCCAGCGTGCAGAAGTTGCCCCGCGCGGCCACGTCGTCGTTCCTGAGGTCGAAGTCGACGCCCACGGCCGACAGCGCGCCGCGGCCGACGACGTACTTGAGCGGGTCGTAGCCGAAGACCCCGAGGTGAGCCGGCCCGCTGCCCGGAGTGATGCCGGCGCCGCACGGCACGTGGAGGCCGCAGATGCCCTCGGCGGCGAGGCGGTCGAGGTTGGGCGTCCTGGCCGATTCCAGCTCGGTGAGCCCGCCGGGCGCCTCCGGCAGCCCTCCCAGGCCGTCCATGATCAGCAGGATCATCTTGCTGTCGGATTTCTTGAGCAGCTTCTTGAGGAAATCGAAGTCCATTCCTGCCTCCCTGGCCAGCTCCCGGCCGGCCTCACATGCGCCGCGGCTCGGATCGGCATCGGCCGCTCGAGGTCCGGGCACGCGCGCCGGCGTGCGTGCCCGCCGGCCGTTGCGGCGAGAGTAACCGCGCCAGGCGCGGCCGGTCAAGGCACCGCTGCGGCGCAGACTGGCGCGCCGCCTCGCCTCTTCCTATGATCGCCTATGGACGACAGGCGATCGGGCCGCACGGGCCTCGCGGTGAGCGAGGTGAGCCTCGGCGCGGAGCACCTCGACGAGCCGGACGCCTCGGCGGTGGCGGACACGGTCGCTGCCGCGGCCGCCGGCGGTATCAGCCTCGTGGACCTGACTCTTGTCAGCGACGAGGGCCGGGCGCTGCTGGAAGCGGGCAAGCCCTCCGAGGAGCGGGCTGCGCTCTTTCTCGCCTGCGAGCAGGCCGGCATCCGCGTCGGCGCCCTCCTGCGGCTGCTCGACATAGCCGAAGCCGCGACCGCGGCCGCGGCGGCCGCCGAATACGAGGCGCTCTCCGCTCACGCATTGGACTGCACGGCCTGTCTGGTGTGCGAGAGCCGCTGCCCGTTCGGCGCTTCGGCGGCCGCGCGGATGGAGGAGGCGGTGCGAGTCTTCGGCCGCTGAGCCGCCATGCCGGTGATCGTGATCGGGGCCGGGCCCGCCGGCCTGCTGGCCGCCGTCGGCGCCTCGGCCGCCGGCGCCCGCGTCGTGGTGCTGGAAAAGAACGCCGCCGCGGGCCGCAAGCTGCTGCTCACCGCGGGCGGCCGCTGCAACGTGAGCCACGCCGGCTCCGTCGACGAGCTGCTCGAGCACTACGGCCCGGGCCAGGGGCGCTTTCTCAAGCGGGCGCTCCACGCCTTTGCGAGCGCTGACCTCGCGGCGCTCCTCGAGCGGCACGGCCTGGGGCTCGTCGAGGACGAAGGCGGCAGGCTCTATCCGGCCACGATGCGCGCGGACGACGTGAGGCGGGCGCTGCTGCAAGAGTGCCGCCGGCCGGCCGTCGCGATCCGCTTCGGCGAGGCGGCGGCCGCGATCGAGCGCAGCGGGCGGGGCCTCGCGGTCGCGACCGCAGCCCACGGTCGCCGGCGGGTGGCCGGGGCCCTCGCCGGGCTTGCCGTGCCGGCTCGCGTCCTCGTGCGCGTGCTGCAGGCCTGCGCCATTGCCGAGGACCTGAGGGCCGCCGACCTCGACCGCCGGCGTCGCAGGCTGCTCGCCGAGCGCCTGCTCGCCTCTGCCGTCACCGTGGAGCGGCTCGGCGGCTGGGATGAGGCGATGGTCACGCGGGGCGGCGTGAGGCTCGAGGAGGTCGATCCGGCCACGATGGAGTCGCGGATCGTGCCGGGGCTCTTTGTGGCCGGCGAGACCCTCGACATCGACGGCGACACCGGCGGCTACAACCTGCAGGCCGCCTTCTCCACTGGATTGCTGGCCGGCCGCAGCGCTGCCGCGCGACGCTTGCCTCGAGCGCCCGCTTCCGGCAAAGTGGGTCCCGATCGATCGCGGGGGTGAATCGCATGGTCAAGTTGAGCGACGGCAACCTGGCGCGCCTGGCGGGCGGAAAGGTCGTCCTGCCCGGCTACGAGCGCCGCGGTCTCAAGCGCGGCATCGTCCACATCGGCGTGGGCGGCTTTCATCGGGCCCACCAGGCCGTGTACACCGACGAGGCCCTGGCCGCAGGAGCGCGCGAGTGGGGCATCGTCGGCGCGGGCATCCAGGAGCGCGACGCGGCCATGCGCGACGCCCTCTTGAGCCAGGATTGCCTTTACACGGTGCTCTCCAAGGGCAGCCGGGGCGCCGAGGCGCGGGTGATCGGCTCGATGGTCGAGTACCGCTACGGCGGCCAGTCGACGGCGAGCGTGGTCGACGCGATGAGCGGCCAGGACACCCGCATCATCTCCCTCACCGTCACCGAGGACGGCTACTGCTACGACAGCAGGCGCGAGCTCGACCGGTTGAACCCCGGCGTCGTCCACGACCTGGCTCACCCGACGCGGCCGGTGACCGTCATCGGCTGCATCGCCGAGGCCCTCGACCGCGTCCGCCGGCGCAGGGGCGCGCCGCCCACGATCGTCTCCTGCGACAACCTGCCGCACAACGGCGAGATGCTGCGCCGCCTCGTGCTCGCCTTTGCCGCCGAGCGCGATCGGGATCTGGCGCGGTTCGTCGAGGCCGACGTGCTCTTTCCCAACACGATGGTCGATCGCATCACCCCGATCACGCGCGATGAGCACCGCGAGGAGCTGGCCCGCGACTACGGGGTGGTGGACGCCTGGCCGGTGGTCTGCGAGGACTTCCGCCAGTGGTTCGTGGAAGACCGGTTCACGCGCGGGCGGCCCGACTGGACGATCGGGGGGGCGAGCTTCGTGCCGAGCGTGATTCCCTACGAGCGGATGAAGATCCGGCTGCTCAACGGCGCTCACATGGCCCTCTCGCACATGGCCTACCTCGCCGGCTACCGCGACGTCGACCAGGCGATGGCGGATCCCCAGGTCCGAGCCTTCGTCGTGGGGTTCATGGAGGAGGCCACTCCCACCGTGGGAGCCGTGCCGGGCGTCGACCTGGCGCAATACAAGGCGACGCTCGTCGAGCGCTTCTCCAACCAGGCGATCCGCGACCAGGTGTACCGCCTGACCATGGACAGCTCCAACCGCATTCCGAACATGCTGCTGCTCACCCTCGTCGACCTGCTCGATGCGGGGCAGCCCGCCCCGCACATCGCCTTTTCCAACGCAGCGTGGATCCGTTTTGCCACCGCCGTCGACGAAAGCGGGGCGCCGATCGCCGTGGACGACAGGCAGGCCGAGCGCATGCGCGAGGCCGCCGTTCGCTCTGTCGACGACGCCCGTCCTTTCCTGTCCCTCGAGGGTATCTTCCCCGAGCGGGTAGCCCGCGACCAGCGGTACGTGGATCGGGTGAGCGGGTACCTGCGGGACATCCGCGGCAACGGGGTGCGCGCCGCGCTCGGCCGCTTTCTGAGGCAGCAGGGGGAGAGCGCGTAGCGTGCGCGGCCGGCGGGTTTGCCCGCCTCCGCCAAGGGCGGCTATACTGGGCTCAAGGAGAAAGAGAAAGAAATGGCAGGATACTGGACGGACATCGAGAAGAAGACGCTGGAGAACAAGAACTTCCGCCAGGTGCTGTTCACCGGGCCGCACAGCCAACTGGTGGTGATGTCGCTCGGCCCCGGCGAGGACATCGGCCTGGAAACCCACGACGACATCGACCAGTTCATTCGCGTCGAGGCGGGGCAGGGGACGGCGATCCTCGACGACAAGGAGTACAAGCTCGAGGACGGCTCGGCGGTGGTCGTGCCTGCCGGGACGCGGCACAACGTCGTCAACACCTCGCGCAAGGAGCCGCTCAAGCTCTACACGATCTATGCGCCGCCCGAGCACCCTGACGGCACGATCCACCGCGACAAGGCGGCGGCCGTCGCCTACGCGAAGGAGCACCATCACTAGCGACTGCTGCGGCGCAGGGGCGGGCCCGCTTCGCCCCCCCCGCGGCCGCAGGTGGCGTACGCCCGTTTCGATCTGTTGGCTTGGCCGCGGGCGGCCGGCGAGACGGCCGCCCGCGCGAGAACACCCGATAGGAGGCTGCTATGAAGAAGATCGCGATCGTGGCTGCGTGCCTGGGCCTGCTGCTCACCAGCGTCCTGTATGCGAGCCCGCAGGCGGAACAGGCCGCCGCGGCGCCCAAACAGGTCAAGATGCGCTTTTCCTGGTGGGGCGGCGACGACCGCCACAAGGCTACCCTGGCCGCCCTCGAGCTCTACAACAAGAAGTTCCCCAATGTGACGATCGACGGCGAGTACGGGCAGTTCGCCACCTTCTACCAGAAGCTGCTCACGCAGCTCAACGGAGGCACGGCGCCCGACGTGTTCCAGGTCGACTTCAAGTGGGTCTACGACCTGCTCACGCAGAACAAGAGCTGGTTCGTCAACATGAACACACTCTCCGGGAAGATCGACATGAGCGGGATCGACATGAAGTTCGCCCGCGACTGGGCCGCTGTGGGGGACTTCCTCATCGGGCTGCCGATGGGGGTCAACGCCATCGGGCTCATCTACAACAAGGACCTGGTGCAGAAGGCCGGCATCGACATCAACGACAACTGGGACTGGGACAGCGTGCTGGCCGCCGGAGCCAAGATGAAGGCCTACGACAAGAGCAAGTACGCCTTCTTCTACGGCAACAAGGATTACTTCACCTACATGGTCAAGGTGCAGATCAAGCAGCGGACCGGCAACGACCTGGTCAAGCCCGACTACACCCTCGGCTTCGCGCGGGCCGATATCGTCGAGACCTTTGACTACCTGCGCAGGCTCATCGAGACCGGCACGATGCCGCCCCTGGAGGAGACGGTGCCCTTCGAAAAGGTCTACGCCGATCAGACGCCGAACTGGCTCAACCAGGTCTACGCCATCGCGGCTCCCTCGAGCTCGATCCTGCCGCGGATCAAGGCGGCGAGCAAGTTCGAGCTCGGCGTGGCCCGGTACCCGGTGATGAAGAACGCCAAGAACCCGGGCCTCATCACCGCCCCGACGATGATGATCACCGTGAACGCCGCTTCGCCCAACAAGGAGGAGGCGATCAAGCTCGTCGACTGGATGCTGAACGACCGGGAGGCGATCCTGACTCTCAAGGACTCCCGCGGGCTGCCTGCGGTCAAGAAAGCGAGGGACATCCTGGCCCAGGAGAAGCTGATGGATCCCCTGATCGTCAAGCTGGTCGAGGCCTCGCTGCCCTTCTCGGGCGGCCCCGAGGGCGCCCTGAGCCAGAACCGGGAAGTGGTGGCCATCATCGAGGACTACGTCCAGAAGGTCGGCTACCGCAAGCTCACCCCGGAGCAGGCCGCCGACGCCTTTATGAAGGATCTGGCCGACAAGGCGGCCGAGATGAAGACGCGCAAGTAGCGGACTTGGACCCGGGGGGCGGCCCCCTCCGGGCGAATCGTCTGTCGCTGAATGGCATGAAGACAACCCGCAGGCCAGGCTCGCGTTTCCCCGTGGGCCTGGCCTATGTCGCTCCCTGGATCGCGGGATTCGTCGTTTTCCAGATCTACCCGTTTCTCATGTCGCTGTTCTACGCCTTTACCAATTTCACACTGATCAAGGCGCCGCGGCTCATCGGGCTCGACAACTTTGTCACGATGTTCACCAGGGACAAGCACTACTTCCAGTCGCTGCGGGTCACGCTCCTCTACGGGTTGATGGCCGTGCCGATGAAGCTGGCCTTCGCGCTCCTGGTGGCGATGGTGCTTTCCATGCGGCTGCGGCTCATCAACTTTTTCCGAACCTTGTACTACCTGCCGTCGATCCTCGGCGGCAGCGTCGCCATCGCCATCCTGTGGCGCTTCCTCTTCAACCGCGGCGGCGTGATCAACGTCCTGCTCTCCTACGTCGGCCTCGGCCCTGTCGACTGGCTCGGCAGCGAGCGGTGGGCCCTCTTTACCCTGAGCCTGCTCACGGTGTGGCAGTTCGGCTCCTCGATGGTGATCTTCCTCGCCGGGCTCAAGCAGATCCCCGCCGAGCTCTACGAGGCCGCCCGGGTCGACGGGGCGGGCAGGGTGCGGGTCTTCCTGCGCATCACGGTGCCGCTCATCACGCCGATGATCTTTTTCAACCTCGTGCTCCAGATGATCTACGCGCTGCAGGAGTTCACCGGGCCCTACATCATCACCGGCGGAGGGCCGCTGCGGTCGACCTACCTCTACGGCCTGATGCTCTACGAGAATGCCTTTGCCTACCTCAGGATGGGCTATGCGTCGGCCCAGTCGTGGGTGCTCTTCGCCATCATCATGGCTTTCACCGGCCTGATCTTCAAATCCTCGGCCTACTGGACCTACTATCAGGACGAGGGGCGGCAGAGATGAAGCGCAGCCACCTGCTGTCCTACCTGTTTCTTGTCGCCCTCGGGGCCGTGATGACCTACCCGCTGCTGTGGCTGCTCGCCTCTTCGTTCAAGACCAACCAGGAGATCTTTGCCGACGTGAGCCTGCTGCCCCAGCACTTCGGCCTCGACGGCTACGTGAACGGTTGGAAGGGCAGCGGGCAGTTCACCTACGCCACGTTCTTCCGCAACAGCTTCGCCATGGTGGTGCCTACCGTGGTGTTCACCCTGGTCTCGAGCTTTCTCGTGGCCTACGGCTTTGCCCGTTTCCAGTTCCCGCTGCGCCGCCTGATGTTCGCCCTGATGCTCGCCACCCTGATGCTCCCCCACGAGCTGATCATCATCCCGCGCTACATCCTGTTCCGCTCCTTCGGGTGGCTGAACTCCTACCTGCCGATCATGATCCCGGCCCTCTTTGCCACCTACTCCTTTTTCATCTTCATGATGGTGCAGTTCCTGCGGGGCATCCCGAGGGAGCTCGACGAGGCGGCGACGATCGACGGGTGCAACTCGTTCGTCACGCTGATCCGCGTGATCCTGCCGCTTTCGAAGATCGTCATCTTCTCGGCCACGATCTTCCAGTTCGTCTGGCGCTGGAACGACTTTTTCAATGTGCTGATCTACATCGACAGCGTCGCCAAGTTCCCGCTGAGCCTCGCCCTGCGCATGTCGATCGACGTGACCGAGGTGGTGCACTGGAACAACCTGATGGCGATGTCGGTGCTGTCGCTCCTGCCGCCGGTGCTGCTGTTCTTTTTCGCCCAGAAGTACTTTGTCGAGGGCATCCAGACCTCGGGGATCAAGGGGTAGGCGACCGGATGAGCGGCTTCAACCTGAGAGGGCTCGAGCTGCACAGCTCGCGGATGTGGCAGCGCGCTGCCGTGGACCGGGCGCTCGAGCTGATGCGGCAGGTGGGGCTCAACGCCCTGATCTTCCACCAGAACGACCTCGTCGACCAGCTCGCGCTGCCGCTCAAGCACTTTCCCGAGGAGCTGATGTGGAAGCGCAACCCGGTGCGGATGCACACGGTCTACAACAACCGCCACTACATCAACACCGTGGTGCGCGAGGCACAGGCGGCGGGGATCGACTTCTACCTCGAGGTCAAGGAGCTCTCGTTTCCCGAGCTCCTGACCGAGGTCGCTCCCGGGCTCATGAACCCCGACGGGTCGCTGTGCCCGCACCATCCGTTCTGGTGGGAGTTCCTCTCGGACAAGATCACTGAGCTGCTGGAGGTCGCGCCGGGTGTCGCGGGGGTGATCGTGAGCCCGGGCAGCCGCGAAAGCAAGGTCTCGATCTCGACCAACCGCTGCACCTGCGAGCGCTGCCGGGCCAGGACGGCGCTCGACTGGTACACGGAGCTGCTGCGGGCGATGCACGGGCCCCTGTCTGCCGCCGGAAAGACGCTGGCCGTGCGCGACTTCTCCTACACCGTCGAGCAGCAGAGCCTGATGATCGCCGCTGCCGACCGCTGCGGCCCCGACGTGGTCATCACGCTCAAGAACACGCCCCACGACTACTACCCGAACTTCCCTCACAACCCGCGCATCGGCGACTGCGGCAGCCACAGGCAGTGGGTCGAGTTCGACGCCTGGGGCCAGTTCTACGGCATGGGCTTCTTCCCCGTCGGCATCGTCGAGGACATCCGCTCGCGCATCGAGCACTGCCGCTCCAAGGCGGTGGACGGCGTGTGGTTCCGCACCGACTGGGAGGTGATCAACGAGGCGAGCTGCTTCAACAGCCTGAACCTGCTCAACGTGTTCGCAGGCGCGATGCTCGCCGGCGATGCCAGGACCGACGCGCGCGAGATCCACAGGCGGTGGCTCTCCTACGGTCTGCTTTCGCCGCTCAAGTCGGGCTCCGTGGCCCAGACGCCGGCGGTGCCGACGGCGCCCGCAGCGGTGGATGCCCTGGCCGCCCTGATGCGCGACTCCTGGAGGATCATGGAGAAGGCGGTCTACGTCCGCGGCCACCTCTTCCACGAGGACGGCCAGTACCCGAACTCGGTCGAGCGGGCCTTCGACATGATGGTGCGCATCCACGGCCGCGACCAGTGGGAGCCCGGCGCTTCGAAAAGGCTCGAGGCTACCCCCGAGAATCTCCGGATCATTTTCCAGGAGAAGGCCGACGCGGCGGCCGAGGCGAACCGCCTGGCGTCGACCTTCGACCCGCGCGCGCTGGGCGTGCCGGAGGAGCTCGCAGCCGAACTGGCGACCGTGCTCGACCTCTACGTCCTGTACGTGCGCGGCTTCGAGCGCTGCGCGCGGGCCTGCTTCTCGGTCCGGCGCGCCGAGCTCACCAGGGCCGGGGCCGACATCGCGGCGGCGCGGCAGGCGCGCGAGGGGCTGGCCGACCTGCGGCGCCTGATCGCGGCGAGGCTCGACGGGACGCGGTACCCGCACTACGTCTACTGGCTGCTGGACGGCAAGCGCGTGAGCGAGCTCGAGGCGGATGTCGAGCGCGCCCTCGCGGGGCTCTGAGGTCGGCGCTCGTGGCCGACTTCGACCTTCGCGCCATCGAGGTGCACAGCTCCTACGCCTGGGACCAGCGGTGGATCGCCAAGGTGCTCGACTTCGCGGCCCGCGTCCGGCTCAACGGCCTGGTGCTGCACCGCAGCGACATCGTCGACCAGGTGGTCTTCCCGGGGCTGCTCTTCGGCGTCGCGCCGGCCGCGGCCCGCAACATCTTCGAGCGCTACAGCGCGGCATTCCGCAGCATCTACCGCTTCACCCCGACGCGGCGCAGCGGCCCTCCCCTGCGCCGGGACTACCTGCGCTGGGTCGTGGAGACGGCCGGCCGCCTCGGCATCCGGGTCTATCTCGAGAACAAGGAGCTGTCGTTTCCCGACGTGCTGCTCGAGCTGCACCCCGAGCTGATCAAGGACGGCCACGGGTGCCCGACCGATCCGTTCTGGTGGGAGTTCCTCCGGGCCAAGTACACGGATCTGCTCGAGGACGTGCCCGGGATCGCGGGCCTCATCACGTCGGTCGGCACCGGCGAGAGCCGCATCTCGATCTCGGCGAACCGCTGCACCTGCGGCAGCTGCCGGGCCACGACGCCGCAGCAGTGGTACGCCCGCGTGCTCGGCGTCATCCACGGCGTGCTCACCGGCCGCGGCAAGCGCCTGATCGTGCGCGACTTCGCCTTTGACCGGAAGAACCACGAGGCCCTCGCCGCGGGGTTCGAGGGACTGCCGCCCGACGTCGCGTTGGCGATCAAGAACACTCCCCACGACTACTACCCCACGTTCCCCGACAACCCGCTCACGGCCCGTGTTGCGGGCAGGGACAAGTGGATCGAGTTCGACGCGATGGGGCAGTACTTCGGGTGGGGCATCGCCCCCGCGACCATGATCGACGACATGCGCGGCCGCATGCGCCGGGCGCGCGCGGCGGGCGCTTCGGGGGTGATTCTGCGCACCGACTGGGAGAGCCTCGACGGCCATACGGCCTTCGACACGCCGAACATCGTGAACCTCTACGCCGGAGCGATGCTGGCCGAGAACCTCGCCACCTCCGATGCTGCGGTCTACGAGCGCTGGCTCGCCGACAGCCGGGCCTTTGCCGCCGCGGCGAGCGCGGAGGAGCGTGCCTGCGCCGTCGAAGCTGTTTCGCGGGTGTTCGCCCGCAACTGGGACGTCGTGCGGCAGGCGCTGTTCGTGCGCGACTGCGTGTTCAACGACTGCAGCACCTTTCCCGTCGGCTGCGAGCAGGCGCTGTGGCTCTCGCAGGAAAAGAACAGCCTCGCCGATTGGGACGCGTCAAAGGCCGATGCCGTGGCGGCGACCGACGAGAACGTCCGGAGGATCCTCGCCGAAAAGGACGCGGCCCTCGCGCTCATCCGCGATCTGCGCGCGCAGGTCGCGGCCCTCGAGCAGAGCGCTCTCGCGCCGGACTTCGTCGACGACCTGCGCGACCGCTACGAGGTGTTCGAGAGCTACGTGACAGGCTTTCGGGCCCTCGTGCGGCTGTTCGCCCTCGTGCACCTGCGCCGGGCGGGCCGCAAGCCCGAGGCTGCACTCTTTGCCGAGGCCCTGGCCGAGGCCGACGCCGTGATCGCGCTCTACGCGCGCGGGACGCCGCGCGTGCCGGCCGTCGCGCAGCTGCTCAACCCCGACCGGCTGCGGGCATTCCGCGACGACGCGGCCCGCCGGTGGGGACAGTGGGAGGCATGATGGACTTCCGGGCCCTGGAGCTGCACGGCAAGGCGATGTGGGACCATCGCCGCATCGAGGCTGCGCTGCGCCGCATCGGCGACTACGGCCTCAACACCCTCGTGCTCCACGAGTCGGACCTGATGACCGAGTTCATCTTTCCCCGCGCGATGTTCGACCCGGCAGCCCCGTGGAAGGGCGCACCCGTGCGCCGCGGCGAGAATGCCCTGCACAACAACATCGCATACCTCCGCGACATCGTGCGCCGGGCGGCGAGGCGCGGCGTCGATCTCTGGGTCGAGGTCAAGGAGCTCACCTTTCCCGACGAGGTCCTGGAGCGCAGGAGCGAGCTCGTGCGCGGCGGCGCCGTGTGCCCCACGGACCCGTTCTGGGCCGAGCTCATTCGCGCCAAGTACGCCGACCTCGTGAGCCTGTACCCGGGCATTCGCGGCGTGATCGTGAGCGCCGGCTCGCCCGAGGGGCGGGCCGCGCTCTCCCAGCGCAAGTGCCGCTGCGAGCGCTGCGCCCGCACTATGCTCGCCGACTGGTACCGCTCGATCATCACGCCGATGCGCGACGTGCTCTCTGCGGCGGGCGTGGGTCTGGCAGTCAGGGAGTTCTCCTACAACGCCGACCACCAGAGGGCGATCACCGAGGCGGTCGCGAGCCAGCCCGCCGACGTGATCTACTGCATCAAGGTCACGCCTCACGACTTCTACCCGACGTTCCCCGACAACCGGCTGATCGCCTCGGTCGGCGGCAGGCCCAAGTGGATCGAGTACGACACGATGGGGCAGTACTACGGCTGGGGCGTGTTCCCGTGCCTCGTGAGCAGCGACATCCGCGCCCGCTTTGCCCATGCGGCTCGCCACGGAGTGAGCGGCGCTCTCCTGCGCACCGAGTGGGAGCGCATCAACGACTGGTGGGTGCTCGAGAGCCCGAACCGGATGAACCTCCGGGCGGCGGCCGCCTGCGCGTCAGGCGGCGCGATCGACGACCGCGACCTGCTGCGCGCCTGGCTCGAGGAGGAGGGCACGGCCGCGACCGCCTCCGAGCGCGACTCTCTTGGCGAGCTTCTGGCCGATACCTGGCCGCTCATGCGCCGCACGCTGTACATGAACGACTTCGTGCTCAACGATTCGAGCATGTTCCCTCTGAGCGTCGAGCGCGCCTGGTGGAGCATGGCCGACAAGCACAGCCTGGCTGAATGGTTTCCCGAGAGAGCAGGCGACCTGCACCTCGACCGGGCGAAGGTCGAGAGATACATCGACGAGAAAAAGGACGCGGTCGAGCAGGCAGACCGCTGGGCCCAGCGGCTGCGCAGGGAGCAGCGCGAAGCGCTGCCCGGGGGGCAGGCGATCTCCACCCTGATGCGCTACGTCCGAGGCTTTCGCCTTGTCGGCGAAGTGTGCCTGCTCTCGGCCTGGCTCGACCAGGACCGTGCGGCCGGCTGCAGCGGCCGGCTCGCCGAGGCCGTCGCCGCTCTCCGCGCCTACGCCGCCGAGCTGCGCCGCTGGCTGGAGGCGAACGAGCACCGCCACCAGCTCGCGCTGCTGATGAACTGCGACCGCGCCGAGGCGATCGCAGCGGGCGCAGCCCGGCGGCTGCGGGGTCCTGACGGCCGCTGACGCGGGCCGCTGACCGACCGACTCACTCGATGCCCGGAACGTAGCCCCTGCCGTAGCGGACCGGCGACGGCTTTCTGAAGGCGTCGGTGAGGCACCAGAAGGCGGTGGCTCCTCCGTCGACCACGATCGTCTGGCCGCAGATGTAGCGCGCATCGTCGGAGGCCAGGAACAGGGCCACGCCCGCGATGTCGGCGGGCACACCTTCGAATCCCGCGGGGATCAGCCTGCCCTTCGCCTCGGGGTCGTAGTCGGGGTCCGCCTTGAAGTGGTTGTCGACCACGACCGGTCCCGGCGCGATGGCGTTCACGCGGATTCCCCTGGGCGCCAGCTCGATCGCCAAGGTGCGCGTAAAGGCCACGACGGCGCCCTTGGTGCCGGCGTAGACCGTGTAGAGGCGCATGCCGCCAAAAGCGTGCAGCGAGCTCATGTTGATCACCACGCCGCGGCCCTGCTCGGCCATGGCAGCCGCGCACGCCTGGGTCAGAAAGAACATGGCGCGGATGTTGACGCCGTAGACGGTGTCGAACTGCTCGACCTTTACCTGCTCGAACGGGACGTTCATCGTGATGCCGGCGTTGTTGACCAGCACGTCGATGCCGCCGAGCCACGCGATCGCCTGGTCGGCGAGCGAACGCACCTCGTCGATCCTGGTAAAGTCCGCTCCAAAGGCCTCGACCGCGGCCCCGCCGGCGCGCAGGCGCGCCACGAGCTGGTCGGCGCCCCCGCGGCTGTGGGAGTAGTGGATCGCGACGCGGGCGCCCTCGGCTGCGAACGCCTCGGCCACGCCGCTGCCGATGCCGGTGCCCGCGCCCGTAACCAGCACCCGCCTGCCTTTCATCCGCCCGCCCCTGGAGCCTGCCACGATCCGCCTCCTCCGCTGCGGCGGCCATCATACCACGGGCGCTTGCCCCGACGCTCCGTAGCTGCGTGAGCGCGTCGGAGCCGGTCCTTGCTACGTCTGCGCCGGCCGTCTATGCTGCTCACCGACGCAGGAGGGCCCATGGCGCAGGTACACAAGGTCGCCGCACGCGGCGGCCACCAGACGGTCATCAGGACCGGACAGGACGGCATCAAGTGGCTCGGCCTCGAGGTGCTGCGGCTGCAGAAGGGGCAGGACTGGCAGGGGGAGCTCGCCGACGAGGAGGCGGCCCTGGTGGTCCTGGGCGGCAAGGTCTCGGTAGCGGTCAGCGGAAGGACCTCGGCCGAGTACAGCGGCATCGGGGTGCGGGCCGACATCTTTGGCGGATCTCCCGCCGCGGTCTACGCTCCCCGCAGGAGCAAGGTCAAGGTCAAGGCCGAATCCGACGCGGAGGTCGCGATCGCCAAGGCGCCCAGCAGCGCGGACCTCGCGCCGGCGTACGTCGTTCCCGAGAGCGTCCGGGTCGTCTCATCCGGGATGGCCAACTGGCGGCGCGACGTGCGCATGGTCATTCCTCCGGGCTCGCCGATCAGCCAGAGGCTCATCGTGGGCGAGACGCTGAACCCGCCGGGCAACTGGTCGGGAATCCCGGCCCACAAGCACGACCAGATCGTGAAGGGCGAGAACTTCCTCGAGGAGTTCTACATGTTCAAGGCGCGGCCGGCCGACGGCTTCGGCGTGCAGGTGATGTACGACCAGACCAGGGCCGAGGCCGTGCCGGTCGGCAACGACGACGTCACCGTGATGCTCGGCGGCTATCACCCGACGGTCGCGGCTCCGGGGGTGACGCTCTGCTACCTGTGGGTGCTCGCGGGCGACAGCAAGGCGTACGACGTCGTGATCGACCCCCGCTTCGCCTGGGTGCCGACGGCCGAGTCGGTCATGCGCGAGATGCAGAAGGCCTGAGCGCCGCGAAACAACACAAAGGAGCGATCGAATGAAGCGACCCTACGGAATCATTCCGGCCATGGTGACGCCCTTGACAAAGGGCGAGGAGATCAACGAGGGGGCCCTGCGCAAACTGACGCGCAGGCTCATCGACGGCGGCGTGCACGGCCTCTTCGCCATCGGCAGCCAGGGCGAGTTCTGGGCCTTTACGGCCAAAGAGAAGCAGAGGGTATGGGAAGCGGTGGTGCAGGAGACCGCCGGCAAGGTGCCGGTGTACGCCGGCTCGGCGGCGGTCACGACCCGCGAGGCCGTGGAGCTGACGAAACTGGCCGAGAAGTGCGGCGTCGACTTCCTGTCGGTGCTCACGCCCTTCTTCGTCGAGCCCAACGAGGAGGAGCTCTACCAGCACTACAAGGCGGTCGCCAACGCGACCAAGCTGCCCGTTCTGCTCTACACGAACCCCGCGCGCACCGGCGTCAAGGTCTCACCGAAGCTCGTCCGGCGGCTGGCCGGGATCGACAATATCGTCGGCATCAAGGACTCCAGCGGCGACTTTTCCCTGACGATGGAGTACATCGCCCAGACGCCCAAGGACTTCGCTGTCGTGATGGGGCGCGACACGCTGATCTTCGCGGCCCTGATGGCCGGTGCCAAGGGTTCGATCGCGGCCACCGCCAACGTGTGTCCCGAGCTCGTGGTCAGGATCTACGACAACGTCAAGGCGGGAAAGATCGACGCCGCGCGCGAGGCTCAGGAGGCGCTCGCACCGCTGCGGCTGGCTTTCACGTGGGGCACCTTTCCCGTCGTGATCAAGGAAGCCCTCGACCTCATGGGCATGGAAGGCGGTCCCTGCCGCATGCCCGTCGGTCCGCTCACCTCGGAGCAGCGCGAGCGGCTGCGGGCCCTGCTCAAGGACATGAAAGTGATATAGGTGCAGGGATGCACCTGCGCGGCGCCTGCAGGCACGCAGCGGCCCCGCGTACCGAGGAGAAGAACATGGCAGAATTGGCCCCGATGCTCATTGACGGCAAGACGGTCCAGGGAAGCTCGGGCAAGACGATCGACGTGATCAACCCGGCGACCGAACAAGTGGTGGGCCGCGTCGCGGCAGCCACCGCCGACGAGGTCGACGGGGCCGTCCGCTCGTCGCACGCGGCGTTCCGGCTCTGGCGCGAGACCCCGGCAGCCGACCGCGCGGCAGCGATGGCCAGGGTCGTGGCAGCCGTGCGCGGACGCACCGACGACCTGGCGAAGATCCTCACGCAGGAGCAGGGCAAGCCGTTCCCGCAGGCGAGGGGCGAGATCGGCGGTTTCTGCGGACTCCTGGAGTACTACGCCCAGGAGGCGCGGCGCATCTGCGGAATGGTGCTGCAGTCCGATCACCGCGACCGCTTTGTCTACGTGCTCAAGCAGCCGATCGGCGTCGTGGCAGCGATCCCGCCGTGGAACGACCCGCTGAACCTGCTGGCCCGCATGATGGGGCCCGCCCTGGCGGCCGGCTGCACGGTCATGGCCAAGCCGAGCTCGCAGACGCCGCTGGCCACGCTGTTGATGGGGCAGATCGCAGCCGAGGCGGGCTTGCCGCCGGGGGTGCTGAACGTCATCACCGGAGCCGGCGGCGAGACAGGCGAAGCCCTGGTGCGCCACCCGCTGGTGCGCAAGGCCGCGCTCACCGGGAGCGTCGAGGGCGGGCAGGCGGTGATGCGCGCCGCCGCCGACGGGATCAAGCGGGTGACTCTCGAGCTAGGCGGGCAGTGCCCGTGCATCGTGTGGTCCGACGCGGACCTGGCGAAGGCGGCGGACGCGATCACGTTCCAGGCCTTCCGCAGCAGCGGTCAGGTCTGCAACCGCGTCAACCGCGTGTACGCACACCGCGCGGTCTACGGGCAGCTCGCCGAAGAGGTGGCGCGGCTTGCGGGCCGCATCAAGGTGGGGGAGGGCTTCGCCGAGGGCGTCGACATCGGCCCGCTCAACAACCGCCGCCAGCTCGACTGGGTCACGGCGCAGGTCAAGGATGCCGTGGCCAGGGGCGCCAAGGTGCTCACCGGCGGCAAGCGTATCGGCAGCAAGGGCTTCTTCTACGAGCCGACGGTTCTGGTCGACTGCAACCACCAGATGGACGTCATGGTGAAGGAAACCTTCGGGCCGGTCCTCGCTTTCACCGTGGCAGACGACGACGTCGAGAAGGCGATCGAGCGGGCCAACGACACGGCGTACGGGCTGAGCGCCTACTTTTTCAGCGCCGATGCGCGCAACTGCTACCTCGCGGCGCAGCGCCTGGAGGCCGGGTCCGTATGGATCAACGACATCCACGGCTCGATGCTGCAGGCCCCTTACGGCGGCATGAAGCTGAGCGGCATGGGCCGCGAGCAGGGCTCGATCGCCGTGGACGAGTACCTCGAGGTCAAGACCGTCTACCAGGAGATGAGCCGGGAGTCGCGCGGGGCCAGGCTCTGCGTGCGCCGCTGATCTCGGCGGTCAGAGCCTTGCCTGGACCAGCCGCAAGCAGCGTCTCGGGTGCGCCTGAGGTCGCGCCCCAGCCTTACGTGCTTCGACGACGCCGAGGCCGAGCCGATGCCGAGGATGCTTGAGCCTTTCGATGGGGAGGAGTGCAAGGCCTTTTTCGTGCGCGAGGCCGCTGCGCTTGTCTTGCCGCCGTAGGCGCGCCTTGGCTGTGGCGGTGCGGCAGGGGCGGATCGCCTCGTCGGGGAGCAGAGGAGAGCGCGTCTGCGCGTTTCCGTCCGGCAGCGCTCATGCGCGAGCAGCGGCGGGGTCGGAGGCGGGAGTGCCCGCCCCGCGCGGGGCTCGCGGCCCCATGCTTCGCATGGGGACAGCGCGCCCGCCCGCGGGCGGGCCTATCCCTGTGCTCAGTCCATCACCGTCCCGCCGTTGATGTTGAGCGTCTCGCCGGTGACGAAGCTCGAGCGCTCGTCTGCCAGAAACGCCACGGCCCACGCCACGTCCTCCGGCTTGCCGAGGCGCTTGACCGAGCTGCGGTCGATGTAGACCTGATTGGCCTCGGCCGAGACCTGTCCGGACATCGCGGTGGCGATCCGGCCGGGGCAGATCGCGTTGACCGTCACGCCGTCGACGCCGACGGCTCGTGCCAGGTTGCGCGTGAAGCCGAGGATCGCGCCCTTGGATGCCGAATAGTGGGGCGCCGCGATCGTGCCGCCGTTCTTGCCGGCCTCGCTGGAGATGCTGATGATGCGGCCGAACCTGCGCTTGCGCATGCCCGGCAGCACCGCGCGGCAGAACAGGAAGGCGCTGCGGAGGTTCACGGCGAGTACCTTGTCCCACTCGTCGACCGAGATCTCCTCGATGCTGTGCAGCGGGTGGATGGCCGCGTTGTTGACCAGGATGTCGACCCGGCCCGCCTCCTGCTCCACGCGGGCGACGAAACGCTGGACCTGCTCCTCGTTGGAGACGTCGACAACCTCGCCGATCACCTTGACCTTGAACCGAGCGCCGATCTCGCGCGCGGTCCTGTCCAGCTCGTCCTTGTTGACGTCGCAGATCGCCACGGTGGCGCCCCGTCCGGCCAGCTCCTCCGCGAACGCCCGACCCATGCCCCGCGCCGCTCCGGTGACGATCGCCGTCATCTGCCTGATCTCCATCGTGTGCTCCCCTGACCTGGAAGTCCTCGTTCAGGTCCCACACTCCGGCGTACTCGCCGGAGCTCTCTCGGGCGTCTTCGTCCAGGCCCTCCGGCGCACTCGCCGGAGTCCTTCGGGACGGGCCGCCGAACCCAGTCCCCATCCCGCACCTTGAATATCGCTGCCAACACCTATAACATGCGGCCGGAGCCCTGTCCATGAGCGGGCGGGCGTGCGGTCGCCCGGCGTCGGGACTGGGCCCAAAAAGTATCGCGGCCCGGTGACGGTGCCGCGGACATCGCCAGGAGAGGAACTGATGAACTACCACTCGGAAGCGTTGATCAGGGACATCTCCGCCAAGGCGCAGCGGTTCCGTCTGCACGTGCTCGAAATGGTCTACAACGCGCAGAGCGGTCACATCGGCGGCGCCTTTTCCGTGGCGGAGATCGTCGCATCGCTGTTCTTCCACCAGATGAGGCTGGACCCGAAAAAGCCCGACTGGGTCGATCGGGACAGGCTGGTGTTCTCCAAGGGCCACGCTTGCGCGATGCTGTACACGGCCCTGGCGTACAAGGGCTATTTCCCGGTGGAAGAGCTGCTTACGTTCCGCAAGCTGAACAGCCGGCTCCAGGGCCACCCGGATCCCGTCAAGACTCCCGGCGTCGAGGCGGCGGCCGGCCCGCTCGGGCACGGCATCTGCATCGGCGTGGGCATGGCGCTCGCCGCGCGCATGCGCGACGCCAAGCCGAGCGCTCAGACCGCGCCTTCGGCCATGGCCTCGCCGACGCGCGTGTTCGTGATCTGCGGCGACGGCGAGATCAACTCGGGCGTCATCTGGGAAGGAGCGATGGCCGCGGCCAAGTTCAAGCTCGGCAACCTCACCGTCATCCTCGACTACAACGGCATCCAGCAGACCGGCGCCACAGCCGACGTGATGCCCACCGAGCCGATCGCGGCCAAGTGGGAGGCCTTTGGCTGGCACACCCAGGAGATCCACGGCCACAACGTGCGCGAGATCCTCGAGGCCCTCGACCGGACCGCCGAGGTGCACGCGAAGCCGAGCGTGATCATCGCGCGCACCACCAAGGGCCGCGGGGTCAAGCTGTTCGAATACGACAACCGCTGGCACGGCATGGCGCCGAACAAGGAGCAGTACGAAGCGGCGAAGCGCGAGCTCGAGGAGGGGCTTAAGGCATGGCAGAGCTAGTCAACGCACGACTCGCCTACGGCAAGGCGCTCGTCGAGCTGGGCAAGACGCACCCCGACGTGGTGGTGCTGAGCGCCGACGTGTCCAATTCGGACCACTCGTTCATGTTCGCCGACGCCTACCCGGATCGCTTCTTCAACGTCGGCATCGCCGAGCCGTCGCTCGTCGATGCGGCCGTCGGGTTCGCCTACTCGGGCAAGATCCCCTTTGCCAACACCTTCGCGGTGTTCTTTGCGACCAGGGCGATCGAGATGATCCGCACCCACTGCTGCTACGGCAAGGCGAACGTCAAGCTGATGGGCGCCTACGGCGGCCTGTCGGACTCCTTTGACGGCCCGACCCACAACTCGATCACCGATATCGCCGCGATGCGCAGCCTCCCCAACATGACGGTCGTGGTGCCGAGCGACGGGCCGAGCATCACCAGGCTGCTTCCGCAGGTGGCCGATCACAAGGGGGCGGTGTTCTTCCGCCTGTGCCGCAACGACGTCGAGACGATCCACGACGCGAAGTACGCGCCGGTCCTGGGCCGGGCCGACACGCTGCGCGAAGGCGGCGACCTCACGATCATCGGCACCGGCGTGCTGATGCCCCGCGTGCTGCAGGCCGCCGAAGCGCTGACCAGGGAGGGCCTCAAGGCGCGGGTGCTCGAGATGCACACGATCAAGCCGTTGGACAACGACGCGGTGATCAAGGCGGCGCGCGAAACCGGCGCGATCGTCACGGTCGAGGAGCACAGCGTCATCGGCGGCCTCGGCGGGGCCGTGGCGGAGCTGGTGTGCGAGGAAGCCCCGGTGCCCGTCAAGCGGGTCGGGCTGCGCGACCAGTTCGCCGAGACCGGGCCCTACGACGCGATCCTGGACAAGTACGGCATGTCGATCGAGGACATGAAGAAGGCGGCCAGGGCCGCGGTCAAGGGCAAGAAGAAGTAGGACAAAGGGTGCGGCGCCGCCCGGGCGGCGCCGCCTGCCCTGGGGAGGTAAGCCATGCTCGGGGTCACCCGCGATGAGATCGCTAAGCTCGTGGCCGCGATCGACTACTCGGACGCCCTCACGATCACGGCCGGCGAGGCCGAGGTGCGCGAGGCCTGCCGCGTGGCGGCCAAGTACCGGGTGCGCTCAGTGGCGGCCTTTCCCCAGTGGGTGCCGGTCGTAGCGGACGCGCTGGAGGGCAGCGGCGTGCTCACGATGATCGCCGTCGGCTTTCCCTGCGGCGGCCAGACCAGCCGGGTCAAGTGCGTCGAGACCGAGCAGGGTCTCGCTGCCGGCGCCAACGACCTGGACATGGTGATGAACATCGCCGCCTTCAAGTCGGGCGACTACCGCAAGGTGAGCGCCGACATCGCCGCCGTGATGGAGGTGGCGAGACCCCACAAGGTGCCCTTCAAGGTGATCATCGAAATCGGGGTCCTCACCGAAGAGGAGATCGTCACCGCCGCGAAGCTGGTGGCCGACAGCGGCGCCGATTTCGTCAAGACCTGCACCGGCTTCGGGCCGGGTCGGGCCACGGTCCACGCCGTCAGCATGATCCACGAGGCCGTGGGAGGGCGCATCAGGGTCAAGGCGAGCGGCGGGGTGGCCGGCGTCGAAGACGGCGTGGCCATGATGAGGGCCGGCGCCTCGGTCGTGGCGATGCGCAAGGTGCTCGATACCCAGCTCACAGCGATCGGGTGGGAGCCGGCCGGGCCCGCGCGATGATCTACGAGGCGCTGTTCCGCCGCTGCGGCGAGCGCAGGGTGAGGGCCGCCCTCATCGGCACGGGTGTGTTCGGCACGTCGCTGCTGGCCCAGGGCCGCCTCGTGCCGCGCCTGGACCTGCGCGTGGTCTGCGACCGCAGCGTCGAGGCCCTGGAAAAGGCCTGCCGGGCGGCCGGCATCGGGCGCGATGAGGCGGTCCGCTGCGCGACGGCCGTCGAGGCCCGGGGGGCTCTGGATCGTGGGCGCACGGCCCTGCTGACGAACGCCGAGCTGGTGGCCGAGCTGCCGGTCGATGTCGTGATCGAGTGCACCGGAGACGCCGAATCCGGCGCCCGCCACGGCGAAGCCGCGATCCTCGCGGGCAAGCACCTGGCCATCGTCACCAAGGAGGCCGATGCGATCGTCGGTCCCCTGCTGCACGCGATGGCCGCGGACAAGGGCGTCGTCTGCACGCCCGTGGACGGGGATCAGCACGGCCTGCTGACCGGGATGTTCCTCTGGGCCCGCTCTCTTGGCTTCAACGTCCTCTGCGGCGGCAAGGCGCGGGAGAGCGACTTTGTCTTCGACGAGGCTGCCGCGACGGTGGGCAACGGCCGCGGTTCGGTCGTTCTTTCGGACAGCGAGCGACGACTCCTGGCGCGGGCGCCTCGCGGGGCCATCGCCGAGTACGTCGAGGAGCGCAGGCGGGCGATGGGCGGGCTGCCGATGCTGTTCCCCGCCGACGTGTGCGAGATGGTGATCGCGGCCAACCACACGGGCCTGGCGGCCGACAGGCCGCAGCTCCACGCTCCCGTGCTGCGCACCGTCGAAGTGGCTGAGGCGCTGTGCCCGCGGTCCGAGGGCGGGATCCTCTCGCGTCCGGGCGCGGTCGAGGTGTTCACCTGCCTGCGCCGGGCCGACGAGCCCGGCATGATGGGTGGCGAGTTCATCGTGATCGAGAACAGCAACCGCTACAGCCGCCAGTTCCTCGGCCGCAAGGGCATGCCGACCAACGCTTCCGGCACGGCGGCCCTCGTCTACAGGCCGCTGCACATGCTCGGAGTCGAGGCGCCGCTGTCGGCGCTCTGCGCGGGCCTTCTCGGGGTGTCCACGGGCGCCCCTGAGGTGCGGCCGAACGCCGACATCGTCGGCCGGGCCGGGCGCGAGCTGGCCGCCGGCACCGTGCTCGCTATGGAGGACATCGAGCAGGGGCACGCGCTCGAGGCGCTCATGGTGCCTGCTGCTCCGCTCGGCGGCGATCGCCCGCTGCCGCTGTACATGGCCGCGGGGCTGCGCCTGACACGCGCCGTCCCTGCGGGAGCGCTGCTGACGGCGTCGGCCGTCGAGGAGCCGGCGAGTTCGCGCCTGTGGGCGCTGCGCAGGGAGCAGGACCGGCGCCTGCCGGGAGTGGGAGGTGGGAGATGAAATTCACGTCGCTGGGCCGCACCGGGCTCAAGGTGAGCAGGCTGTGCCTGGGCACCATGAACCTCGGAAGTCAGACCGATGAAAAGGAGAGCTTCCGCATCATGGATCGAGCCCTGGAGCTCGGGATCAACTTTTTCGACACCGCCGACCGCTACGGCAAGACTCCGGGCGACACCGAGCAGATCGTGGGCCGCTGGCTCGCCCAGGGCGGGAGGCGCGACCGCATCGTGCTCGCGACCAAGGTGTTCGGCCCGATGGGACCAGGGGCCAACGACGAAGGCCTCTCGGCCTACCACATCCGCGGCGGCTGCGACGCGAGCCTGCGGCGGCTGCAGACCGACCGCATCGATCTGTACCAGATGCACCACATCGACCGGGGGATGCCCCACTTCAAGAGCAGGCTCGAGTACCTCGGCGGCGACCTCAAGAACCTCTCGTACCCGCCGCACATCACGCCCGGCGCCAAGTGGGAGGAGATCTGGCAGGCCTATGACCAGCTCATCGGCGCCGGCAAGGTGATCTACGCCGGCTCGAGCAACTTTGCCGCATGGAACATCGCCCAGGCCAACGAGCGGGCCGCGGCGCGGCACTCCCTCGGACTGGTCTCGGAGCAGAGCAAGTACAACCTGGCCTCGCGCATGATCGAGCTCGAGGTGGTGCCCGCCTGCCGGGCCTACGGATTGGGAATCATCGCCTGGAGCCCCCTGGGCGGCGGGCTGCTGGCCGGCGGGGTGGCCGGGGCTCGACAGGGGCGCCGCGCCGAGCTCAAGCTCGAGGCGCAGCAGCAGCAGCAGGTCGAGGCCTACGAGCGGCTGTGCCGCGATCTCGGCCAGGATCCCGCGAGCGTCGGCCTGGCCTGGGTGCTCGCCAACCCCGTGGTGACGGCGCCGATCGTGGGGCCGCGCACGGTGGCGCAGCTTGAGGCGGCGGTCCGCGCCGTCGACGTTACGCTGCCGGCCGATGCGTTGAGCAGGCTGGATCGGATCTTCCCGGGCCCGGGCAACCAGGCGCCGGAAGCCTACGCCTGGTAGGGCGCTTGCCGTGGACACGAGGACTCTCGGCGGCGTGGTCGAGGCGCAGGAGCAGGACGGGATCGTGACGCTGCGCCTGGAGCGCGGCTGCGCTCTGGCCGAGGCGGTGAGCGAGCACGTGGTGCGGCTGCAGGCGACTCAGCACCGCGCCCTGCAGCCCTACCGGTCGTACGCCGTCGATCAGCCCGAGGTCAAGGCTCGCCTGGCGCTCGATCGCAGCGGGGGCCTGTTGCGCCTGCGCACGCCTGCGGCGTCGCTCCTGATCGACGAGGCGTCCTTTGCCGCGAGCCTCGCCGACCGCGCCGGCCGCCTCCTGTCGCGCGGGTTGCCGCTGGAGGCGTGGGGCCCGGAGCTGGTCGACAGGCGCGAGGCGCCCGAAGGCGAGGACTATTTCGGGCTCGGCGAGCGGGTGAGCCCTCTCGGCCGCCGCGGCTACATCGTCGAGCACTGGAACTGGGACGACGTCCGTCACCACAACGAGACGACGCGGCGCATGTACTCGTCGTTGCCGTTCATGCTCGCCTGCGGCGGTCCGGAGGGGCGGGTCTGGGGCTACTATCTCGACTCGTCGTACCGCAGCGTCTTTGACTTGGCGAGCAGCCGGGCGGGCGAGCTCCAGATCCGCGTCGCCCGCGGCGACCTGGTCCTCTACTTCGTGACCGGCTCTTGCGCCGCCGAGATCGTCGAGCGCTACACGTCGCTCACGGGTCGGCCGCCCGTGCCGCCGCTGTGGGCGCTCGGCAACCACCAGTGCCGCTACAGCTACATGAGCGCGGCCGAGGCGGAGGGAGTCGCCGACGCCTTTCGGGCAAAGGCCATACCCTGCGACGCGATCTGGTACGACATCGACTACATGCACGACTACCGCGTGTTCACCTTCGACCCCAGACGCTTTCCCGACCCCGCGGCCCACGTGCGGGCGCAGAAGGCCAAGGGCTTCCGCACGGTGGTGATCGTAGACCCCGGCGTCAAAGTCGACGAGCCGGGAGTCTACCAGGTCCTCGACGAGGGCACGGCGAGAGGCTACTTCGCGCGGACGATCGAGGGGGAGGACTTCGAGGGGCCGGTGTGGCCGGGCGGTACCAAGTTCCCCGACTTCACGCGGCCCGAGGTGCGCGACTGGTGGGGCGGCCTGCACCGGGTCTACACCGAGGCCGGGATCGACGGCTTCTGGAACGACATGAACGAGCCGGCCCTCCTCGACGAGCGCAAGACCGTGCCCGAAGCCGTGCGCATGTGCGACGACGGCTGGTGGTCGACGATGGACCGCATGCACAACGTCTACGCCCTGTTCGAGGCCCGGGCGACGGTCGAGGGGGTCCGTCGCCTGCGGCCCGGCGAGCGGGTGTTCCTGCTGACGCGGGCCGGCTTTCCGGGCATCCAGCGCTGGGCCGCCATGTGGACCGGGGACAACACGTCGACCTGGGCCCACCTGCGGGACGGCATCGCGCAGGTGCTGAATCTGGGGCTGTCGGGCGTGGGGTTCTGCGGAGTGGACGTGGGAGGCTTCACCGAGAACGCGACGGGCGAACTGCTCGCGCGATGGTACCAGGCCGCCGCCTTCTTCCCCTTCTTCAGGAACCACAGCTGCAAGGGCACGGCGCGGCAGGAACCCTGGGCTTTCGGACCGGCGATCGAGGAGACCTGCCGCCGGGCGCTCTGCCTGCGCTACCGCTACCTGCCGGCGCTGTACCAGCTGTTCCACGAGATGGCGCGCAGCGGAGCGCCCGTGGCGCGTCCGCTGTTCTGGCACTATCCAGAAGCGCGGGCGCGGCAGGTGGTCGACGAGTACCTGGTCGGCTCGAGCCTGCTCGCCGCTCCGGTGGTGGAGCGGGGGGCCGTCGAGCGCATGGTGTGGCTTCCGCCGGGCGAGTGGTACGAGCACGCGGGCGGACCGGGCGGCGAGGGGGGCGCGGCGAGCCTCGGCCGCGTGGACGGCGGCCGCGCGCTGCTCGTGGAGGCGCCCCTCGAGCGGCTGCCGCTGTACGTGCGCGCGGGATCGCTGCTGCCCGCGAGCGACCCGATCCCGAGCACGGCGTCGTTCGACTTCGCGACGCTGGTCCTGGAGGTGTGGCCGGGCGGGGCGGGGCCGGTGGAGGGCGTGTTGTACGAGGACGACGGGGTGAGCGACCAGACGGCGCCGCTCGTGCATCGCTACAGGCTCGCCCCGTCCGGCAGGCTCGAGGTCGAGCTTGCCGAGGGGACCCGCTACCGGCACGTTGTGGTGCGCAGCGTCGGTGCGAAGAGCGGCCGCATGAGCGAGCGGCGCCTGACGGGGCGCAGGATCGCGGCCGGCTGAAACGGCGGCGACGGACCGCGCGCGGCGATTGACAGCCGGCCGGCCCGGCCGTACTCTGCGGGCACTCGAAAGGGAGGATGTGACAATGGGCGAGGCTCGGCTGGCGGAACGCCTGGCGCGACTCGGGACCGAGACGGCCTTCGCGGTCTCGGCCGAGGCCGCGGCCTTTGCCGCCAAGGGAAACACGGTCTACGCGTTCCATCTCGGCGACATGAACATCAAGACACCCGACAACATCATCGAGGCGGCCCACCGCGCCATGAAGGACGGGCGCACGGGCTACTGCCCGTCGGCCGGGATCCCGCAGCTGCGCGACATCCTCGCAAAAGACGTCAACTCCGCGCGGGGAACCCACTACACGGCGGACAGCGTGGTGATCCAGCCCGGCGGTAAGCCCGTCATCGGCAAGTTCCTGCTCACGCTCATGAACCCCGGCGACGAGGTGCTCTACCCGAATCCCGGCTACCCGATCTACGAGTCGCAGATCGAGTTCCACGGCGGCAAGGCCGTGCCGTACCGCTACGTCGAGGGCAAGCAGAACTTCGAGCTCGAGATCGACGAGATTGAGCGCCTGGTGACGAAGAAGACGCGGGCCCTCATCGTCAACAACCTCCACAACCCGACGGGCGCCGAGAGCTCACACCGCGAGCTCGAGCGGCTGGCGGAGCTGGCCGTGCGCCGCGACCTGTACGTGCTGGCCGACGAAGCCTACTTCGACATGCGCTACGGAGGACGCACGGAGTCGCTCGCGAGCTTTCCGGGCATGGA
This sequence comes from uncultured Spirochaetales bacterium, assembly GCA_964552235.1. GTDB lineage: Bacteria > Spirochaetota > Spirochaetia > SZUA-6 > CAVTHK01 > CAVTHK01. Next base: position 56,639 of record CAZKGO010000010.1, on the reverse strand, counting down.
GGAGCGCACGGTCATCCTCTACACCTTTTCCAAGAAGTACGCGATGACCGGGTGGCGCCTCGGCGCGGCGATCGGGCCCAAGGCGATCATCGACACCATCGCCAAGCTCAACGTCAACGACGAGTCCTGCACGAACCAGTTCATTCAGGTCGCCGCGGTCGAGGCGCTGACCGGCGACCAGTCGGGCCACGAGCGCATCATCGCCATCCTCCAGGAGCGGCGCGACAAGGCCGTCGACATGCTCAACCGCATCCCGGGCATCCGCTGCCTCAAGCCGAGCGCGACCTTCTACCTCTACCCCAACGTCACCGGCTTGATGAAGGCCGCCGGCACCACCGACTACACCACCTTTCGCAGGGCGGTGCTGGAAAAGACCGGCGTCTCGTTCTGCACGCGCACGCACTTTGGCCGCGAGCTGCCCGGCGAGAAGGAGCGCTACATCCGCCTGGCCTACTCGGGGATCGACGTCGACCAGATCGAGATCGCCCTCAAGCTGCTGGGCGACTACGCAAGGAGTCTCGGATGAACGTCAGGGCGAAGCTCGAAGGCAAGGGTCTCACGCTCCCCGAGCCGTGGCCGAGGGGCAAGCTCCAGCGGGCGGTGAGAGTCGGCAACCTCGTGTTCACCTCGGGGGCGGGGTCGAAGATCAAGGGGAAGGTGGGCGCCGGGCTCGACGTCGCAACCGCCCGCGAGGCCGCGCGCGAGTGCGCGCTGCAGCTGCTCGCGAACCTTGAGGCCGAGATCGACGATCTCGACAAGGTCAAGCGCGTGGTCAAGCTGCTGGCCATGGTCAACTCGGCGCCCGATTTCGTCGAGCAGCCCGCCGTGGCCAATGGCTGCACCGACCTGCTCGTCGAGCTGTACGGCGAGGCCGCGGGCAAGCACGCGCGCAGCGCCGTCGGCATGGCCTCGCTGCCCGGAGGCTGCGCGGTCGAGATCGAGATGATCGTCGAGGTCGCATGAAGATCCGCGGCGTCGACACCTTTACGGTGTCCGTTCCGCGGCCGCATCGCGGCGGGACGGAGTGGTACTTCCTGAGGATCAACACCGACGAGGGCGTGAGCGGCTGGGGCGAGATGGCCTTCCTCAACGCCAACCGCGGCAAGAGCCGCAGCCTGAACGCCGAGGTCGAGGAGATCGCGCAGGCGTTCCTGGTTGGCGAGGACCCCCTGCGCCGCGAGTTCCTCTGGAAGCGGATGTACCAGACCCTGCTATGCCACCACGCGGACCTGATCCGGATGGGGATCCTGAGCGGCTTCGACATCGCTCTGTGGGACATCGCGGGCAAGACACGCGGCGCGCCGATCCACGAGCTGGGCGGGGGAGTCTACCGCGATCGCATCCGGACCTACTCCTACATCTACCCGGCGCACCGAGCAGGCGCGCAGGCGAGCCCGCTGCGGGACTTCTGGATTGACTCGCAGGCCGTGGCTGCGCGAGCCGGCGAAATGGCGGCCGAAGGCTTTACCGCCGTCAAGCTCGATCCGATCCCGCAGGTGGGGGAGCGCGGTGAGCCGTCGACGCCGTGGCAGCTCTCGCTGGAGGTCCTCGACCGCGCCGAGCGCACGATCCGCCTCATCCGCGAGACCGTCGGCTCGCGCTGCGACATCCTGGTGGGCACTCACGGACAGATGACGGCGGCCGCCGCGATCCGCCTGGCCCGCAGGCTCGAGCCCTACGACCCGCTCTGGTTCGAGGAGCCCGTGCCGCCCGAGAACGCGAAGGAGATGGCCAAGGTCGCGAGAGCCACCACGATCCCGATCGCCACGGGCGAGCGCCTCGCCACGGTCTACGACTTTGTGCGCCTCTTTGAAAAAGGCGCCGCGGCGATCGCGCAGCCCGACATCTGCTGCTGCGGCGGGATCACCGAGTTCCGCAAGATCGCCGGCATGGCCGAGGCCTACTACATCGACATGGCGCCCCACGTGTGGGGCGGCCCGATCCTCACGGCCGCGTCGCTCCAGATGGATGTCTGCACGCCCAACTTTCTCGTCCAGGAGAGCATCTACAAGAGCGACGGTTTCTTCGACGAGCTGGTCGACGAGCCGTTCAGGTGGGAGAAGGGATACCTCATCCCGACCGGCCGGCCGGGCCTGGGGGTGGATCTGCGCGAGGACGCCCTGAGGCGGCACGCCGCGGGATAGGAGCCTCAGGGCGCCGCGAAGATCTCGTCGAGCGGAATCGCGAGGCCGGGGCAGACCGACGGCTCGGCCGAAGCGTTCCCGATCAGCACCAGCGGATCGCCGTAGCGGCCGTCGGACCCGAGCCGGTAGACATGGATGTACCGGTTGCCCGGGTCCACGATCCAGTACTCCGCCACCCTGTGCTTCTGGTAGAGCGCGAGCTTGTCGGACATGTCCTTCTTGGACGTGTAGGGCGAGAGGATCTCGATCACCCAGTCAGGAGCGCCGAGGCAGCCCCAGGGCCGCAGCCTCGAGCGGTCGCAGATCACAGCGATGTCGGGCTGCACCACTGTCGTGGCCCGGTCCTCGTGCTGGCCGGGCTCGTCGGGCAGCACGACGTCAAAGGGCGCTGCGAAGACCGCGCACTCCTTGCCGCGCAGCCAGGAGCCGAGGATCCGTGAGAACGTCATGCTGATCGACTGGTGTCCCAGGTTCGGAGCCGGGCTCATGTTCCAGGCGACCCCTTCGATCAGCTCCCACCGTTCGTCGTCGGGCCAGGTCTTGTAGTCGGCGTAGGTGTAGACCCGGTCGAGCTTGCGCGCCGGCAGTCCCATCTTGCGCATGGCTCCTAGTATAACCTGAAAACGATCCCGCGCCCGCCGCTGCTTTGCGGCGCACGGATCGCCGATGCAAGCTCACCGGAACGGACAGGCCCCGCGCTGAAGAACGGAGGAACCCATGGCAAAAGGTGAAGGCGGCAAGCCGCGGCTGACACCCCAGGGCCGGCGCCGGCTGGCGGAAGTGGCGGTGACTCTGCTGCTTCCGATCGCGTTGTACTTCGCGGCTGCAGGCCGGTGGCGCGACGGAAGGGCCTGGTGCTACTTCGGTGCGGGGCTGCTGTACTATGGGCTGGGCGTCCCGTTGGTCCTGGCGCGTCATCCCCGGTTCGCCGAGATCGTGAACGCCCGCGGCGGCCACGGCAAGGGCACCAAGGGATGGGACAAAGCGATCGCGGCCGTGGGCGGGCTGCTGTCTCTGGCGCTTCCTGTCACGGCCGGCCTGGACGTTCGCTTCGGCTGGTCGTCGCTGTCGCCGGCCTGGCTGGCGCCGGCGATCCTCCTGTTCCTGCTTTCCGGCATGCTGGGCCACTGGGCGATGCTCGCCAATCCGTTCTTCGAGAAGACGGTACGGATCCAGGAGGAGCGGGGCCACCGGGTGGCCACAGGAGGCCCCTACCGGTTCGTGCGCCACCCCGGGTACGCCTCGTTTATCGCGATGGTCTTCGCGCTGCCGCTGGGAGTCGGGTCCGCCTGGGCGCTGGCGCCTGCGGCGGCGAACGCCGCGCTGATCGTCGTGCGCACCGTGCTCGAGGACAGGACGCTGCTCGGCGAGCTGCCCGGCTACCCGGAGTACGCGCAGCGGACGCGATACCGGCTGCTGCCCGGCGTCTGGTGAGCGGGCGGGCCGCGGCCGAAGCGCTGCGGGAGCCGGCGCACGGCGTGTGGGCGCGGCGCGACGACGCGGCGCCCTGGGCCTTCCCACTGATGCTGGTCGAGGTCCGGGGCGACGATTGGGTCTACAGGCGCCTGCCCTCCATCCGGCGGCCCCTCGCCCGACGGGATTCCGTACCTGAGGCCCGAAGTGCAGCTGCTCTACAAGGGGGGCAGCAGCGCGCGGCGGCCCAAGGACCTGGACGACCTGCGGCGCGTCAAGCCCGCCCTGTCCGCCTCCGAGATCGCGTGGCTTCGCGCCTCGCCTTCGCTGCAGTTGCCCGCGGGCCACGAGTGGCTCGCCGAGCTCGGCTGAGCACGACGTCCTCCAGCTCCTCGAGCGACCGGATCACGGCGTCGGGCAGCACCGCGGCCTCATCGCGCCGCTCCTGCTCGCCCGGCCCCTCCCGGCTGAGCTCGCGCTCGAGCCGGACGCGCAGCAGCGGCCGCAGCGCCGCGGACCGCGCCCGCTCGAAAGGGCCGAGCCCCGCCAGCTCCTGCGGCAGATCCCACTCGATCCAGACCGCGGTGATGCCGCAGGCGCGGGCCCCTGCCACGTCGTGGCTGAGGGTGTCGCCGACGTGAAAGCGGCGCACCGATCTGCCGGCCGGGCAGGTGCCGAAGGCGCGCTCAAAGGCTTCGGGCCTCGGCTTGACCGTGCCCAGATCGTCGGAGGCCAGGATGGCGTGGAAGCAGCCCTCCAGGCCAAGCGCGCGCGCCATGGGCAGCTGGTACTCCCTGAAGCCGTTGGTGATCAGCAGCAGGCAGGCGCCTCGCCGCTGCAGCGAGGCGAGCACCTCGTGGGCGCGCGGGTAGACCAGCGAGCGGTCGCCGCCTGCCGCCAACCGCTGCGCGTACTCGCGGGTCATCTCGGCCAGGGAGCCGTCGAAGCGCTCGCCCACCGATCGCGCCACGACCTCGACGATCGCCTGCCAGTCGTAGGCCCGCACGATGTCCCCCCCGGCTGTGCGCCGCCGGAACTCGGCCCACGCCAGCTCGCGGAGGCGGCGCTCGGCTGCATCAGGGGCGCAGCCGGTGCGGCCGGCCCACGAGCGGGCCAGCTCCCTGAGCAGCGGGAAAAGCACGCCGTGTCCGAAGGGGCTGCGGACGAGCACGCCGTCAAAGTCGAACGAGATCGCGGTGTCCGCCAGCGCGAGCCCGCGGCCCGGCATGGCCGCGCGATTCTCCGCCGCAGCCTTCAACGTTTCATCCCTTGATCGCTCCGACCGTGATGCCCTTGAGAAAGTAGCGCTGCAGCGAGAAGAACACGACGAACATCGGGATGGCCGACAGCGTCGAAGCGGCCATCACGTCTGCGTACCTCATGGGGTACAGCTCCTGGAGGTAGGTCAGGCCGGCCTGGATGTTCCTCATCTCCACGCTGTTGGTGGCGATGAGCACCCAGATAAAGGCGTTCCACTCGCCCACGAAGGTCATCACGATGAGGACCGCCAGACCCTGCATGGCCAGGGGGAAGATGAGGCGGGCGTAGATCCTCCACTCGCCGGCGCCGTCGATCACGCCGCTCTCGATGATCGCGGTCGGGAGGCTGGTCATGTACTGCTTGACCAGAAAGGCCGCCGACGGGCTGGCCAGGGCGGGGAGAATCAGCACCCAGTAAGTGTCGATCATGCCCAGCTTGCTCACCAGGATGTAGCGGGGCACCAGCGCGACCTGGTGGGGGATCATCATCGAGGCGATGTACAGCCAGAGAAAGAGGTTGGCGCCGGGGAACCGCTTCTTGGCCAGGGCATAGCCCGCCATGCTCGCGAAAAAGACCGACGCGACGGTGACCGACACCGAGACGATCACGGTGTTCAGGAACCAGCGCGGCATGCGCCCGAACGTGAGCACCTGGGCAAAGTTGGCGAGCGTCGCGGGGATCGGCAGGAGGCGCGGGGGGAACTCGAGGGTCAGCTCCGGCTCGGTAAGGGCGGTGACCAGCATCCACCACAGGGGCATGAGCGAGACGAGGGCGGCCGCCGAGAGAAAGGCGATGATGAGCGCGGATCCCAGGCGGGAGCTCGCCTTCATCCTAGTACTCCACTCCGCCGCCCAGGAACTTGAACTGGGCTACCGCAAAGGCGATCAGCACCAGCATGAGCACGACCGACTCGGAGAGGGCGACGCCGAAGTCGAAGGTGATGAAGGCGCGCTCGTAGATCTGGTAGACCATGGTCACCGTGGCAAACTCCGGTCCGCCCTTGGTCAGGACGTACACCTGGTCGAACACCTGGAAGCTGTTGATGGTGCCCACGACCACCAGGTAGAGGATCACCGGCTTGATGAGCGGGAGCATGATGCGGGAAAAGACCTGCACGGGATTCGCGCCTTCGATGCGGGCCACCTCGATGTACTCGCCGGGGATTCCCGCCAGAGCCGCAGACAGCAGCACGATGGTGGTGCCTCCGCCCATGACGAGCTGCATCAGGATCACCGACGGCATGGCGAGCGCCTTGTTGCCGAGCCACACCTGCGTCGGCAGACCGACCATCCGCATGAGCGCGTTGAGGAGCCCGAACTGGGGATTGTAGATCCAGAGCCAGATCAGCGAGATGATGACCACGCTCGCCACGTGGGGCAGGTAGAACAGTGCCTTGAACACGGTCTGCACCTGCGTGGAGAAGGGGAACAGCAGCACGGAGATGACCAGCGCCTTGAACAGCCACAGCGGGACGATCGCCAGGGTGTAGTACGCCGTGTTCCGCAGCGCCACCCAGAACAGCCGGTCGCGCAGCAGGCGGACGTAGCCGTCCAGGCCCCAGAACCGAAAGTTGCCGAGGGTGTACTGGAAGAAGCTGCGGTAGATGCCCTGCAAAAAGGGAACGAGAAAGAACACGGCGAAGAAGAAAAAGTGGGGGGCGAGGAACAGGTAGCCGGCGCGGCCTGCCGCGATGCGCCGCAGGAGTCCGGGCTGCCTGCCGCCGCCTGCGCCGGCCTGTGTCGCGGAAGCGCTCATCGCGGTTTCCCCCTTGGGGCGGCGACGCTTCGCCCGCCGTCGGCCGCTTGCCGAGCCCCAGTATAGCAGGGTCTTCCGCGGACCTGCAAAGCCGCCGGCGCGTTTGACGCCGACGGCGCCGTGGGCGAAAATGGGTTTGAGTCGACATCAGGGAGGTGGATCGTGAACAGGCATGCTGTGTTCGCTGTGGCTGTCGCGGCTCTCTTTCTCGGGGGAGGAGGCCTCCTCTTGGCCACCCCCCAGGGTGAGACCGCCAAGGAAATCGAGAAGGTGGAGATCACCTGGTGGATCAACCCGTGGCGGATCGTGGTTCCGGGGATACCCGCGGGCAAGTCACTCGACGGCACCGAGTTCATCGAGTGGGCGTCGAAGACCTACATGGAGAAGCACCCCAATGTCACGGTGACCGGGGTGATGGTGAGCAACGCGGAGTACAACCAGAAGCAGATGGCGGCCATCGCGGCCGGCAACACGCCGAACGTGGCCCGGATCAACGGCCTGGTCGAGGTCGCGCGGGCCGGCCTCCTCCTGGAGCTGGACAAGTACCTCACGGCCGAGGACAAGGCGGACTTCGTGCCGGTGGCGCTGGCCGATGCGACGGTGGACGGCAAGATCGTGCGCTTTCCCTGGAACTTCGGCAATAACGGCATGGGCATCACGAACCTGATCTACCCGCCGATGTTCGAGGCCGCCGGCGTCGACTGGAAGCGGATCGTGAGCCAGGGCTGGACCATGGACGAGTTCGTCCAGGTCGGCAAGAAGATCTCCAAGGACACCAACGGCGACGGCGAGAACGACGTATTCCTCACCGGCTTCCAGGCCAAGATGTTCGACACGGACTGGCCCTACATCTACAACCACGGCGGCCGCCTGCTCAACGACAAGGAGACGGCCTTTGCGATCGACTCGCCGGACGCGATCAGGGGATTCCAGTTCATCGTCGACGCGATCTACACGCACAAGATCGCCCCCAAGGGAGCCGAGGCCGCCGACAACTACGGCGTGATCAGGCCTTTCCATGCGCACCAGCTCGCCATGGGCAACGGCGGACCCTACGAGATCGGCCGCATCGACCGGGAGACGAAAGCAGGGAAGATCCAGAAATTCCGGCCCTACGTGGCGCCGTTCCCGGGAGTGCCCGGCAAGACCCGCGGGACCCAGCTGGTGAGCAGCGGCTTCAGCGTCTACAAGAAGGCCAAGAGCCCTGCCACGCTCGAGGCGGCCGTCGACTTCGCGAAGTACCTGACGAGCAGCGACATGCTCGTGAGGCTCGAGACCCTGCTCTACATCTCGGCGCGCAAGAGCGCCAATGCGAAGATGTACCAGTCGCCGGAGTGGCTGGAGTTCAAGCCCGACATCGCGCTGTACGAGCGCGAGCTGTCCACCTACGGTGTGCCGTTCTGGGGCTCCCAGGCCTTCGAGCCGTCCTGGACCAAGGTCAAGAAGTTCATGCAGGCCGGCTTCGAGGCGGTCTACTCGCGGAGCAAGACCCCCGAGCAGGCGATGAAGGACTTCATCAAGGACGCGGCGCCCCAGGCCGGGTTCTAGGTTCCGGCAGGGAGTCAAGTCCGAGGCTGCCGCCCGGCGTTCGCCGCGCGGGCGGCGGCCCGCAAGGCGCGCGGCTCCGAGCCTGACAGCCGGCGCCTCGCTCGAGAGCAGGGCCGTGATGAGCGGCGAGTCGGTCTGCATGCCACGCGAATCCGGACGTCGCAGGATCGCGGCGCGAGGGCTTTCAGCCCGCTGTGCGCATGGACAGGAACGGCGCCCAGGGCGTCACGTGTGCTCACGGACGATCCGCGCCGAGGAGGAGGCCCATTGAAAGTCATCAAAGAAGGCGGGCACCGGCTGTTCGAGCAGGATCCCGAGACCGCGAGGTACGTGGCCGAGATGCTGCTGGACCTGGAAAAGAACGGCATGGACGCGGTGCGGCGCTTCAGCCGCAAGTTCGACGACTGGGACCCGCAGAGCTTCGAGCTCAGTGAGAAAGAGATCCGCCGTGCCATCCGGCGCTGCGACAGGCAGGTGGTGGCCGACACGAGGTTCTGTCAGGGCAACGTGCGCAGGTTCGCGAAGGCGCAGATGCGCATGTTCAAGCCGCTGCGCGTCCAGATCCGTCCCGGCGTGTTCCTCGGCCACAAGCACATCCCCGTGGGCTGCGTCGGCAGCTACGTCCCCGGCGGCCGCTACCCGATGTTCGGCTCGGCCCAGATGAGCATCATCCCCGCCAAGGTCGCCGGAGTGACGACGGTGGTGGCCTGCACTCCACCCGTCAAGGGGCAGGGTTACTACCCGGCGACGATCAACGCCATGAAGAAGGCTGGCGCCGACCGCATCTTCGTGCTCGGCGGCGTGCCCGCCTTTGCCCTGATGGCCTTTGGCATGGGCGTGGTGCCGCCCGCCGACATCCTCTGCGGCGCGGGCAACAAGTACGTGGCCGAGGCCAAGCGGCAGCTGTTCGGCCGCTGCGGCATCGACCTGCTGGCCGGCCCCACGGAGATCGCCATCATCGCCGACGACAGCGCCGACCCGGCGCTCGTGGCCTGCGACCTTCTCGGCCAGGCCGAGCATGACCCGAACAGCGGGCAGATCCTCGTGTGCCTGAGCGAGGAGCTCGGCAGAAAGGCGCTCGCCGAGCTCGAGAGACAGCTCGCGGTGCTGCCCACGCGCGACGTCGCTGCGGCGTCATGGAATGCCAACGGCAGGATCTACGTCGCCTCCGACCCGGCCGAGGCGATCGCGCTCAGCGACGACTGGGCGCCCGAGCACCTCGAGCTTCACGTGCGGGACGTCGACTTCTATTTCGAGCGCCTGCGCAACTACGGCTCGCTGTTCATCGGTGAGGAGACGACCGTGGCCTACGGCGACAAGTCGATCGGCACCAACCACATCCTGCCCACCAGCCGGGCTGCGCGCTACACGGGCGGAGTCTGGGTCGGCAAGTTCCTCAAGACCGTGACCTGGCAGAGGATGACGCCCGAGGCGAGCGTCGAGGTCGGCAGGGTGACCGAGCGGCAGTGCGAGGCCGAGCGGATGGTCGCCCACGCCATCACCGCGCGGGTGAGGGTCGAGCGCTACGGCCGCAGCTGAGGCGGGCGGCTACCAAACGGTCTCGACGCCGCAGCGCCGAAGGGCCTCGTCTGAGCCGACGATCGCCATTCCCTCGCAGGACGCTTGAGCCGCGAGCAGGCGGTCAAACGGGTCTCTGTGGGTCCACGGCAGCGGCATCACCGCCCGCAGGTGTTCCTTTTCCAGGGGTAGCCATACGATCTGGTTCGCGGCCATCTCCTGGTCGAATACTGCGGCCCAGTCTTGCCGGAGCCTGAGCTTCCCGATCCAGATCTTGAGACAGATCTCCCAACAACCGGCTGCGCTGAGGAACAGGCTGTTGTCCCTGTCGAGGAACATCACGCGCGCTCTGCCGCCCCCCGCCCCCCCCCGAAGCGGACGGCCGCTCAGGCTCGGCGCCCCGGACTTCGCGCGCCGCAGGCTCATCGCCGCAGTCCGGCCGCCGTGCGTCGCCAGGCTGCGGCACGGGCGCCCCCTGCGTCTACCTGCGAAAGGTGCGCGCAAAGGCCCGGCCCAGCCGCCCCAGGCCTGAGAGCCTGCGGCAGAGGGATGACGCGAACAGCAGGTCGAGGGCGCCGAGCACGCCTCGAAAGAGCCGCTCGTCGTAGGGCGGCCACCAGAAGTTGCGCGGCGCGCGGTGCAGCAGGTCGTCGACCACGACCTTGGCTTGCGTCACCTCGTGGAAACCGAGCTCGCCGTGGCAACGGCCCAGGCCCGACTGCTTGCAGCCGCCCCAGGGCGTCTCGGGCATGCCGTGGCTCATGAGGTGGTCGTTGATCGTGACGACGCCGGCCTGCAAGCGCCGGGCAATCTGCCGTGCTCGGCGCCGGTCCCGGCTCCACACCGAAGCTGTCAGCCCGTAGATGCCGCTGTTCGCCCGGCGGACAGCCTCGTCCACGTCCTCGACGCGGCAGACCGCCAGCACCGGTCCGAAAGTCTCCGACGACATCACGGCGAGGGTCTCGGGAGCGTTCTCGACGATCGCCGGTGGGTGAAACAGCGACCGGTCCCGGCGGCTCCTGCGATCCGGCGTCCACACCGGAGCCCCGGCGGCGTCGGCCTCCTCGAGGTGCGAGACGACCTTGCGCAGCTGCTCGGCGTTCACGAGGGGACCGAGGTCCACTTCGAAGTCGTTGTCGGGGCCCTGCCTCAAACGCGCCATTTTGTCCTTGAGAAGGGCAACGAACGGGTCATAGACAGCGCGCTCGACGTAGATGCGCTCGACACTGGCGCAGGACTGGCCCGCGTTCGAGAGACCGGCCCAGACCGCGCCCGACGCCGCGCGCTGCAGATCGGCGTCGGCGAGCACGAGCATCGCGTCCTTGCCGCCGAGCTCGAGGCTCAGCGGCAGCAGGCGCGCCGAGGCGAGGCCCATGAGCTCGCGGCCGACCTCTGTCGAGCCGGTGAAGAACAGCTTGTCGATCCCCGAATCGACGAACGCGGCTCCCGCCTCGACGCCGGGCATCGGGGCGAGGGCCAGCAGGCCCTCGGGCAGGCCGGCGTCCTGGAACAGGGTCGCCAGCGTCTCGCCGACGGGCTGGGTCTGCGTGGCCGCCTTGAGCACGACTGCATTGCCGGCGATCAGAGCCTGGGCCACGTCGTGCATCGGGATGCCCAGCGGGTAGTTCCACGGGCTGATGATGCCGATCACGCCCCAGGGCTCGCGTGCGAGCACGGAGCGTTTGTTCGCGAACAGCGGCGTGCTGCCCCTGAGCCTTCGCGGCCGCAGCACGCGGCGCGCCAGCCGCGGGTAGTAGCGGCAGGCGAGCGCAGCCGGCAGCACCTCGGTGGCGAGCGCGTCGACGCGCGGCTTGCCGGTGACGCTGCTGACCATGACGGCGAGCTCCTCGGCGCGCGCTGCGACGAGGGAGGCGACGCGGCGCAGGACCGCGCCCCGCTGGCGCAACGGCAGCGCCGCCCACGCGGGCTGAGCCGCACGCGCGGCGGCGACCAGGCGCCGGAGCTCGAGCGCGCTCACGCGCTTGGCGTACGCCACGATCTCGCCGGTGGCCGGGTTCCTGATCGAGCTTTCGGTCGTCTGTTGGTCCATGCGTGCGGTCCTTCGGCCCGCCTGGCTTCCGCCTCGACCGTGCCGGAGCGGAGTGCCCCGGCAGGCCGAATCAAGAAGAGCCTCTTGTATCGCTACAGAGCTCGTGCACGCAAGCCGGCCCGGCCGCGGGCTGCCGCCTCGGCGATCCTGCCCGGGGCTCGCGTCCGGGCGCATTTCCTCTGGCGCTGCTCGCTCGCATGTGAAAGAGGCGGCTGACGCTTCGGCGTCGGCCTCAGTCGCGGCCCGCCAGGGCGATCGCGCGGCCGTCGGCGTCGAAGCACTTGGCCTTGCCCGGGGCCGCGCTGATCCACACCGCGTCGTCGTCCTCGAGACCCGGGTCCTGGTGCGTCGTGGCCGTAAGCATCAGGCCGTCGGCGGCCACCTTGACGTACCACTGGGCTCCGGCGGGCAGAACCGAGTAGACGCTTCCCCGCACGGAGCCCCGTGCGGGCTCCTTGGAGAGCACCAGGTCCTCGGCCCGCAGACCCAGGGTGACCCGGGAGCCGGGAGCCGGAACCCTGTCACCAGCCGGCGTCACCGGCACCTCCAGGCCGCCGGCACGGACCACGAGGGCCGCTGCGGAGCCGGCGATCTCGCCCTCGATCAGGTTGATCCTCGGGTTGCCGATAAAGTCCGCGGTAAAGAGGTTGGCCGGCTGGTTGTAGACCCGCATCGGCGAGTCCCACTGCTGCAGCGAGCCGTTGTGCATGACCGCCACGTGGCTGGACATCGTGAGGGCCTCGAGCTGGTCGTGGGTCACGTAGACGATCGTCGAGCGCGTCTCGCCGTGCAGCCGCTTGAGCTCGGCCCTCATGTCCATGCGGAGCTTGGCGTCGAGGTTCGACAGCGGCTCGTCGAGCAGCAGCACGTCCGGCTCCATGATGAGCACCCGCGCGATGGCGACCCGCTGCTGCTGGCCTCCCGACAGCTCGCTCGGGTAGCGGCCGAGCAGCTCGCCGATGTGGAGGCTCTCGGCCGTCTTGCGCACGCGGCGATCGGCCTCGGCCGCGGCCACCTTGCCGACCTGCAGCCCGAAGGCGATGTTGTCCCGCACGGTCAGGTGCGGCCACAGCGCGTAGCTCTGGAACACCAGGCCCAGGCGGCGCCTGGCCGGCGGCACCCAGGCCCCGCTCCTGGCCGAGTAGACGCAGGTGTCGCCGATCCAGATCTCGCCGCTGTCGCTCGGCGTCTCCAGGCCGGCGATCATCCTCAGCGTGGTCGTCTTGCCGCAGCCCGAGGGGCCGAGGAGCGTGGTAAAGGAGCCGTCGCCGATCTCCAGCGACAGCGAGTCCACGGCGGTCACCGCGCCGAACTTCTTGGTCACCTTGTCGATGAGAATGCGGGCCATCGCCTCAGCCTCCAATTCCCCTGGCCAGGTCCGTCTTGAGCAGCATCCGGCTCACCAGCGTGGTCGCCAGGATCGCGCAGACGATGAGCACCATGATGGCGTTCGTGTAGGGATACCAGCCGCGATCGGTGAACTTGACCGTGATGGCTGTCGCGACCTGCATGCCCGGCGTCACCAGGAGCACGACCAGGCTCAGCTCGCGCATGGCCGAGATGAACGGCAGCAGCAGGCCCGAGAAGAACGCCGACTTCTGCAGCGGGAAGATGATGCGCCGCATGCGCGTGAGCCATCCCGCCCCGGCCATGAGAGCCGCCTCCTCGAGCTCGGGCCCCACCTGCATCATGGCGCCGATGCCGGCCCGCGAAGAGTAGGGCAGGTACTTGACCGAGCAGGCGATCAGCAGCAGAGCAAAGGTGCCGTACAGGCTGGGGATCGGGCCCCGCCGGACTGCGAACAGGGCGAGGAAGGTCGAGCCGAAGGCGATGGTGGGGATCAGGTACGGCATAAAGGAGAGCTGGTCGAGGACCGTGGCGAACCGGCTGCCGCGCGTGCGCACCACCGTGTAGCCGATGAGGATCCCCGAGACGCCGCAGACGATCGCCGTGGCGAGCCCGAGCCGCACGCTGTTGGCGAGGGCGGCGAGGACCGGGCCGTTGCGCAGGATCCCCGCCTCGCCGCTGCCGAGCCCGATGTCCGTGCGCGCGTCGCCGATCCAGTAGTGCAGGCTTAGGTTCGACAGCGCGTACTTGCCCGGGACCAGCATCACCGTGTCGACGGCAAGGACGACGAATGGCACCACCGTCACGCAGAGCAGGAACAGCAGCACCACCCCGGCGACCAGCGGCCGCCCCCGGCCGAGCGAGACCAGGCCGCTCTTGCCGCTCTTGCCCGAGATGGTCACGTAGCTCCTGCGAGCCCCGATCACCTTGTGGTCCATGTAGAGGACCAGGCCGCCGAACAGGATCATGGCCAGCGCCACGATGTAGGCCATGCCCGGCCGCTGGCCGACGAGGTTCGAGTACAGCAGCGTGGACAGCACGTACATGCGGATCGGCCCGCCGAGAAAGGCCGGCGTGCCGAAGGTTCCCAGCCCGCGGGCAAAGGTCAGCAGGAACGTCGACAGGATCACCGGCAGCACCAGCGGAAAGACAATGCGGCGCAGCACCTGCCCGCGGCTGGCCCCCAGCAGCTCGGCCGACTCCTCGAGCTGAGAATCGATGCTGCGCAGCGCGCCGCCGATCAGCATGAAGCCGAAGGGGAAGTAGTGCAGGGCGAGAGTCACGATGATCGGGAACGAACCGTAGGAGAACCAGTCGGGAAGCGTCACCCCGGTGAGGCTCTGGAAGAGCCCGAGCTTGCCACCGACGCGGGGATTCTTGAAGAGCGTGATCCAGGCCAGGGCGAGGGCCCACGAAGGCATCACGTAGGGCACGATCGCCAGGTTGGACAGCAGCTTCTTCATCGGCATGTCCGTCCTGGCCACCAGCCATGCCAGGGCGCCTCCGATGGCGAGGGCGAGCACCGCCAGGGTCGTCGAGATCACGAGGGTGTTCATCAGCGGGCGGTAGAAAAAGCCGGCGGCGTACTCGCCGGTGAGCATCCTCTGCCAGTGCCGGGTGGTCAGGTCGCCCGGCCTGGAGCCTGGTATCTGGAACCGTTCCATCGGGTGGATGGTGAACGTCTCGCGCACCATCACCACCAAGGGCACGAGCACCATGTAGCAGAGCAGGACCAGGAACAGGACCGACAACACGATCTGGGGCGTGAGGTTGCGCCGGATCCTGCCCAGCGCCGGATGGGGGTTCATCGCGGATCCTTTACTCGAGGCGGCGGCGCCCCGGGGCCGGCCCGGGGCGCCAAGGATCGGGTCACTTCTGGACGTACTTCAGCCAGGCGTCGAGCACCTCGCCCCTGTGCTGGGCCGCGTAGGCCGGGTCGTAGGTCCAGAGCCTCTCCTTCCACCAGGCCCAGGGCTTGTCGTCGGGGTGCGGCGGGACCTTGGTGTTCATCGAGTAGAAGCCGACCTCGCTCGACCAGGGCAGGTAGCCTTCGGGGCTCATCAGGTAATCAGCCAGCACCTTGGCGGCGTTCGGGTTCTTGGGCTTGCCCGCGAGCTGGATGTACATGCCGTAGTAGTAGCCGGCAAAGGGCTTGATGTCGTAGGAGCACTCGAGGGCGAGGTCGAGCTTGGGGATGTCGCGGTGCTTCGAGAACACGTAGAAGAAGCCGACGGGCGGGTCGGCCTGGCCCTTCTTGCCCACCGCCTCGGCGATCTTGGTGTCGCTGGTCATGAGGATGATGTCGTTCTTGACGAGCCGCTTGAGGAACTCCAGGCCCGCGTTCCTCTCGGTCATCTCCAGCGGCTTGCCGAAGCGGCGCTGGTACTCCGCCTCGAGGTCCTTGGACCTGCGGATCAGCTCGGTAAAGGCGTTCTGATGCTCGCCGGTGATCGCGAGGTCGCGAATCATGACCCGGCCCTTGAACTTGTCCGTCGTGAAGTCCCAGATGCTCTCAAAGGGATCCTTGGGGTACTTCTGGGTGTTGTAGCCGAAGATGCGCGAGATGTAGGCGAAGACCAGGGGGTTCTGGTACTCGGCGGGAACCGACTCCCGGGCCGAGGGCGGCACGTAGTTGACCAGGTGGCCGGGGTCGACGAGCAGCTCCTTCATGCTCGGGTAGTCCTCGATGAGAACCACGTCGACGGCCACGACGCCCGAGGAGGCCTCCTTGTAGAGCCTCTCGATCAGCTCAACCTCCGACAGGCGGATCGCCTCGGCCTTGATGCCTGTCTTCTTGGTGAACGCCTCGGCCGCAACCGGCAGCCGGCTGGTCGTCCCGTAGACGACCACCTTGCCCTCCTGCTTTGCCGCGGCCAGCACGGCGTTCCAGTCCTCCTTGACCTCGGGCTTGGCCGCCTGGGCGGCCGGCTTCTCGCCCTGGCTGGCCCCGTAGGCCAAGCCTGCAGCGAGCACAACGATCAGCACGGCGGTCAGCGCTCTGCGGTGTCGTTGAGCGGTCATAGATCCTCCTTCTGCGCCTGCGGCGCTTGAATCAATTGCGTCCATGATACACCCGATTGTGGGGTCACGCGAGAGTTCCCGCGCGGCCGCCGCCCGCCTAGTAGCCGGCCTCGCGGCTGACCACGTTGCGCAGCGGCTCGCCGGCGACGTATCGGCGCAGGTTGTCGAGAAAGATCGCCCACAGCCGCTGCCCGTAGTGCGGGCTCAGGCCCGCGTAGTGGGCGGTCACGATCACGTTGCTCATGCCCCACAGCGGGCTTTCGGGCGGCAGCGGCTCCTTTTCGAACACGTCGAGCCCGGCGCCGGCGATGCGCCCCTGCTCGAGCGCCCTGACGAGGGCCGGCTCGTCGATGATCGGGCCCCGGCCAATGTTGAAGATCAACGACGAAGGCTTCATCAGGGCGATCTGCCGCTCGCCGATGAGCCCCCGCGTCGCGGGCGTGAGCGGAGCCGTGATCACGACAAAGTCCGCATGCGGAAGCTCGCGGTCGAGGGCGTCGATGCCCGCCACCCTCGCCGCGGCCGCGCCGCCGCGGTCGGGGCGGGCGCGCAGGGCGACCACCTCCATGCCGAGGGCGCCTGCCACTTGAGCGAACCGGCCGCCGATGGCGCCGAGGCCCACCAGCAGCACGCGCTTGCCCGCCAGCTCGAACACCTTCCAGTCCTCATGGCGCTTCCACGTGCGCGCGGCCTGGTTGCGCACCGACTCGGGGATGGCCCGCGCAAAGGCGAGCATCATCGCCAGCAGGTGCTCGCTGATCTGGATCGCGTGCACGCCCGAAGCGTTGGTGACGACCAGGTCGCGCCCGGCCGGCAGGTGCTCGAAGACGCGGTCGGCGCCCGCGCCGCCGAGCTGCAGCCACCGCAGGGCCGCGGCCTTTGGCAGCAGAACGAGCGGCGGACCGCCGAAGCCGATCTCGATCTCGCCGAGGCGCGCCTCGACCGTCTCGGGCTCGGGGAACAGCAGCACCTCGCGATCGGGAGCCAGGCGGCGGACCTCGTCAGGGTCGGCTGCGCCCATGCGCTCGATGCCCTTGCCGATGAGAATGACGCTCTTCACGCGGCCAAACCTACCGCGGCCTGGGTGCGGCAGTCAAAGCGCCTATCGACCCCACGCCGAGCGCAGCGTGCGCACTGCGAGGCGCACCGCCTGCATGCGGCCGCAAAGCACCCGCAGGCTCACGGCAC
Organism: uncultured Spirochaetales bacterium; assembly: GCA_964552235.1. Classification (GTDB taxonomy): domain Bacteria; phylum Spirochaetota; class Spirochaetia; order SZUA-6; family CAVTHK01; genus CAVTHK01. The sequence goes on along the minus strand of CAZKGO010000010.1, from coordinate 39,395 downwards.
GGTCGGCCGCCGCAGGCACCAGCGGCAGCGCCAGGTGGGCGAGGCCGCCCGCCGCGTACAGCTCGAGCGACGAGCGGTCGACGAGGGCCCGCAGGTCCAGCCGTCCGGAGCGCAGGGGCAGCGGCGCCTGATGGCCGCCGCAGGCCATCGTGGCGCGGCCTGCATCGCAGGAAACGGCGAGGCCGCGCAGCGTGATCTCGAACGCCGTGCCGGATGCCAGCCCGGCCTCGAGCCCCACGTCGAGCAGCTCGCCCGCCTCCAGGCGCAAGGGACCGCTGCCTGCGTCCAGCCGCGCGGCCTCGTGCGACGTGCACCCGGCGACGAGCGTCGCGATCTCGGCGACCGGCTCGCCTGCCAGCCGCGGCCCCTCCGGCGTGTCGCGCAGCGCGAGCTCGCAGGGAAACGTCATCTGCTGGTTGAACGCCTCGCCCGGCTTCTCGCCCCGCAGCCAGGCGATCTGCACGAGCCGTCCGCCGGGAGCGCCGCTCCAGGTCTGGGCCGCGTACGCGCTGCCGTAGCTCAAGGTGTGGGGGCCGCTCGTCGCTTCGAACCGGCCGCCGTCGAAGCTGCCGACCAGGTAGCGGCCGTTGGCGCCCCAGAAGACCCAGCGGCCGCCGATCTCGAACAGGTCGGGGCATTCCCGCGCTCCCTGCAGGGGCAGCCGCTGCAGGGGCTGCCAGCTCTTCAGGTCGGGCGAGGAGAACAGCGCGTACTCGTCGCCGTCGATGTAGAGCGCCATCACCCAGCGCGCGCTCGGCCCGTGCCAGACGACCTTGGGGTCGCGGTTCTCGGCTGCGACGTGGGGCAGGACCGGGCCGAGCTTGCTCCAGCTCCGTCCGCGATCGGTGCTCCACGCCAGCGCCTGCGCAAAGCGCTCGCCCTGCGACTCGGGGGACTTGCCGCCTGCCGCCGTGTACAGCAGCACCAGCGGCGGCTCGCTGCCGCGGGCCAGGCCGCTGGTGTTGCCCCGGTCGACCACGCCCGAGCCCGAGTACATCGCCCCGTGCCGGTCCGGCGCCAGCGCCTCCCCGAGCTCGCGCCAGCGCACCAGGTCGGTGGAGACCGCGTGGCCCCAGTGCATGTTGCCCCAGGCTGTCCCGAACGGGTTGTGCTGGTAGAACAGGTGCCACTCGCCGGCGTGCCACAGCAGGCCGTTCGGGTCGTTGTTCCAGCCGCGCATCGACGAGAAGTGGAACTGCGGCCGCAGCGGCTCGCGGTACAGACGCTCGTCGTCGACCGGCGTGTCGGCCTGACGGGCGCCGCCGATCTCCAGGTCGAGCTCCGAGCCGCGGACCCCGTCGATGTCGACGAATGACTCGAAATCGGCGGCGCCCTCCGCGATCTCGACCTCGCACGTGTAGGGCTGCGCGGCCGGGATGCGCACCGGACGCTTGGGCGCCCCTGTCCTGATCGGAAGCCGCAGATAGCGGTGAGTCGCCTTCACTTCGAGGTCATCACCCAGACGCCGTTCCACTGCGAAGGCGGGGAGGCGAGCAGCTCGCGGCAGCGGTCGGCGTAGCGCTGCGCAGGCGGGTCTTCGGCCGCGATCGAAGCGAAGCGATGCTCCGCTTCGCGGAAGTCGCCCGCATAGTAGGCGGCCAGGCCGGCGGCAAAGACGTCGAGCGTCGCCTTGCGCGCGGCCGCCTGCTCGGGGAGCATCGGCTCGTAGACCGTCACCGGCTCCTTGCGGCCGACGACGGCGACCCGCGAGATCTCGCGGGCGGCGAACTCGTCGCCCACCAGCTCGCGCGTCGCTGCGGACATCATCGTGTAGGTGCCGAACTGCTTGTTGATGCCCTCCAGGCGCGAGGCGAGGTTGACCGCGTCGCCGAGCATCGTGTAGTCGAACCGGGTGTGCGAGCCCATGTTGCCCACGACGGCGGGGCCCGAGTTGAGGCCGATGCGCTTGTGCAGCTCCTTGCCGGTGCGCGCCTTGAAGCCGGGTCTCATTTCGGCCAGACGCGCCTGGCAGCGCAGCGAGGCGCGCACGGCCCGCACCGCGTGATCGCCCTGGTCGAGCGGCGCGTTCCAGAACGCGATGATCGCGTCGCCTTCGTACTTGTCGATGGTGCCGCCCTCTTCCTGGATGATGTCGGTCATGGCCGAGAGGTACTCGTTGAGCAGGGCGGTCAGCTCCTCGGGCGAAAGCCCCTCCGACAGGCCCGTGAAGCCCTGCAGGTCGGAGAAGAAGATCGACAGCTCCCTCCGCTCCCCGCCGAGCTTGAGGCGCTCGGGGTGGGCGATGAGCTCCTCGATCACCGCCGGGCTCAGGTACTGCCGGAAAGCCGCCTTGATGTAGCGCTTCTGCCTGCCCTCGGTGGCATAGTTGAGCAGGCTGTCGCTCACGAGGGTGACGACCACGGCGATCGCGGGGCCCACCAGGGGAAGCCAGGTGCCCAGCGGGTAGGCTCCGAAGGCCAGCGCCGCCGGCAGCGGGAGGAACAGCGCGTAGACGAGGGCGTTCTGCACGGCACCGGACACCACCGCCGCAACTACGCCCGCGGCGAGCGACAGAGCGAGCGTGAGGGCTACGACGAGGGCGACAGGGGCGTCGGCGATGGCGTCGGCCGCGAGCAGGTTGTCGAGCATCGTGGCGTTGATTTCCACTCCGGGCGAGGTGCCGGACACCGGCGAAGCGCGCAGGTCCTTGAGGCCCGGCGCCGAGAAGCCGAACAGCACGTAGCGGCCGCGCAGCAGCTCGGGATCGAGCGAGGGCTTCTCGCCCGAGCGGCGCTGCACCTCGGCGCGGATCACCGCGGCGGCGCTGTAGGCTTCGTGGGTGCCGTTCGGAAAGCGGAAGCGCAGGATCGCGCGTCCCTCGCCGTCGATGGCGACGCGCCTGCCGTCGATCTCCACGGCGCCCGGCCGGACGCTCATCCGCACGGGCGTATCCGAGCCGGCGATGTAGGCCCCGAGCGCCAGCGACGGCACGGCCTTGCCGCCGAAGAGCTCGAACAGGCGCGCCCGTCTGTAGACCCCGTCCGCGTCGGGCTCGAAGTTCACGTTGGCGAGCACACGCGCAGCGGCACCGATCTCCGCCACGGGAAAGGCTGCCCGCTCGCTTGCGATGCCCGCAGGCCGCTCGGAGGCGATCCAGCGGTCGAGCCCGGCGATCTCCAGCGACGGCTGCGGCAGGTCCGCGGGCCAGCTCGTCACGCTTCCCTGCTCGCCGGGAAAGATCGCGCCGACGAACCTGCCGTAGTCGGCGACCGCGGCTGCAAGAGCCGCGTCGTCCTCGACGCCGTACACCGACGGCTCGGTGAACAGCACGTCAAAGGCGAGGGCCCGCGCTCCCGCGTGCCTGCAGAACTCCACGATGTAGCTGTAGACCTCGCGGGGCCACGGCCACGACAGGCCGTTTTCCTTGCTGCCCCAGTCGAGGCTCTGCTGGTCGAGGAGGATCAGGGCGACCTGGCTCGTCGTGGGTGCCGGCCGTGCCAGCATGCGGACGCGGCCATCCCAGGTCTTGCCCTCGAACACGCCGAGCAGCCCCGGAAGCTGGAGCGCCAGGGTGAGCGCTGCGGCGGCCGCGCCGACGATCACCCCCTGCACGATCTTGCGCGCTGCGCGGCCCTCGCCGCCTCCGGTCTTCAAGGCGGGCGACCTAGATCCCCGACAGGGCGGCCTGGTAGCGGCGTTGCCTCTCGGCAGGCGCGGCTGCGGGTCGGGCGGCCGGCAGGGTGATCGCCTTGATGCGGTCCTTCGGATCCGGGTGCGTCTTGGCGAAATCGGCTCCGCCGGGCTTGAGGCGCTGGCCCATCACCTCGAGCATGCGCACGAGGGCCGCCGGGTCGTAGCCGGCGCGCGAGAGGATTGCGACCGCCAGGCTGTCGGCCTGGTACTCTGCCTCGCGCGAGTAGCCGTTGTTGATCAGCGTCGACGTGATGTCGTTGATCGAATCGGAAAAGGCCTGGGTCAGCCTGGCTGCTTCCTGCGGGCTGGCCAGGGCCAGGCCGGTGAGGGCGACGCTGGTGAGGGCCGTGGTGAGACGGGACTTCTTGATGGCCTGCAGGCCGTGCTGGGCCGCGACGTGGCCGATCTCGTGGGCCAGGATCGCCGCCACCTCGTCCTCGCTGCGGGCGCAGCGCAGGAGACCGCGGCTGACAAAGATCAGGCCTCCGGGCGCCGCAAAGGCGTTGATCTCGTCGGAGTCGAGGGCAAGGAAGTGGTAGCCGCCAAAGGTCTCCGGCCGGTCGGAGACCAGCGAGAGGCTGCGGCCAAGGAGGTTGAGGTAGTCGTTGACCCTGCGGTTGTCGTAAGGCCTGTACTGGTCGAGCACCACGGCACCGACCGTGCGGCCCACGTAGTACTCCTGCTCCGGCGTGATGTCCTGGTAGCTTTTCTCAACCGCCTGGCCGCTCTGCCGGATCGAGGCGGCCTGGTCGGCGCTGATCCGGCCCGTGGCTTCGCCCACCGTGGCGCCGATGTCGGCGACCGTGGCGCAGCCGGCAAGCAGGGCGGCCAGGGCGACACCGATCACAGGGACGCGCTTCATGGCTGCGCCTCCTGGGCCCGCAGCCCGCCCTCGCGCAGGAACGCGGCCGCCTGCTGCGTACTCACCTGGAACTGCTCCATCCGGTCGACCCAGGAGTAGTCGATCTTCTTCTCGGCTCGGTACTGGTCTTCGAGCTCCTTGTTGAATCCCTTGCCCGCCAGGGCCACCTCGCTGCTCGAAGCGGTCTGCTGCACCGAGCCGCCGGCCTGCAGCACCACCTGCTTGGTCGTGAGGGCCGAGGAGTGCAGCCAGCCCTGGCCGCCGGCAGGGAGAGCGACACGCATCCAGGCGCCCTGCTGCGCGACGACGGTGACCCGCGCTCCGTAGGGAAGCACGCCGACGATGGTGCCGAGAGCGCTCGGGGTGGCCCGCGCCTGCGCCTCCCTGACGGTCACGCTCATCTGCCGCGCCTGCCCAAAGGAGATGGCCGCGGCGGCGACGAGCAGCCCGAAGACGAACCATCTTGTCCGCATAGGAGCCTCTCAAGCCCGAAGGATAGTGCAAAGACGGTGGGCTGTCACGCCCGGGGCTCGATCCTTTCCAGGCGGTAGAGCCCGCCCTGCCGCTCGTCGGTGAGCAGCCACAGCGCGCCGTCGGGGCCCTGGCGCACGTCGCGGATGCGGCCGAGCACGCCGTCGAGCAGCACCTCCTGTGCGGTGATGCGCTCGCCTTGCACGACGAGCCTGCGCAGGTGCCGGCCGGCGAGGGCGCCGACGAACAGGTTGCCGCGCCATTCGGGGAACTGGTCGCCCGCGTAGAAGGTCATGCCCGACGGAGCGATCGAGGGCGTCCAGTGGATCACCGGCTGCTCCATGCCGTCGCGGTGGGTGCCGCTGCCGATCTTCGCGCCTGAATAGTCGACGCCCCACGTGATCTCGGGCCAGCCGTAGTTGCGTCCGGGCCGCACGATGTTCACCTCGTCGCCTCCGCGGGCGCCGTGCTCGTGCTGCCAGATGAGGCCTGTGGCCGGGTCGACGGCCATGCCCTGGGCGTTGCGGTTGCCGTAGGTGTAGATCTCGGGCAGCGCGTCGGAGCGGCCGACAAAGGGGTTGTCCGCGGGGATGTTGCCGTCGGTGTTGATGCGCAGCGTCTTGCCCGCGTGGTCGGCCAGGCTCTGGGCGCGCGGGCCTTCGCCGCGGTCGCCGATGGTGAAGAGCAGCGTGCCGTCCGCGGCAAAGACGAGGCGCGAGCCGAAGTGCTGGCCCCGGCTGCCGCCGCGCCGCATGCGAAAGATCTCCTGCAGGTCGCTCAGGCGGTCGCCCGCCAGCCGCGCCCGAGCGACCGCCGTGCCGGCTCCGCCTTGGACCGCCGTCGCGTAGCTGAGATACAGCCAGCCGTTGTCCTTGTAGCGCGGGTCGACGGCCACGTCGAGGAGCCCTCCCTGCCCCGTCGCGGTGATGCGCGGCAGACCCTGAACGAGGGTGCGCGAGGCGCCGCGGAGGAGGGTGAGGCGGCCTTCGCGCTCGGTGACGAGGATCCCGCCGTCGGGCAGGAACGCGAGGCTCCAGGGGTTCTCCAGCCCCCCGGCGACTTCGACCACGCGGTAGTGGACCTGCCGGGCGCGCAGCCCGTCGGCCACGATCCGTTCGGCGAAGCCCTGGGCCGCGGTTGAGGCGACAAGAAAGACAGCTACGAGTACCTTCATATTCCTTACTCCCGGGGTCAAGTTAGCGAGCCCGGTGCGTCCCAGGCAACTCCGTGCCCCGGCTCTCCCGTTGCCTTGTTGACTCCGACCGACCGCTAGGCTACCTTTTGGACATTCTACTGCGACGGAGGTGTCATGAAAAAACTCATCGTGTTTTCCGTTCTGTTGGCCGTCTCGGCGGCGCTGGTGGTTGCCGAGGGCGCCAAAGAACAGACGGGCGGGTGGAAGCCCAACAAGCCGATCAACATCATCGTGCCGTGGGGCGCGGGCGGCTCGACCGACCAGGTGACCCGCGTCACCGCCGGCGAGCTCGAGGATGCCCTGGGACAGAAGGTCGTCATCGTCAACCAGCCGGGGGCCTCGGGCTCGGTGGGGACCAAGAGCGCCTACGACGCGGTCCAGGACGGCTACACGTGGGCTGCCGGCGCCGCCGCCGACCTCGGCGGGTACAAGGTGCTCGGCCTGCTGGACACGACGTGGGACGACTGGATCCTCTACCTGACCGTGGCCAACGTCTCGGTCGTCGGAGTCAACGCCGATTCGCCCTACAAGGACATCCCGCAGCTGTTCGCGGACCTTCAGGCCCGGCCCGGCCAGGTCGCGATCGGCACGGCCGGCGTCAGCTCCGCAGGGCACAACGCGATCGAGTCGCTGCGCCGCTTCGTGAAGTTCGACTACAAGCACGTCACCTACGACGGCGGCAACCCGGCCGTCATCGCCACCGTGGCCGGAGAAGTGCAGATCACGACGCAGCTCGCCTCCGAGCAGGCGGACATGATCAGCGGAGGCAAGATCCGGCCCCTCGCCGTCCTCGACGACAAGCCGCTGAAGCTGCGCAACATGACGATCCCGCCGATCACCAACTGGCTGCCGCAGTACAAGGCTGCGCCGAATTACTTCGGCATCTGGATCCGCAAGACCGCCCCGCCTGCGGTCATCGAGGCGATGAACCGGGTCTGGGACACCAAGATCAAAAACTCGCAGAAGCTGATGGCCTACGCCCAGGACCGCGGCGCCGTGTTCAACCCCTCCTACGGCGACGCAGCCAAGAAGGCGGCCATGCCGATGCTGTCGATGGCTGCCTGGAACTACTTCGACTCCGGCAAGGCCAAGATCTCGCCCGAAACGCTGGGCATTCCGAGATTCTGAGCCCGGCTTGCCATGCGCGCAACGGGGCGGCCCCTCGAGGGAACCGCCCCCTTTTTTTTTGTTTACAGCAGCCGCCCTTTTCGTCTATCATCGCCCATCCTCGCCTTCGAGAGGGGGACCGATGCAGGAAAAGAACATGCCGAGGGCCGATTTTGTCACGTCGGTCCTTCTGACCGCCTTTGGCATCGCGGTCTTCGTGCTCTCCTACACGATGCCGCGCCTCGAAGAGCAGAACATCAACCCGTACTCGGCCCCCGGCGTCGTCCCGATGTTCCTGGGGGCGGTGAACACGCTCCTCGGCCTCGTGCTGTTCGTGCGCTCGCTCGTCCGCCGCGGACACCATCTCGGCATCAACGGGGCGACGATCAAGGCGTTCTTCACCGCGGACATGTCGCGCCGCGTGGTGCTGACCGTGGGGCTGAGCGTCGCCTACGGCCTGCTTCTGGGCCGCGTCCCGTACGCCGTGGCCACCGGCCTCTACATCCTGGCCTTCATTCTGCTGTTCGAGTACAGATGGCGCGACAGCCTCCGTTCGCAGCTCAAGGGTGTGGCCGTCGCGCTCCTGATCGCCGTGCTCGCCTCGGGGGCGGTCGCGGCGACCTTCCGCTACGTGTTCCTGGTCAACCTTCCCTGATGATCCGCGCCTGAGTTGGAGGATGCCATGCTGGACGGACTGAGGATGTTCGCCGAGGGGCTGATCGGGTTCATGAACCCGAGGAACCTGTTCGACGTGCTCTGGTCGACGCAGCTCGGGATCATCGTGGGTATGCTTCCGGGATTGACCGCGACGATGGGGGTGGCGCTCATGACGACGCTCACCTTTCGCATGGAGGCCTCCAACGCGGTGCTGATCCTGGTCTGCATGTACGTGGGCGCCATCTACGGCGGCAGCCGCAGCGCGATCCTCCTCAACATTCCCGGAACTCCCGCCAACGCCGCCACGGCCGTGGACGGCTACCCGCTGGCCAAGCAGGGCCGCGCGGGCCGCGCCATCGGCCTGGCCACCACCGGGTCGTTCATCGGCTCGATCATCGGCATGATCATGCTCGCCTTCTTCACGCCGCTGATCGGCAACTTCGCCCTCTCGTTCAAGAGCTTCGAGTTCACCTGGCTGGCGATCTTCGGCATCGTGATCTGCGGCAACCTCACGGCGCCCAAGGACCCGCTCAAGGGCTGGATCGCGGGCTTTGTCGGCCTCTTCGTCGCGATGATCGGAATGGAGGGCATCCACGCCCAGGTGCGCTTCTCCTTCGGGAGCGTGGGTTTGTCCGGGGGAATCGCCCTGATTCCGGCGATGGTGGGGGTCTTCGGCTTCGCCGAGATCATCTCGGTGATGAAGTTCCCGCAGTACGAGGTCGTCAAGACCAAGATCGAGCGCGTGATCCCGAGATTGTCGGAGCTGCTGCCCTACTGGAAGACGATCCTCCGATCAGGCATCGTAGGAACGTTCATCGGAGCGGTGCCTGGAGTCGGCGAGGACATTGCCGCCTGGGTCTCCTACGACATGGCCAAGCGGGCGAGCAAGACCCCCGAGGAGTTCGGCAAGGGCTCGGTCGACGGCCTGATCGCCTCGGAGTCCGGCAACAACGCCTGCGTCGCCGGGGCCATGATCCCGGTGCTCTCGCTCGCCGTGCCCGGCTCGGCGCCGGCCGCGGTGCTGCTGGCCGCCATGTTCATCCACGGCGTGCGGCCGGGGCCGCTGATCATGCTGGAGTTCCCGTCGTTCGTCTTCGAGACCGTGGCAATGGTGCTGCTGGCCAGCGTCGCCATGGTCATCCTCGGCCTCTCGCTGGTGCGGTTGCTGGTCAAGGTGCTGCTGGTTCCCCGTGAAAAGCTCATGCCCATCGTCTTCACGCTGTGCATCATCGGCTCGTTCGCCATCCAGTCGCGCATGTTCGACATCGGCGTCACCATCGTGTTCGGCCTGATCGGCTTCTTCATGCGCGAGATGGAGTACCCGATGGCGCCGATGGTGCTCGGCATCATCCTGGGCGACATGCTGGACAAGAACCTGAGGCGGGCCCTGATCCTCTCCGACGGGGCGATCGGCGAATTCTTTACCCGGCCGATCTGCGCGGTGCTGGCGCTGATCACGCTCTTCATCATCCTGAGCCGCGTCCGCTGGTTCAACAACCTGATGGGGCAGCTCAAGGCCGGGGTGAGGGCTCTGTTCGGCCGCGCCCGGGCCTGAGCCTGCGCGAGGCGGGCCGCGCGCCCGCTTGCCCCGAGGCGCCGCTGGGGTCTATGGTCAAGGCGTGGGCGGGCTGCAGGAGCTCTACGACGTGGCCGGGCGTACCGCCCTGATCACCGGGGCGGGGGGAGCCCTGTGCGGGGCGCTGGCCGACGGCCTGGCTGGTCTCGGGGTGCGCGTGGCCCTGCTCGACCTGAAAGGCGAAAAGGCCGAGTCGCGCGCGGCCGCCATACGGGCTGGGGGCGGACAGGCGCAGGCCTTTGCCTGCAGCGTGCTCGACGAGGCCGCCCTGCGGCGCGCGCGCGACGAGCTCTGCGCGCTCTGGGGGCCTGCGGACTACCTGATCAACGGCGCGGGCGGCAACGACCCGAGGGCGAGCACCACTGCCGAGTTCCTCGAGGCCGACGCGGGCCCGGGAGCGGGCTTTTTCGGCCTGGGCGTCGAGGAGTTCGGCCAGGTGTTCGACCTCAACTTTCTGGGCACCTTTCTGCCGACCAGGGTGTTCGCGGCCGACATGGCTGCCGGCGGAAAGGGCTCGATCGTCAATATCTCCTCGATGTCGGCCCTTACTCCCCTGACCAAAGTGGCGGCCTACTCGGCCGCCAAGTCCGCGGTGGCCAATTTCACGCGCTGGCTGGCGGTGCACCTGGCGCACGTCGGAGTGCGGGTCAACGCGCTGGCGCCCGGCTTTTTCATGACCGAGCAGCTGCGCTTTCTTCACGTCGATCCACAGACCGGCGAGTACACGCCGCGGGCGAAAAAGGTGATCGCCCACACGCCGATGGGCCGCTACGGCGAGCCGGCGGACCTGCTCGGCGCCGTCGTCTGGCTGCTGTCCGACGCTTCGCGGTTCGTCACTGGAATCGTCGTTCCGATCGACGGCGGATTCTCCGCCTACAGCATCTGAGGAGGAGCCCGTGAGCAAGCCCGAATCCCTGACCCCACTGCAGAAGATGACGTCCTCCACGCCCACGGCGCTGTGGAACGACTCCTGCTCGGTGTCGGAGCTCGAGTACGCGCTGGCCCAGGGCGCGGTGGGCGCCACCGCCAACCCGGTGATCGTCGTCGAGGTCCTGAAAAAAGAGATGGCCGCGTGGAAACCGCGCATTGCGGCCATGATCCGGGAGATGCCGACGGCCAGCGAGAACGAGATCGCCTGGCGCCTCGTCGAAGAGATGTCGATCACGGGGGCCAGAGTGCTGCACCCTGTCTTCCAGAGGGAAAAAGGCAAGAACGGCCGCCTGTCGATCCAGACCGATCCTGCGCTGTACCGCGACACCGGGGCGATCGTCGCCCAGGCGCTCCGCTTCCACGGCCTGGCCCCGAACATGATCGTCAAGATCCCGGTGACCGCCGCCGGGGTCCCGGCGATCGAGGAGGCCACCTGGCGCGGAGTGAGCATCAACGCCACCGTCAGTTTTTCGCTGCCGCAGTGCCTCGCGGTCGCGGAGGCGGTCGAGCGGGGGCTCAAGCGGCGGGAGCGCGAGGGGCTGGACATCGCTTCGATGGGACCCGTGTGCACGATCATGGTGGGGCGCCTCGACGACTGGCTCAAGGTCGTGGCGGAGAAAAAGGACATCATCACCAACCCCGGCACGCTCGAGTGGCCGGGGGTCGCGGTCTTCAAGAAGGCCTACCGCATCTTCCGCCAGCGCGGCTACCGCCTGCGGCTGCTGTCGGCCGCCTTCCGCAACCACCTGCACTGGTCCGAGCTCGTCGGCGGCGACGTGGTGATCTCGCCACCGCACCGCTGGCAGAAGCGCTACAACGCCTCGGACGTGGAGGTCACCGATCGCATGAGCGTGCCGGTGGACCCGAAGATCGTCGATGAGCTCGAGCGCAAGTTCCCGGACTTCCGCAGGGCCTACGAGCCGGACGGGCTCACGATCGAGGAGTTCGACCGGTTTCCGCCGACGCGCCGCACGCTGCGGCAGTTCATCGCGGGCACCAACGAGCTGTGCGCGATGATCCGGGACCTTATGATCCCCGACCCGGACAAGGAGTGAGGAGGCGCCGGCCGCATGCCGCGCCGGCGATCGCGCTATGGACAAGGGAATGACCGCTGCGCTGGAGTTCGCCGATGCCGAGTTCGACGGACATTCGTTCAACGGGCCGCCGATGATGAAGACCCTCGAAAGCCTCTCCGCGGCCCGGGCCGCCTCCAAGGAGACATGGGAAGGCTACTCGGCATGGGAAGTGGTGCACCACAACATCTGGCTCAAGTACTTCGTCACCCGCAGTCTCGGGGCTGCGGCGCCTCTGGAGCCGTATCCGTATCCGCAGGTGGACTTTGCTCCCGCGCCCGAGAACCCGACGGAGGAGCAGTGGCGGCAGACGCTGGCGTACATCAGGCGCGTGCACGAAGTGTGCATGGCCGCCGTGCGCGCCCTTTCCGACGATCGGCTCGACTCCGAGATGCCGGAGTGGAAGGTTCCCTACCACCGCGCCATCGTGTGGCTGTGCGCTCACGACACCTACCACACGGCCCAGATCCGCAACATGGGGGTCCCGGGCCTCAGGGAGCCCAGGGACGGCTGAGAGGCGGCGTGGCGGGGCGCTGTCGGGCGGCCCGCCGCCCGCGGCCTCAGGCTGACAGCTGCCGGGTGCGGGCGCTCACGCGCCAGCTCTCGGTCCAGCGGCCGTCCTGGATGGCGAGCATCCGCTCGTGCAGGGCCACGGTCGGGCAGATGTGGGCGGGCAGCACGTAGACGAAGTCGCCCGGCTCGAGGGCGTGCCGCGGGCTCACGCTCCAGATCCAGTGCTCCTCGCTCTGGGCCTGCGGCTCGGCGTCGGCGATGCTCCACGCGAACCCGCGCGGTCCGGGAGAATCGGCGGCGATCGCCTTGCAGCCGAGGTCGATCGTGATCCGGTCGGGGGCAGGCAGGCTCACGACCCGCGCGAGGGCCAGGGCCGCGGGCACGAAGCCGAGGTCCGGGAAGTCGCGCAGGTAGTTGCCGTCGTGCAGGACAAAGGTGCCGGGCGACAGCTCGACCTGGGCGTCGGCGGCGTGGCAGGGAAAGGTGACGCTGCCTCCCATCACGACGCGGGGCACGGCCAGCCCGGCGCGCAGGAGCGCATCCCGCAGGCCGAGCACGGCTTGCCGCCCCTGCCCGGCGGCGCGGCCGCGCGCCTCGAGGTCCCGGTCGTGGATGTGGCCGTCGTAGCAGTGCAGCCCTCCCGGCCGCAGGCCGGGGGTGCGGGCGATCTGCCGGTACAGCCGCTCGGCCGCTTCGCCGACCGGCACGCCGGTGCGGTGCATGCCGCTGTCGAGATCCAGCAGCACCTCCACCTCGAGGCGCGCGGCCGCGACGGCGGCGCCGAGGGCTGCCAGCGGCCCCGGGTGGTCGGCGATCGGCCGGAACGCAGCGTCGGGAAAGGCGCGCAGCAGGCGCACGAAGCGCTCGACGGCGACGCCCACCAGGGGGTAGGCGATCATCACGTCCCGGGCCCCGGCCCGCGCCGCCATCTCGGCCTCGGCCAGCGTGGCGCATTTGAACCGGGTGATGCCTGCGGCCCGCAGGAGAGCGACGATCTCTGGGCACTTGTGGGTCTTCAGGTGCGGCCTCAGGCGCTCGCACCCGCCGGCCACCTCGATGGCGTGGGCGATGTTGGCCCGCACCTTGTCGGGGTACACCAGGAGCGACGGAGTGGGAATGCGCGAAGGATCGGCGACGCGGTAGCTCTCGTCCACGGCTGCTACGGCTCGAGGGCGACCCGCAGGCACTCGGAGCTGGTGGCCGCCAGCTCGAAGGCCTCCTTCCACCTCTGCAGCGGGTAGACGTGTGTCACGAGCGGCTTCAAGTCCACGGCGCCTGTCTTGACCAAGTGGAGCGCCGCGAGCCAGTCGTACGGGATCTGCGAGATCTCGCCTCGGACGTCCAGCTCCTTGACGATGATCTTGTAGGTGTCCACGCTCGCCACGATGCCGCCCCGGATGCCGCCGCCGGCCCACAGCACCCTGCCGCCCTTGCGCACGATGTCCAGCGATTCCTCGATCGGAGCGACGGCGCCGGAGTTCTCCAGCACGACGTCGACTCCGATCCCGCCGGTGAGCTCGGCGATGCGCTTGCGGAGGTCGGTCCGCTCGACGTTGATCGTCTCGTCGGCCCCCATCTTTTTCGCCATCGCCAGGCGGAACGGCTCGTCGCGTTCGAGGCCCGTGACGTAGACCGGCCCGGCGCCGACAGCCCGGCAGACCTGCAGCAGCAGCAGGCCGCGGGCGCCGGGACCGAGGATCGCCACCGATTCTCCCGCGTGCACCCCCATGCGCGTGACCACGCTGTGGACGCTGCCCGCGGTCGGCTCCATCAGCACCGCGTCGCGGCTGTCGATCGAGTCGGGCAGGCGGTGCAGCTGCTGCTCGGGCCACACCGCGTACTTGGCGAACGCCCCGCCGGTCATGTAGTGCGCGCGGCCTTCCATCGGCTTGAGTGTGTTGCAGATATTGTACCGGCCCTCGCGGCAGGCCGCGCAGTGGCCGCAGTAAAAGGTGACGATCTCGTGGACGCACCGGTCGCCCGGCTTGACGCGTGTGACCTTTGCCCCTACCTCCTTGACGACGCTCACGATCTCGTGGCCGGCGACCACCGGCCGCGGCGGGTTCCTGACCGCTTTCTTTTGCTCGTCGCTGGCCATCCACTTGTGGATGTCGCTGCCGCAGATGCCGCAGTACAGGATCTCGCAGAGCACGTCGTGCGGGGCGAACGGGTTGTCGCCTAGGCGCGGGACGCTCACCTCCTGGAGCTGCATGTCCCCGTTGGGGTGCTGCACGAGACCGACCATCGTGGCCACTGCCGTTCCTCCTGCAGGGGCCGGCGTGAGGCGATGCTGCCGCGCCGCGCGCCGTCCCCGGCGGGGCCATTACACCTGGCTGGGGCCCAGGCGTCAAGCGACAACTGGACAGGAGCCCGCAGGAGGTTTAGCCTGAGTGCCGTGAGGAAGGACCGTTTCGAGGGCAAGGTGGCGGTCGTCACCGGCGGCGGGGGAGCGATCTGCGGGGCGGTCGCCGGCGCACTGGCGGCCGAAGGGGCCGGAGTCGCGATCTGGGACCTGGACGGCGAGGCGGCCTCCAGACGCCAGGACTGCATCATCGCGGCCGGCGGATGGGCTTGCTCGGTCGCCTGCGACGTGACCTCCGCGGCGAGCGTGCGCGCGGCGCTGCAGCAGACCCTCGAGGAGTTCGGCCGCGTCGACCTGCTGGTCTGCGGGGCCGGCGGCAACCGCAGGGACGCGACGACGTCGTCCGACCTCGCCTTTTTCGACGTGCCCGAGCCGGCGCTTCGGGCGGTCAACGACCTGAACTACCTCTCGGCCGTGCTGCCGGCCCAGGTGGTCGGCAGGGTCTTCGCAGAGAGGGGCGAGGGCGCGATCGTCAACATCGCCTCGATTTCCGGGATCGTGCCGCTGTCGCGCGTCTTTGCCTATTCGGCGGCCAAGGCAGCCGTGATCAACCTGACGCAGTGGCTTGCCGTGGAGATGGCCCGTTCGTATGCGCCTGCCATCCGGGTGAACGCCGTGGCCCCCGGCTTCGTGTTGACCGAGCAGAACCGCTACCTGCTTACCGACCCGGAGAGCGGCCAGCTCACCGCGCGCGGCCAGGCGCTCATCCGGCGCGTGCCGGCCGGCCGCTTCGGCCAGCCCGAGGACATCGCCGGGGCCGTGCTCTGGCTGCTGTCGGACGAAGCGCGCTTCGTCACCGGAGTCGTGGTGACGGTCGACGGCGGCTTCTGCGCCGACCCCGCCATCTAGAGGCGCGCCGGCTCTACCCCTCGGAGCGCAGCCGCCCGCCGCGGGGCAGGGGCTGTTTCCTGCCCCCGGCGTCGACGCACACGAACGTGACGCTGTTGTCGAACACCAGGCGCTCCTCGGCGGCGCCGGGCTCGTCGGAGTAGACCTCCACCGCGTAGGTGACCGAGGTCTCGCCGCGGCGCGACGGGAGGATCCTGAAGCGGAGGATCGAGCCGCTGGGCACAGGGGTGCGGAACTCGGCCCGCTCGATGGCCCGCGTGACCAGGCGGTGACCGGGAAAGTCGCGGGCGGCCACGAGCCAGGCGTACTCATCGACCCAGCGCAGCAGCTGCCCGCCAAAGAGCACGCCGTGGTGATTGAGGTGCTCGGGGCGCACGATCGTGAAGTTGTCCACCCCGCCCGGCCGCGGCTCTACAGCTGGGAGATCAGCGCGAGCTTGTGCTGCTCGCAGATCTTGAGCCCGTGCGCCACGTCCTCGACCTTGAAGATGACCACCGCCTTGTCTTTGACGTGCTCGAGGGAAGCGTACAGGTACTCGATGTTCACTCCCTCGCGGTGGAAGATCTCCATGACGTCGGCCAGACCGCCCGGCCGGTCCGGGACCTCCACGCCGATCACCTCGGTGACCTTGGCCGTGAAGCCGGCGTTCTTGAAGGCGTCGACCGCCCTGGCCGCGTCGTCGGCGATGATGCGCAGGATGCCGAAGTCCGCCGTGTCCGCGATCGTGATCGCCCTCAGGTTGACCTTGGCGGCCGCCAGCAGCCTGGTGACCTCCGCGAGCCGACCCGAGGTGTTCTCCACAAAGACCGAAATCTGCTTGACCGCCATCTTCGCCCCTCCTGTGTCGGCGTCGGCGCCGGCCGGCGCCTCGCCGTCGCTAGATCTGCCGCTTGTCGATCACCCTTTTGGCCTTGCCCATGCTGCGCTCGATTGTCTTGGGCTCCACCAGCCTGACCCGCGCGCTCACGCCGAGCTCGTCGTGGATCGCGGTCGCGATCTTTTCCCGCAGCGCCTCCAGGCCCCTGGTCTCGTCCGTGAAGAAGCTCTGCTCGACCTCGACCATCACCTCGAGATCGTCGAGCTTGGCCGCCTGCCGGTCGACCACGATCACGTAGTGGGGCTCGGTGCCTTCGATGCGCATCAGCACGTGCTCGATCTGGGACGGGAACACGTTCACGCCGCGGATGATGAGCATGTCGTCGGTGCGGCCGAGCAGCCGATGCATCCGCACGAGGGTGCGGCCGCAGCTGCAGCGGCCGCGCTCCAGGTAGGTGATGTCGCGCGTCCGGTAGCGGATGATCGGGGTGCCTTCTTTGGTGAGCGTCGTGAAGACCAGCTCGCCCTTCTGGCCGTCGGGAAGCACCTTGCCGGTCGCGGGATCGATGATCTCGGGATAGAAGAGATCCTCGCTCACGTGCAGCCCGTTCTTGGCCTCGCACTCGTGCGAGACGCCGGGCCCGATCACCTCGGTCAGGCCGTAGATGTCGTAGGCGTCGACATTGAGCTTGGCCTCGATCTCGACGCGCATGTTGTCGCTCCACGGCTCGGCGCCGAAGCAGCCGGCCTTGAGCGGCAGCGAGCGGAACTCGACGCCCTCGTCCTTGGCCGCCTCGGCCAGGTACAGAGCGTAGGACGGGGTGCAGGTGAGGACGGTCGCCTTGAAGTCGCGCATCATCACGATCTGCCGCTGGGTGTTGCCCGCCGAGATCGGGATGATGTTCGCCCCGATGCGCCGCGCCCCGTAGTGCACCCCCAGGCCGCCGGTGAACAGCCCGTAGCCGTAGCCGTTCTGCACGACGTCGCCCTTGCCGGTCCCTGCCGCGGAGAGCGTGCGGGCCATCGCCTCCGCCCAGGTGTCGATGTCCTTGATCGTGTAGGCGTCGACCACCGGCTTGCCGGTCGTGCCCGACGAGGTGTGCACCTCGACGAGCTGCGACTCATCGACCGCCAGCAGCCCGTAGGGGTAGGTGTCGCGCATCTCGTCCTTGGTCGTAAAGGGGAACCTGGCGAGGTCCGCCATGCTCTGGAGGTCGCCCGGCCTCACGCCGGCGGCCTCGAACTTGCGGCGGTAGAACGGCACGCGCTTGTACACCCGCTCGAGCAGCTCGGCCAGGCGCGCGAGCTGCTGCGCCTGGCGTTCGGCCGGCTCCATGCACTCGGCATCAGGGTTCCAGATCATGGTCCGCCTCCTCACAACGGCTTTCGCGTATCGACGACCCGGACGGCCTTTCCCTCGGAGACGGGCAGCATCCCGGGTTCGTGCAGCTCCACCTCGCCTCCGATCGCGATCGAGGCGCGCAGGTTGTCCGCGATCCGCGCGCGCAGCGCGTTCAGGTCCCTGGCGTCGTCGCTGAAGATCGCGGGCGTGACCTCGGTCTTGACCACGAGGTGATCGAGAGCGCCCTTCTTGGTGATGACGATCTGGTAGTTGGTGCCCACCTCCGGCATCTTCATCAACACCTCTTCGATCTGCGACGGGTAGACGTTGACGCCGTTGATGATGAGCATGTCGTCGCTGCGGCCCTTGATGCGGGCGATCCGGCGGTGGGTGCGGCCGCAGGGGCAGGGCTCGGCGGAGACCACCGACAGGTCCCGCGTGCGGTAGCGCAGCAGGGGCATGGCCTGGCGGCGCAGGGTCGTGAAGACCAGCTCGCCCGGCTCGCCGTCGCGCAGGCACCGCTGGGTCGAGGGGTCGATCGTCTCGAGGATGTAGGCGTCTTCCCAGACGTGCATGCCGAGCTTGTGCTCGCACTCGAAGGCCACGCCGCAGCCGTTCATTTCGCTGAGGCCGTAGGAGTTGTAGACGTCGATGCCGAACAGCTCCTGGAGCTTGAGACGGATCTCTTCCGAGTGGGGCTCGGCGCCGACCATCGCCTTGCGCAGAGCCAGGTCCTGGGGCCGCACACCCTCGTCTTGGAGCCGGCTGTAGACGTGCAGCAGGTAGCTCGGGGTGGCGTGCACGACCGTGGCGCGCAGCTCCCTGAGCAGCTTGATCTGGCGCTTGGTGTTGCCCGCCCCTGCGGGAATCACCATCATTCCCAGGCGCTCGGCTCCGTAGTGCATCCCGAGCCCCCCGGTGAACAGCCCGTAGCTCATCATGTTCTGAAGCGTGTCGGCGCGGGTGCAGCCCGTGGCGGCGAGGCTGCGGGCGTTGAGGTCGGCCCAGCGGTCGATGTCGGCCTTGGTGTGGTAGATGACCGTGGGGATCCCCGTGGTTCCGCTGGAGGCGTGAACGCGCACGACCTCGGACCGGTCGACGGCCAGCAGCCCGTCGGGATACGCGCGGCGCAGGTCGTCCTTGGTCGTCAACGGGATGCGCTGCAGGTCCTCGAGGCCGCGGACGTCGTCGGCCGCGCGGATGCCGACGCTTGCGAGGCGCTCGCGGTAGAAGCGCGTGGCGAGCGCCGAACGGACGGTCTCGCGCAGCCCTTCGAGCTGCAGGCGCGCCAGGTCGGCCCGGCTGATGGTCTCGATCTCTTTCTCCCAGAACGCCATCAATCTTCTCCCGTCGCCGCGCGGCCTTCGACCAGCGCCTGCACTCTACGCCGCCCGAACCTTCTCCGCCTGGGCCGCTCCCTCGAGGAATGCCGCGCGGTTTTCCGCCTGCGCGCGGCTGAAGACCTTCCGCAACGCCTCGAGCCACAGCTCCCGCGGGATCGGCAGAAAGGCGCTGAGCACGCCGAGCAGGTAGGTATTCAGAAAGCGGCGATCCGCCGGTGCGGCGCGCTCGAGCCAGGACACGAAGCTCACCCCGCCGGGGCGCAGCCAGCCGCCGAGACGCTCGCCTTCGGCCCGGTCGAAGCAGACCAGCACGTCGGCGTCGCCCCTCGGGATCAGCGGCGAGAACACCTGCTCGCCGAAGCGCAGGTGGCTCTCGACCGAGCCTCCGCGCTGGGCCATGCCGTGCACCTCGCTCTTCTTGACGTGAAAGCCGGCGAGCATGGCCGCGACCCCGCACACCTCGGAGGCCTTGAGCACGCCCTGGCCGCCGACACCGCAGAACAGCACGTTATGCATCGACGCGCGCCTCCTCGCTGCTGCGCGAAACGAGGGCGCCGAACGGGCACACCTCGACGCACAGGTCGCAGCCGGTGCAGATGCTCTCGTCGATGGCGATGAAACCGCCCTCGAGCTCCTTGATGGCCGGGCAGTCGATCTTGAGACACAGCCCGCAGGCGCGGCAGAGGTCGCGGTGGTAGGCCGGGGCGGGCGTGCGCTCGCGGTCGTGCAGTTTGCAGGGCCTGCGGGCGATGATCACCGCCAGGCCCGGCTCCTCCAGGCGCTTGCGCAGCAGCCCTGTGAGCGCCGGGTAGCGGTAGGGGTCGATCACGTCGACGCTGTCGACCCCGCAGGCGCGGCACAGCGCCTCCAGGTCGAGGCGGGATGTCGCCTGGTCGCGGATCGTCCTGCCTGTTCCGGGGTGGTTCTGGCCGCCGGTCATGGCGGTGGTCGAGTTGTCGAGGATCACGATCAGGCCCTCGGCGCGGTTGTACACCGCGTTGACGAGCCCGGTGATGCCCGAGTGGATAAAGGTCGAGTCGCCGATGACGCCCACGATCTTCCGGCTGCCGTTGGCCTCGGCCTGCCCGTCCTTGAGCGCGCGCCAGAGTCCCTCGTGCACCGTGACTCCCGCCCCCATGCAGATCGTGGTGTGCATCGCTGCCAGCGGCGGAGTCGCAGCCAGGGTGTAGCAGCCGATGTCGCCGGTGACGACCGCCTTGAGCTTTTTCAGGGCGACAAAGACCGGGCGGTGGCCGCAGCCCGGACAGAGCACCGGCTTGCGCGCGGCTGCGCGCGCGAGGTCCTTGGGCCTGCCGGCCACGAGGTCGCCCACGGCGTCCGGCGTCAGCTCGCCGATGCCGTGGCTCGGGTGCCGCTGCCGGACCTGGATGCCGAGGCTGCGCACGTGCTCCTCAAGGAACGGGTCGAGCTCCTCGACGACCGCCACCTCGGCGAAGCCCGAAGCGAAGGCCCGGATCTTTTCGTCGGGCCAGGGGTAGGGCATGCCGAGCTTGAGCACCGAGGCGGCGGGCAGCGCCTCGCGCACGTAGTTGTAGGCCGCTCCCGAAGTGATCACGCCCGTCCGGCCGCCGCTTTCGACGCGGTTGAGCGGGCTCGCCTCGGCGTAGGCCTGCAGCTCCCGCATCCGCTCTTCGACGCGGATGTGGCGGCGGTAGGCGTTGCCCGGCACCATGACGTACTTGGCGATGTCGGGGGCAAAGGCGTCGCGCGCCGCCTCCTGCCGCTCGCCGACCTCCACGTTCTCCTTGGTGTGAGAGACGCGCGTGGTCAGGCGCAGCAGAACCGGGGTGTCGAAGCGTTCGCTGATGGCAAAGGCCTCCCGCACCGAGGCGTAGGCTTCGCGCGGCGAGGACGGCTCGAGCAGCGGCAGCTTGGCGTAGATGCTGACCCAACGGGTGTCCTGCTCGTTCTGCGAGGAATGCATGCCCGGGTCGTCGGCCACGATCACGACGAAGCCGGCCTTGACCCCGGTGTAGGCCGAGGTCATCAGCGGGTCCATGGCGACGTTGAGGCCGACGTGCTTGCAGGCAAAGAGGCTGCGCGCGCCCCCGATGGCGGCGCCGAGAGCCACCTCGTAGGCGACCTTCTCGTTGACCGACCACTGGGCGTCCACCTCGGGCAGCGACGCGAGCGTCTCCAGGATCTCGCTCGAGGGCGTGCCCGGGTAGGCGCAGGCGACCCGCAGGCCCGCCTCCCACGCGCCTCGCGCCAGAGCTTCGTTGCCCGAAAGGAACTGCCTCTCCACCCGCCTCTCCTGTGGCCCGGCGCCTGCCCCTGTCCGCCGCGAGGCGCTGAGCGCGGTCATACTATAGAGCGGCCGTCATCCCGTCAAATGGAAAGCAGCGCCGCTACCGCGCTGCCAGCCGCTCAAAGGCGCGGGCAAAGCCGTCGACCGAGCGCTCGATCACGGCGTCTTCGACGCAGAAGGCGATGCGGAAGTGCCCCGGCATCCCGAACCCGCGGCCGGGCACGGTGAGCACGAGCTCCTCCTGCAGCGCCTGCACCGCGGCGAGGTCGTCGCCTCCCGGCGCCTGCGGAAAGAGGTAGAAGGTGCCCTGCGGCTTGCGCATCCGGTAGCCGATGCGGGTGAGGGCGTCGTAGAGCCGGTCGCGCTTGCGCTGGTAGAGCGCGGCGTCCACCGAGGCGCCGCCGGTCTCGGCCACGACGCGCTGCATGAGCGCCGGGGCGTTCACGAAGCCGAGGATGCGGTTGCAGAGGACAAAGCCGTCGACGAGCTCGTCGGCGGCCTCGGCCTGCGGGTGCACGGCGAGCCATCCGATGCGCTCGCCGGCGATCGACAGGTCCTTGGAGTACGAGGTGGCCACGATGCTGTTGCGGCAGGCCGCCATCACGCTCGGCACACGGATGCCGTCGAAGACGACCCTGCGGTACGGCTCGTCGCTCATCAGGTAGATCGCGCGGCCGACGCGCCTGCCCGCGGCCTCGAGCATGCTGCCGAGGGCCCGCAGCGTCGCCTCGGGATAGACGCGGCCCGAAGGGTTGTTCGGCGAGTTGACGATCAGCGCCGCCGTACGGTTCGTGATCCTCGCCTCGAGGGCGTCGACGTCGAGGTCGAAGTCGGGCCTGGCGGGCACAGGCTCGAGCACGCCCCCGTGGTTGTCGACGTAGGAGCCGTACTCCATAAAGTAGGGCGCGCTCACGAGCACCGTGTCGCCGGGGTTGAGGATCGTCTTGAGCGCGATGTTGAAGGCGCCGGCTGCGCCGCAGGTCATCACCAGGTGGCGCTCGTCGAGGCTCACCGCCTGCTCGCCGCTCACCAGGGCCGCAACCTTCTTCCTTACCCAGGGATATCCGGCGTTGGGCATGTAGCCGTGCGTGCCTTCGCTTGAGTCATCGACCGCCCGGCGCAGCGCCTGCCGGAACTCGGGAGGCGGTTCGAGGTTCGGGTTGCCCAGGCTGAAATCGCAGATTTTGTCGGCGCCGTGCTCGGCGCGAAGCCTCGCGCCGGTCTCGAACATCCTGCGTATCCACGACGACTGGCCCATCATCGTCCTGATCTTGTCTGAAATGGCCACCTGAAGCCTCCCTGCCTGCCCGCCGGACGACTCGCGCCGTTTGTTTTGCGCTCGGCTGCCCGCCGGAAGAGCGCGGCGAGTCTAACAGAGGGGTTCGGCCATGTCAAAACGAGCGTCCGTGCGGCGATCTAGGCTTGTTGCAGGCGACGATCATGCTATAATGGGCCGCCTCGCGTTCTTCGATCGAGAGAGCGAGGGCAGCGGACGGCGACGAAAGGGGAGACAAGATGAAGAAGGGTGTGGTTCTGGCTGCGGGGCTTGTGCTTCTGCTTGCGGCGTGCGCAAGAAAAGAGCCGGAGACGATCAAGATCGGCGCGATCTTCTCGGTGACCGGCGCATCGTTCCTCGGCGTGCCCGAGGCCAGGACAGCGGAGATGCTCGCCGAGCAGATCAACGCATCGGGCGGGGTCCTCGGCCGCAAGATCGAGGTGATCGTCAAGGACTCGGGCGCCAGCCCGGAAAAGGCCCTCTCGTTCGCCAAGCAGCTGATCGAGGAGAACAAGGTCTTCGCCATCATCGGCCCTTCGACCAGCGGCGAGTCGATGCAGATCAAGGATCTCTGCGAGCAGAGCCAGACTCTGCTGATCTCGGCGGCCGCGGCCGAGACCATCGTCAACCCCGTGGCCAAGTGGGTCTTCAAGTCGCCGCAGAAGGACAGCTACGCGGTGCACTGGATCTACCGCACCATGAAGGATCGGGGCATCAAGCGGATCGCGGCGCTGTCGTCGAACACCGGCTTCGGACAGGGGGGGATGGCTTTTCTCGAGAAGTACGCAGGCGAGTACGGCCTGCAGATCGCGGCGCGTGAGGTCTATGACCGCGCGGCCACCGATCTGACCGCGGTGCTCACCAAGGTCAAGGCGGCCAACGTGGAGGCGGTCGTCAACTGGTCGATCGAGGACGCCCAGTCGATCGTGCCCAAGAACATGCGGCAGCTCGGCATGACGATTCCGCTGTTCCAGAGCCACGGCTTCGGCAACATCAAGTACGTCGAGGTGGCGGGCGAAGCGGCCGAGGGCATCATCTTCCCAGCGGGCCGTTTGCTCGTAGCCGACGTGCTGCCGGACGGCCACCCGCAGAAGAGCGTTCTCGTGAAGTACAAAAAGGACTACGAGGGCAAGTACAACGAGCCGGCCAGCACGTTCGGAGGCCACGCCTACGACGCCCTGATGATGCTGGTCGAGGCCATCAAGAAGGCGGGCGGCGTCGAGAAGGAAAAGGTGCGCACGGCCCTGGAGAACCTCAAGGGCTTCGTGGGCACCGGGGGCGTGTTCAACATGACGCCCGAGGATCACAACGGCCTCGCGATGGACTCCTTCGAGATGCTCATGGTCAAGGGCGGCAGGTTCGCGCTCTACACGCGGTAGCGCCGGGGGGCGCCCGCCGGGGGCGCGAACAGGCCGGTCATGACCTTCGACCTGCTGATCCAGTACCTCTTTTCCGCCCTGACCGTGGGCAGCATCTACGCCACGGTGGCGGTGGGCTTCAACGTCATCTACAACGCCACCGGGATCATCAACTTCGCCCAGGGCGAGTTCGTGATGATCGGCGCGATGACGGCCCACTCGCTCGCCCTCCTGATGCCGCTGGCGCCCGCCGTGGTGCTGGCCGTGGCGGCCACCGCCGCCCTCGGGGCGGCGGTCGAGGCGCTGCTCATCCGCCGGCTGCGCAACCCGACGGTGCTGCGCATGATCATCGTGACCATCGGACTGTCGATCGTGATCCGCGAGCTGGCCCTCCACGTGTGGGACGAGAAGGTGCGCGCCCTGCCGTTTTTCACCGGCAGCGAGGTCTCCTCGGTGCGCATCCTCGGAGCCCACGTCTCGCCCCAGGTGTTCTGGGTGCTCGGCGTCTGCGGGCTGGCCGTGACCGCCCTGCAGCTGTTCTTCCGCTACAGCCTGACGGGCCAGGCGATGAGGGCCTGCTCGGTGAACCCGCGGGCCGCCCGCCTCTGCGGCGTGCCGGCGCAGCGGATGGTGGCGCTCTCGTTCGCGATCGCCGCGGCCCTCGGGGCCCTCGGCGGCTGCCTCGTGTCGCCGCTCACCCAGACCCACTACGCCATCGGCACCCCGCTCGCGCTCAAGGGGTTCACGGCTGCGGTGCTCGGCGGCCTCGGCGACAGCCTGGCCGGGGTCGCGGCGGGCCTGATCCTGGCGGCGCTCGAGACCATGAGCGTGAGCGTGCTGCCTTCGGCCTACCAGGACGTGGTGGCCATGGCGATCCTGCTGGTGATGCTGTTCCTGCGGCCGAGCGGCCTGTTCGGCAGCCGGGCCGCCGGCGCGCTGAGGGACTACTGATGTCGGGCTCGACGCGCCGCCTGCTGGCGCTCGCCGCGGCCGTGGTCGCGGTCCAGCTGCTGACCGCCGGCCTCGGGGCCGGCTACTACCTGACCCAGCTCACGATGGCCGCCTACTACGCCCTGGTGGTGATCGGCCTGTCTCTGCTGCTCGGATACTGCGGCCAGATCTCGATCGGGCATGCGGGGTTCTTCGCGATCGGCGGCTACACGACGGCGGTGCTGACCACGCGCAACCTGGCGCCGATGGCCGGGCAGCCGCTGGTGGGGCTGCTGCACCGAGTCGGCCTGCTGGTCGCCGGCCGCGACTCCTACGGAGGGCCGGTGCTGCACCTGTCGCCGTGGATCTCGTTTGCCGCCGCGATGCTGCTCGCCGCCGCCGTCGCGCTGCTCATCGGACTGCCCGTGCTCAAGCTGAGGGGACACTACCTGGCGATGGCGACGCTCGGCTTCGGCACGATCGTCTACCGCGTGGCCCTGGGCACGCGGCTGTTCGGCGAAGCCGACGGCATCACGGGCGTGCCGGCGTTTCCGCTGGCCGGCGCTCTGGCCGTCAGCGGCAGCTTTGCCTCGCGCGTCAGCAACTACTACATCGCGTGGACCCTGGTGCTGGTCGGCATGGCCCTGGTCTCGAACCTGGTCGACTCGCGGATCGGGCGGGCGCTGCGCTCGCTGCACGGCGGCGAGGAGGCGGCGGGCGCGGTCGGCGTCGACACCGCCCGCGTCAAGCTCGCGGCCTTTGTGCTGAGCGCCCTCTACGCGGCCGTGGGCGGCTTCTTCATGACGCACTACAACGCCGGCATCGGGCCCTCGGAGGCCGGGGTCATGAAGAGCGTGCGCTACGTGGCCATCGTCGCCATCGGGGGCATGGCCAACGTGTGGGGCGCGCTCCTGCTCGGGGTGCTGCTCAACTTCCTGTCGCTGCGCGGCGTCTTCGCCACCTTTGACGATGCGGTGTTCGGCTTTGCCCTCATCGCCATCATGCTCTTCGGCGAGCAGGGGGCGGCGCTGCTGCGTGCCGTGCCCCCGCCGAAGCTGCTGGCCGGGCTCGCGGCGGGCCGCCGCCGCGAGCCCGGCGGCCGTGCCGCCGCCGGCCCCCCTGCGGCCGGTCCGGGAGGCGGGCCGTGAGCGCGCTGCTGGAGGTGCAGGGGCTCAACCGCTTCTTCGGCGGCCTGCACGCGGTCGCCGACGTCTCGTTCTCCCAGGCCGAGGGCGAGATCAAGGCCGTGATCGGGCCCAACGGCGCCGGCAAGACCACGCTCTTCAACCTGATCGCCGGCAGCCTCGAGGCCGACTCGGGGCAGGTGCGCTTCGACGGACAGTCGATCACCGGGCTGCGGATCCACGAGGTGGCGGCCGCGGGCATCGCGCGCACGTTCCAGAACATCCGCCTCGCCCCGGGGATGAGCGTGCTCGACAGCGTGATGCTCGGCCGTCACCTCAGGAGCCGCGCCGGCTTCCTGGCGAGCATGCTTCGCAGTGCAGGCTGCCGGGCCGAGGAGCGCGCGATCCGCGCCCGGGCGATGGAGCTGCTCGAGCTGTTCGGCCTCGCGGACGCGGCCGAAGCCGAGGCCGTGGCGCTGCCGTTCGGCCGCCAGCGGATCGTCGAGCTCGCCCGGGCGCTGGCCGCCGAGCCGCGGCTGCTGCTGCTCGATGAGCCGGCCGCGGGCCTGAACATCCGCGAGACCGGCGAGCTCGCCCTGCGGATCCGCGGGATCAGGGGGATGGGCGTGACGGTGCTGCTCGTCGAGCACGACATGTCGCTGGTGATGGACATCTCGGACTCGATCGTGGTGCTCAACTACGGGCGCAAGATCGCCGAAGGCACGCCGCGGGAGGTCAGGCGCAACCGCGACGTGATCGACATCTACCTGGGGCAGGACCATGCTGAGGCTGCGGAGCGTTGAGGCCGGCTACGGCAAGCTGCGCGTGCTGCGCGGGGTGTCGATGCACGTGAACGCCGGCGAGATCGTCACGATCATCGGCGGCAACGGGGCCGGCAAGTCGACCTTGCTGGCCGCCATCGCAGGCCTGGTGCCGCCGACCTCCGGCTCGGTGCAGATCGACGGCCAGGAGGCTTCAGGAGCCGCTCCCGAGGCGATCGTTGCGCGGGGCTGCTCGCTGGTGCCCGAAGGCCGGCAGCTGTTTCCCTCGATGACGGTGCGGGAGAACCTCGCCCTCGGCGGCTACCTGCGCAGCCGTCGCGGCCATGACCGCGAGGCCGACCTGCAGGAGATCTACCGCCTGTTCCCGCGGCTGCGCGAGCGCCTCGCCCAGCTGGCCGGCACGCTGTCCGGGGGCGAGCAGCAGATGCTGGCCATCGCCCGCTCGCTGATGTCGGCTCCCCGCCTGGTCATGCTCGACGAGCCGTCGATGGGCCTGGCGCCGCTTGTTGTGCGCGACATCATGGCCGTGATCCGGCGCCTGCGCGACGACGGCCGCACGGTCCTGCTCGTCGAGCAGAACGCCCGCGCGGCGCTGGCCATCGCCGACCGCGGCTACGTGATGGAGACCGGCTCGATCGTGCTCGAGGGCTCGGCCGAGGCGCTGCTGGAGAACCAGGACGTGCAGCGCGCCTACCTCGGCAAGGAATACCGCAGCGTCGCCGAGTAGGGGGCGGAGGCGGCCGGGCGAGGGGCCGCCGCGCGGGCAGAGGAGGAACCGATGTACTCGAGGGAATACGAGGCGATGCCGCGCGAGGACCTGGAGCAGCTGCAGGTCGAGCGCCTGCAGGCCACCATCAACCGGGTCATCCGAAACGTGGCGTTCTACCGCGACACCTACGAGCGGCACGGCATCGTTCCCGACCGCATCCGCAGCCTCTCGGACCTCCAGCGGCTGCCTTTCACCACCAAGGACGATCTGCGCCGCGCCTACCCCTACGGCATGTTCGCCGTGCCCCTGCGCGACATCGTGCGGATCCACTCGACCTCCGGCACGACGGGCAAGCCGATCGTCGTCGGCTATACCAAGAACGACCTGTCGGCCTGGGCGTCGCTCACGGCCAGGGTGCTGACCGCGGCGGGCATCACCGCTTCGGACCTGGTGCAGATCGCCTTCAACTACAACATCACCACGACGGCGCTCGGCTTCCACTACGGGGCCGAACGGCTCGGCGCGTCGGTGGTTCCGGCGTCCGCCGGGGACATCGAGGCGCAGATCACCATCATGCGCGACTACAAGACCTCGGCGCTGGTCGGCGCGCCGGGCTACGCCCTTCACATCGCCGCCGCCCTCTCCGAGCTGCACATCCACCCCGAAGAGCTGAACCTGAAGACGGCCGTGCTCGGCGGCGAGCCGTGGAGCGAAGGGCTGCGCGCCCAGATCGAGCAGGGCCTGAGCGTCAAGGCCTTCGACAACTACGGCACCACGGAGATCATGGGGCCGGGCGTCTCCTTTGAGTGCGAGGCGCGGGCCGGGCTGCACGTGAACGAGGATCACTTCATCGTCGAGGTCGTCGATCCGGCCACCGGCGAGCCCGCCGCGGCCGGCGAGGAGGGCGAGCTGGTCTTCACGACGATCACCAAGCAGGGATTTCCCCTGATCCGCTTCCGCACCGGCGACCTGGCGTCGCTCACCAGCGAGCCGTGCGCCTGCGGCCGCACGCTGGCCCGCATGAGCCGGGTGGCGGGCCGCAGCGACGACATGATCTTTGTCGGCGGGGTCAACG
The DNA here is from genome assembly GCA_964552235.1 of uncultured Spirochaetales bacterium. Classification (GTDB taxonomy): domain Bacteria; phylum Spirochaetota; class Spirochaetia; order SZUA-6; family CAVTHK01; genus CAVTHK01. The sequence goes on along the minus strand of CAZKGO010000010.1, from coordinate 11,143 downwards.
TCATGCCCTCGGACGTCGAGCAGGTGCTGCTGGAAACCGAGGGCCTGGAGCCGCACTACCTGATCGTGCTCGACCGCGAGGCCGGCGTCGACACCATCGAGATCCGGGTCGAGGTCCCGCGCAGCTTTCCAGACGAGCTGGGCAAGCTGCAGCTGATCGGCCGGACCGTTCAGCAGGCGTTCGAACGGCGTCTGGGCATTTCCCCGCGCGTCACCTTTGTCGAACCCAAGACCATCGCGCGCTCGGCCGGCGGCAAGAGCAAGCGCGTGATCGACCGGCGCAGCGGGTAGGCGGGGCCCGCCGGCGGGCCCGCCTCAGGCGGTTGCCGTGAACCCGCCGTCGACGAGGATGGTGTGCCCGGTGACAAAGCTCGACGCCGCGGACGCCAGGAACACGACGACGCCACCGAGCTCCTCCGGCTGCCCGGGCCGCCCCAGCGGCGTGTGCGAGTAGATGAAGGCGCTGAACTCCTTGTCGTCGAACAGCGCCTTGTTCATGGGCGTGACGAAAAAGCTGGGCGCGATGGCGTTGACCTGAACGTTGTGCGGCGCCCACTCGATGGCCAGCTGGCGGGTCATGGCGATCACGCCGCCCTTGCTCGAGGCGTAGGCGCTGCGCAGCTTGTGGGCGATCACTCCCTGGATCGACGCCATGTTGATGATCTTGCCGCTGCCCCTGGGCACCATCACGCGGCCGACCGCCTGGGCGAAGAAGAACATCCCCTTGAGATTCACGTCGAGAATGCGGTCCCAGTGCTCCTCGGACACCTCGAGAGCCGGTTCGCGCACGTTGATGCCGGCGTTGTTCACCAGGATGTCGACCGTGCCCAGCTCGGCGACCACCCGCTCGACGGCGGCCCGGATTTCGCCGACCATGGCGACGTTGCAGCGGACGCCGATGGCGCGCACGCCCGACTCCGACGCGATCTCGCGGGCCGCCTTGACTGCTCCCGCCTCGTCGAGGTCGACGATCGCCACCTGGGCGCCGAAGGCGGCCAGGTACTCGGCCATCGTGCGCCCGAGGCCGATGGCTCCTCCGGTCACGATCGCCGTCCTGCCGGCCAGCGAGAAGATGTCCCTCGGGTTCTGAGAGCTCACGTTGTTCCTCCTGAACATGCCGGCTCCGCGCATGCCGGCGCCGGCCCTGAGACTACCCGATCCGAGGGAAGCTCACAAGCGCTGAGGGCCCGGCGGCTCGTGCAGGATGGATTGCACCCGTTGGATCAGCGCGGAGGGGTTGAACGGTTTGGGCAGAAAGGCGACGCCCGGGTCGAGCACTCCGTCGCGGACGATGGCGTTCTCAGCGTACCCCGACATGTACAGCACCCGCATCAGGGGCCTGCGCGGCGCCAGGACTCGCGCGAGGTCTCGGCCGTTCATCCTTCCCGGCATCACGACGTCGGTCACCATGAGGTGAATCGGGGCGGGGTGGGCGTCGGAGAGCCGGATGGCGTCCTCGGCGTCGCAGGCGGCGAGGACCTCGTAGCCGCTGCGGACGAGCAGCCGCCTGACCAGGTTGCGCAGGGTCGGCTCGTCCTCGACGACCAGCACGGTCTCCGAGCCCCGGCGCTCCACGGTGCGCTCTTGTTCGCCCCGCTCCTCGATCGCCGCCGCCGAGACCGTGGGCAGGTAGATCTTGAACGTCGAGCCGCGGCCCGGCTCGCTGTACACCGAGATGTGGCCGCCGCTCTGCCGCACGATTCCGTACACGGTGGACAGCCCGAGGCCGGTGCCGGTGCCCGAGGGCTTGGTCGTGAAGAACGGCTCGAACAGGTGCTCCTGGGTGGCCGCGTCCATGCCCACCCCCGTGTCGCTGACCGCCAGAAGCGCGTAGCGGCCGGCCTTCACGCCGGGGGTGCGCTGGGCGCAGGCCTCGTCGAGCTCGATATTCGCGGTCTCGATCGTCAGCCGTCCACCGTGGGACATGGCGTCCCGCGCGTTCAGGGCCAGGTTCATGATCACCTGCTCGATCTGGCCGGGATCAGCGCGCACGTTCCCGAGGCCCTCGGCCAGCGCCGTGCGCACATCGATGTCCTCGGGGATCAGGCGCCGCAGCATCCTGTCCATCCCCGACACGAGGGAGTTGATGTCGATCGTCTTGGGCTGGAGCACCTGTTTGCGGCTAAACGCGAGCAGCTGCCGGGTGAGCGCCGACGCGCGAGCCGCCGCCTGCCGGATCTCGTCCAGGTCTTCGCGCAGCGTCGGGTCCCGGACCGCGTTGGCGATGGCGAGATCGGTGTACCCGGTGATCGCCGTAAGGATGTTGTTGAAGTCGTGCGCCAGCCCTCCGGCAAACCGGCCAATGGCCTCCATCTTCTGCGACTGAACCAGCTGCGCCTGGGTCCGCCGCAGCTGCTCGAGGCTCTCGCCGAGCTCCTGGACGAGGCGGTTCTTGCGCCACGAGGCGGCCACGAGGCTGGCGTACGCCGTGATGGCCGGCAGATCGTTGTCGCAGATGTCCGCCGACGAGACGGTGAGCAGGCCCGCCGCCGTGTGCTCGAACAGCAGAGGCGCGAGCACGACGCGGCTCATGCCCGGGGGTGCCAGCTGCGGGACTTCGGCCGCGGGCAGGACCACGACGCGCTGCTCGTCGAGGACGCGCCGGATTGCTGCGCCGGCGGCCAGGGCGAGGGTCGGCGCGGGCCGGTAGGCCGATGCCGCCTCGTCGTCGCCGCCGAAGCGCTGCAGCTCGAGCGCGGTTCCATCCCGGGAGAGCAGATGAACGGCCGAGACGAAGCCGAGCGACGCGAGGCTGGCGGCCGCCACCGCCAGGCCTTGCTCCGGAGTGATCGCGCGCGAGAGTCCGATGGCCACCTCGTTGACGCCCGCCAGGAGTCGCTCGGTGTGCTTGGCCGCGCTGATGTCGGTCGCGATGCCGAGGATCGCGGGGCGCCCTTCGTAGCGGATGAGCTTGCTCGTGACGAGCACCTCGAGCCGGCGGCCGCCCCCGGCCAGCAGCGTGTACTCGTACGGCGGGACCTCTTCGCCCCGCCGGTGCCGGGCAAAGGCCGCCCTGACCGTGGCCATCGACTCGGGGGCCATGATCGAGAAGAAGTCGAAGTCCGCCGCGTAGAACTCCTCGCGGCGGCGCCCTGTGACCTCCTCGCATTTGCGGTTCGCGTACACCACTCGCCCGTCGACGTTGATGAAGATCATGTTGGGCGACTGCTCGGCCAGGTTGCGGAACTTCTCCTCGCTTTCGCGCAGCACCTCCTCGGCCCTGCGGCGCTCGTCGATCTCCTGCTCGAGCTGGGCGGTGCGCTCGTCGACCCGCTGCTCGACCTCGGTGCAGGCCTGCTGCAGCTCGCGGCTGCGCTCGAGAGCACTGCGCTGCCGGTCCTCGGTGAGCTCTCGCAGCGGGTTCATGAGCTGCCTGCGCACGATGGCGAACCCAGCCAGCAGGACGCCGGCCGTGCTGGTGAACGACAGCACGGGCAGCGGCAGCCGGAGCATGCCCACCGCCACGAATCCGGCGGCGAGGGTGAGCGCGCTCGCCGCCAGCAGCCGCTCGCCGGTATCGGCGCGGCGGCGCCAGAACAGGACAAAGGCGTGCACGATCGGAGCCAGGGGAATCAGGACCGCGACGGCGGCCATGGGCGTGACCGTGGCGACGGCAGCGCCGTTGGGCAGCAGGGCGGCAGCGAAGATCAGCCGGTGCGCGAACAGCGGGACTGCCGCGACGGCGGTCGCTGCAATCGCGACGACGGCTGCGGCGTCGGGCAGGCGGCTGGGGCTGCCGACGTACCTGCGGGCGAACAGCAGGAGCACCGGGCCCGTCAGGCACAGCGTGATGGTCGCGAGCTCGAGCACCAGCTGCGCGTCCCACGCGCCCAGCCACAGGGAGAGGCGGAGCATGAGCGAAAGCACGACGCGCGCCGCGTTGATGCCCGCAAAGACGGCGAACATGCGGTTGGCCGGGCGCCGGGGCCCGAGGCTGAGCACCATGATGGCGAGCGACGACGAGCCCACGGCGCAGACCGCGAGCGCGACAAAGTCGACCCAGAACAGCGGAGACACGAGCCTGCCCCTCTGTCTCGAGTATCGGCAGGCGCCTGCCCCCTCTTGCCGCCGCCGCGAGCCTGTACGCCTGCAAGGGTTTCCCGCTATACTCGCCGCCGCGGGAGGAGGCAACGTGAAGCTTGTCATCACCGGCGCCGCCGGGTTCCTCGGTAGGAGGCTGACCGCCCGGCTCCTGGAAAAGGGCACGCTCGCCCGCCCGGACGGCAGCCGGCAGCCGCTGTCGCATCTGGTGCTCTTCGACGCGGTCGAGCCTCGGCCGCCGGCGGGGCGCCGCGACGTGCGGATCGAGTGCCGCGCCGGCGACGTCACCGACGCCGCGCAGGTCCGCGCCGTGGTCGACGCGGCCGCCGACGCGGTGGTTCACCTGGCCGCCGTCATGAGCGGCGCGGCCGAGGCCGACTTCGACCTGGGCATGAAGGTGAATGTCGAAGGGACCCGCAACGTCCTGGAGGCCTGCCGCGCCGGCGGACGCCGGCCTCGCCTGGTTTTCACCAGCTCGCTGGCGGTCTACGGCGGGGAGAAGATCTGCGACGATCGCACTCCGGTCACGCCCCTGAACTCCTACGGCGTCCAGAAGACGATCTGCGAGCACCTGGTCAACGAGTACACGCGCAAGGGGTTCGTCGACGGCCGGGCGCTGCGGCTGCCGACGATTGCCGTTCGGCCGGGCAGGCCGAACGCCGCCGCTTCGTCGTTCGTGAGCTCGGTGATCCGCGAGCCGCTCACCGGCCAGACGACGGTCTGCCCGGTCACGCGCGACACCTACATGCCGATCATGTCGCCGAGCCGGGTCATCGACGCGCTCGTCCATGCCTGCGACCTCGACGGTTCGGCGTTCGGGGTCCACCGGGTGCTGCTGCTGCCGGGGCTCAACCCCACCGTGGGCCAGATGGTGGACGAGCTGCGCCGCCTGGCCGGCGACCGCGTGGCTGACCGCGTGCAGTGGAAGCTCGACCCGCGCATCCAGGCGATCGTCGACACCTGGCCGCAGCGCCTGGTGGCCAGGAGAGCCGAGGCGATGGGATTCCGGGCCGACTCCTCGGTCGAAGAGGTGATTCGCCTGTTCATCGCCGAGGAGCTCGGCGGCCGCATCCCGCAGTAGGGGCCGGCGGGGCGTCAGCCCGCCTCGCCCACGAGCTCGAGCAGCTCGCTGAGGATCATGGCCGTCGCACCCCAGATCTTGTGGCTCTGAACAAGGAAGAAGGGCACCTGCCGCGTGAGCCCCTGGTACGTCCAGGTCTCCTCGCGGGCGCTCGGGCCGAGGGCTGCCAGCGGGGCCTCGATGATCTCGGCGACCTCGCGCGGATCCGGCGCGAAATCGGGCCGCGCGTCGGCGGTCCCCACAACGGGGTGGATGCGGAAGCCGCTGGCGTGCACATCGAGCGGGCTCAGCCTGCCGAGCACCGTCACGGAGCGGGGCTCGACGGCCAGCTCCTCGGCGCACTCCCGCAGCGCCGTCTCCTCGAGGCTCTCGCCGTCCTCGCGTCGTCCGCCGGGCAGCGACACCTGCGACGCGTGGCGGCCGACGGTATCCGTGCGGCGGGTGAGCACGATGGCGGCTCCTTCGTCGCCGGGGTACAGGAGTATCAGCACGGCCGCCTCGGCCAACTCCTCGTAGTCGCCGGGGCCGCGCCGGGGCCTCGGCTCCATGCGCTGCTGCGCTGCCGCTCCGGGAAGCGGAGGGCCTCCGGCTCCGAGGCGGGCGCGCAGCCTCGCCGTCACATCGGCAAGCTCGCCGCGGCTCATCAGTGCTCGCTCATGCGCAGCGCCTGTTCTTCGGTCAGTAGGCTGCGAGGCTGCCTGCCGGCGAGATAGTCGCGGAGGTTGTCGAGGACCTCGGCTCCCATGGCCTGCCGGCAGTAGGTTGTGGCAGCGCCGAGGTGGGGAAGGCAGGTGACATTGGGCAGCCTGCGCAGGGGGTTGTCGGGATCGGGCGGCTCCTTGTGGTAGACGTCCAAGGCCGCCCGGATGCGGCCGCTGGCCAGCTCGCCGATGAGCGCTTCTTCGTCGATGAGCTCGCCGCGGCCCACGTTGACCAGCAGCGCTCCGTCGCGCATGAGAGCCAGGCGTCGGCGGTCGATCATGCGCCGCGTGTCCATAGTGAGGCTCGTCTGCAGCGACACGATGTCCGACTCAGCCAGAAGGGCCTCGAGGCTCTTTTTCCCCAGCCCCAGCCGCCGCGCTTCGGCCTCGCCGAGGTGCCGGCTCGCGATGGAGACCTCGATGTTCTCGAGCCCCGCCAGCAGCGGCAGGAGCGCGCGCGTGATCGCCCCGTAGCCGACGATGCCGATCTTCTTGCCCTGCAGTCCGGGCACCAGCGTGTCCTCGCGCTTCCAGCCCCCGCGGTCCATCTCGCGGACCCAGCGGCCGGCCTCCCAGCTGCCCATGATCATGAGCGCGAAGGCCGCCTCGGCGGTCACGCGCGACATCGCGGCGTTGGAGCTGGTGACCATGATTCCCCGGGCAAAGACCCCGGGCGTGACGATCGGCTTGACCGTGCCGGCCGAATGCAGGATCAGGCGCAGCCGGCCGGCCCTCGCGAGGATCGCGTCCGTGAATCGGGGCGACTTCCAGCTCGTGATGGCGACCTCGAACCCGTCGACCGCGTCGGCCAGCTCGTCTTGGCTCATCTCCCGCTCCCGGTCGTTGAACGTGACGTCGGCGAGCTCGCGCAGGGCTGTGATGTGCTGTTCGGGATAGAGGGTGCGCGTGCGCGCGCTCATCGCGGGAACGAAAAGCAGCCTCGGTCTGCCCAACGGGGCCTCCGCGGCAAACGTAGGTGCGGCGGGACGGGAGTGTCAACCCAGTTGCGCTTCGCTCCACTGGGCTGGGGAGCGCCTTCGGCGCCACAAATGCCCGGGTCCGCTTCGCTGGGCTGGGGAGCCCGGCTGCGCCGCGCCGAGCGCGGTCCCCTGGTGGGCCCAGACCGGCCGCACTCCCGCGGGCCCGGGCGGCGGCTTCGCCGCCGCATGGCCTTTTCTTGGAGGCAAGTTTCCGTTAGAGTCTCCCGAGCCGGGGGCGTGCGTCGCCGGGCCCCAAACGTGGCCGCGAGGGCGAGACAAGGAGGCGGGCATGAAGAACGTCGGATTCGTGGGACTGGGAGCGATGGGCGCGCCGATGGCGGCGAACATCCTGGCCGGCGGCCACAGGCTGGCGGTCGGCGTGCACCGCAGTCGCGCAGCGGCGGACGGGCTGGCAGCCAAGGGCGCGATCTTGTGCAAGAGCTGGCGCGAGATCGGTGAGAAGAGCGAGGTCGTCTTTACCGTCGTGCCGAACACGCCGGAGGTCGAGGAGGTGATTCTCGGCCCCAACGGCCTCGTCGAGGGCCTGAAGCCCGGTTCGGTGATCTTCGAGATGAGCACCATCGACCTGACAGCAAGCCGGGATCTGGCAGCGAAGCTCGCCCCCAAAGGGATCGCCCTGCTCGACGCGCCGATCAGCGGTGGAGTGGGCGGCGCGAAGAGCGGATCGCTCGCTATCATGGTGGGCGGCGACAAGGCGGCGTTCGAAAAGCACCGCGACCTGCTCGGCCTGCTCGGCAAGACGATCGTGTACTGCGGCGGCAACGGTCTCGGGCTGGCGGCCAAGCTTGCCAACAACCTGATCGTGTTGGCCGAGATGACCGCCATCTCGGAGGCCTTCGCCCTGGCGGCCAAGGCCGGCATCAACACACAGGAGCTCTACGACGTGCTCAAGGGCGCCACGGCCGACAGCAGGATGCTCAACGCCAAGGCGGCGATGCTGCTCGGCGGGTCCTACCCGGCGGGCTTCAAGCTCTCGCTCGCGGCCAAGGACCTCGGGGTGATCACGACGGTGGCCAAGAAGCTCGGTAGTCCGGCGCTCGTCACCTCGCTGGTCGAGCAGATCTACCACCTGTGCGTCGAGGAGCATGGCGACAAGGACACGGCGGCGGTGGCGCTGCTGTACCAGCAGCTGGCGAAGGTCTCCTTCAAGGCGGGCGGCAAGGGCTGACCCGGGGCGCGATGCAAGAGCCGGCGCTCCGGCCAATACTGCCGGCGGGCGGGTGACATGGCGGGTGTCCAGCAGGCGATCAAGCGGCCGGGCGGCGGCCTGGTTCGTTTCTTCGTCAAGTACAGGTTCTTCCACCTCCTGGTGCTTCCGGGGGTCGTCTACTATCTCCTCTTCCACTACGCGCCGATCTACGGCCTGATCATCGCGTTCAAGGACTACAACGGGATGGGAGGCGTCCGGGGGATCCTCACCGCGCCCTGGGCGGGGTTCCGCCACTTCCAGAACCTGTTCGCGAGCCACTACTTCTGGCGCCTGCTGCGCAACACGCTGTTGATCAGCTCCTACCGCCTCGTCTTCGGGTTCCCGGCGCCCATCATCCTGGCTCTGCTGCTCAACGAGGTCGCCAACCGCGCCTTCAAGCGCACCGTGCAGACCATCAGCTACCTCCCGCATTTCATCTCCTGGGTGATCGTGGCCGGCCTGGCGATCATGCTCCTTTCCCCTTCGGGCGGCCCCATCAACGCATTGCTGTCCCGCATGGGCGCAAAGCCGATCGCGTTCCTCGCGGACACGCGCTACTTCCGCAGCGTGCTCGTCGTCTCGTCGATCTGGCACGGCATCGGGTGGGGCTCGATCGTGTACCTGGCTGCGATCAGCAACATCCCGCAGGAGCAGTACGAGAGCGCCTACATCGACGGGGCGACGCGGCTGCAGCGGGCGCTCTACATCACCCTCCCGTCGATCTCCTACATCATCGTGATCTTCCTGATCCTGCGCATCGGCCAGATCATCAACGAGAACTTCGAGCAGATCTTCAACCTGTACAACCCCGCCGTCTACGAGGTGGCCGACGTGTTCGAGACCTACATCTACCGACGCGGCATCCTGCAGGCCGACTACTCGTACACGACGGCCGTGGGCTTCTTCAAGTCCTTTACCAGCCTGGTGCTCGTGTTCGCCGCCAACAGGATCGTCAAGGCGGTGGGCGCCGAAGGGCTCTGGTGATGCTGTACATCCGCAAGTCCCGCGGCGAAGCCGCCTTCGACATCGTGAACGCCCTGCTGCTGCTCCTGCTGTGCGCCGCCACGCTCTACCCATTCTTCTACGTGGTCAGCCGCTCGCTCATGTCCGACGAGGAGCGGGCCGAGAGGCCCTTCGCGCTGGTGCCCCACAGGATCGACCCTGCCGGGTACCTGTTCATCTTCTCGAAGAAGTCCCTGCTCTACACGGCGTACGGCATCACGATCTTTCGCACTGTCGTCGGAACGCTCCTCGCGGTGCTCATCGAGGCGATGTTCGCCTACGTCATCGCCAAGCGCAGCTACCCTCCGCGGGTGTTCCTCACCGCGATGATCGCCTTCACCATGTGGTTCGGCGGTGGGCTGATACCGACCTTCCTGCTGATTCGCAGCCTGGGCCTGGTCAACTCCGTCTGGGTCTACATCATCCCCCGCCTGATGTCCGCGTGGAACATCCTCATCATGCGCAACTTCTTCGCCCAGGTGCCGGAGAGCCTCGAGGAATCGGCGCGCATCGACGGCGCCAACGACGCGCTGATCCTTTTCCGCATCGTGCTGCCGCTCTCAACTGCGGTGCTCGCCACGATGGGGCTCTTTCACGCGGTCTCGCACTGGAACGAGTGGTTCAGCGCTCTCATCTACGTCAACGACCACAGAAAGTGGCCGGTGATGCTGGTGCTGCGCCAGATCCTCAACGAGGCGCGGCAGACAGACATCCTCGACGACATCAACCCGGAGTACAAGCCGCCGACTCTGTCGGTGCAGATGGCAACCACGGTGGTGGTGGCGTTCCCGATCATCGCGGTCTATCCGTTTATCCAGAAGTACTTCACCAAGGGCATCATGATCGGCTCCATCAAGGGATAGGGTGCCAGAACCGACCGAGGCAGCGCCGCGACGGCGCTGCCTCGGTAGGGTGCGGCGGCGCCCGCGGAGCCCCGCGCCAGGAGGACAGGAGGAAGCGTGGCCTTTGTCTTTGTCGAACAGGATTTCGTCGACGGCATCACGGCGCGTCTGGCCCGGGGCGACGGCCCGTGGCGGCGCGTGCGCTCGGAGCTCGCCTGGCGCGCGGCCGAGGCCGCCGGGCGGGGACCCTGGACCGTGACAGCTGACCGCAGCCCCGAGCCGTCGGCGGGGCCCCACGACTTCTACAGCCAGGCCCCCTACTGGTGGCCCGATCCGGCCGACCCCTCGGCGCCGTACGTGAGGCGCGACGGGGAGCGCAATCCCGACCGCTTCATGGCCCACTGGAACGGCCTCGTCGACCTGTCCAAGACGACCCTGTACCTGTGCGCCGCAGGCCGCATGCTCTGCGAGCCAGGTCTGCTCGACAGGGCGGCCGAGCTGCTGCGCGTCTGGTTCATCGACCCCAAGACGCGCATGAATCCGCACCTGCAGTTCGGCGAGGCGATCATCGGCCGTTGCACGGGCAGGAGCGCGGGGATCATCGTGGCGCGGCAGCTTGACCGGATCGTGCACAGCCTCGGGTACCTGGAGGGCCACGGCGCCTGGAGGCCTCACGAGGAGGCCATGAAGCGCTGGCTGGCAGACATGCTCGCCTGGCTCACGACCAGCGAGATCGGCGTCGGAGAAAGCCGCGCCGGCAACAATCACGCCACCTGGTGGACGACCCACACGGCCGCCTACGCGGCCTACGTGGGTGACCGCGACCGACTCGCCGCATCCCTGCGCCACTTCCGCGAGGTGATCATCCCGCAGCAGGTCCAGCCCGACGGCAGCTGCCCCCGCGAGCTGGCGCGCACGCGCTCGATGCACTACTCGCTGTTCAACCTCGACGCGATGGCCTGCCTCTGCGAACTGGCCCGCCTGGACGGGGAGGATCTCTGGCGGCACGCGACCGCCGACGGCCGCGGCATCGGGCTCGCCATCGCTTTTATGGTGCCGTTCGTCGACAACCCATACCTGTGGAAACACGCCGAGATCGACGGTGAAATTCCCGAGGACCTCCTGTCGTTCCAGCTCGCCTCGGTGCGACTGGGGATGGAGGAGTGCCGACGGGTCAATGCCAAGCGCCTGGGCAACCGCTACCTCGTGCGAGGCCAGGACCCGCTCGGACCGTTGGTGTTGTTTCCCGGTTTCGCCTTTCCCGAGACCGGCGGCGGCCGCCTGGGG
>CAZKGO010000009.1:0-91871 GCA_964552235.1 uncultured Spirochaetales bacterium | reverse complement strand
TGACGGTATCAGGACCTGAGGAGCTGAAGATGCGCGCCACAGGTTGTCTGCGTCGTCTCCAGAAGTCGCCTCGGAAGATCCGAAGCTTCTTTCAATCCCCGTGGACGCAGTACGCAGCCTGATCCTATGTCCAGTGATTTCCGCACTGTTTAGTAAGCTACGGGCACCGCATGCTATGCTACGTCTATTGAGAACTATACTACAGCGGTTGCTTTCAAGGCTGGCCTTTGTCATGCCTGGCGGTTCTCGGCTTCGGCCTTTCCTGCAGCGATGCCGGGGTGTCCATGTCGGGCCGCACGTGTGGATAGGGCAGTACGTCCAGATCGAAGAGCTTCATCCGGAAGCGATCAGCATTGGTAGGAACGTTACAGTCGGATTCCGTACGACCATTGTCGCGCATCTCTACTGGGGTCCGAGAAGGACAGGGGAACACGTGATGCCCGTCTACATAGAGGATGATGTGTACATCGGTCCACACTGCGTGATTCTGCCCAACGTGAGAATCGGGAAAGGATCGGTCATTCAGGCCGGTACCGTCGTCAGCCGAAATGTGCCGCCGGGCGTACTGTGGGGTCCGCCGAGTGCCGGTCCCGTGGGACGAGTGACCGTACCGCTGACGCGTAGCACAACGTATCGTCAATTCGTCCAAGGACTGCGCCCATACAGGCAAGGGGGATAGAGGCGAAATGGATAGCGTAAACCATCACAACGCCAGGCAAAGCATTCGTGACTTCCTTTCTGAGGTATGTGTCGTTGACATGAGTCAAGTGAAAGACGACACGTCCTTCATGGACGCCGGTGTGCTGGATTCCTTTCGCTTTCTTGAAATGGTGGCATTCCTGGAGCGGACTTTCGGGATCCAGGTGGAAGACGACGAGATGACCGCGGAGAACATGGACAGCGTTAGGAAACTCCTTACGTACCTGGAGGAAAAACAAGAAAGCCGAACGCGCGTGAACTATTCTTTCGAGGCCGGACGTGGAATTTGACGCTGTGCTCGTTCACGAATGGCTGCGCAGGACTGCTGCGCGCATGCCCGACAAGACGGCAGTCGTCTGTGGTGGGACGAAGTGGACTTACCGCATGGTCGACTCTGCGTCCGACTTGCTGTCTCGGCACTGGCGCAGGTCGGGGATGGAGAAAAATGACAGGATCGTCATCTTTCTCGACAACTCGATCGAGAGTGTCATATGTATATATGCTGCGCTGAAAGCAGGTGGCATTTTTGTCGTGTTGGACCCGACACTGAAGGCACAGAAGCTGAGAACTGTGCTTGTGGAGGTGGGCGCTCGCGTGTTGGTGGCGCACGCTCGCAGGGCTGGAATCGTCAGCGATTCTCTCTCGTTGCTGGATGTCAAGCCATCCGTTCTCTGGGTGGGAGCGACCCCACACGATAGGCAGCGGAGCGCCGCTGATACGACCAATTGGGAGGCGGTGTTTCGGCCTTTCTGGGCCGAGCGACCCTTGGTGCCTCCGTCCGACGAACCGCAGTGTCTGGACGTGGATCTTGCTTGCTTGATCTACACCTCTGGATCAAGCGGCAAGCCGAAAGGAGTCATGAGCACGCATCACAACGTCATCTCTGCCTGTCGCAGTATCATTCAATACCTTGGAAACACTCCAGAGGACACGGTCCTTTGTGTTCTTCCGCTCTCCTTTGACTACGGTCTTTACCAAGTTCTGATGTCCGTCATGTTCGGAGGGACGGTGATACTCGAGCCGGGGTTTATCTACCCGCACTCGGTGCTGCAGAAGGTAGCGAAGGAAAAAGTCACGGGATTCCCCCTTGTTCCTTCGATGCTGGCAATGATGCTGCGGCTTGACGGCTTGGCCCGGTATGACTTCAGCAGCCTGCGCTACGTTACCAACACTGGAGCTGCTCTACCGGAGCGACACATCAGAGCGTTCCGCCTGATGTTTCCGCACGTATCGCTGTACTCTATGTTCGGGCTTACCGAGTGCAAGCGAGTGAGTTATCTACCACCAGCCGAAATCGACAGATTGCCGCAGTCTGTCGGCAGACCGATGCCCAACTGCCAAGTGACGCTGGTGGACCCTGAAGGCCACGAGGTTGCGTTGGGATGCGTCGGCGAGATGGTGGTCCGAGGGTCAAACGTCATGCAGGGGTACTGGCAGGATCCCTCCGGGAGCAGCGAAGTATTCAGGCCCGGAGCCTATCCGTCTGATCGCAGACTTCATACCGGCGATTACTTCTCTTACACCAGTGATGGCTATCTCGTCTACGTCGGCCGAAAGGACGACATGATCAAGTGCCGAGGTGAAAGAATCAGCCCGCGCGAGATTGAGCGCGTCATCGGACAGCTGGATGGTGTCTTGGACGTGGCAGTAAAGGGCGTCCCTGACGATATCCAAGGGCAGGCGGTAGCTGCTTTCGTCGTCGTGTCGCCGGATAGCGGGCTCAAGCGAGAGCAAATTCGCAGGCACTGCGGCCGACACCTTGAAGACAGCCGTGTGCCCCGGCACGTGCACTTTGTAAGCAGCATTCCCAGGAATAGTCGCGGAAAGGTTGATTGGGGGGAGATGGATGCGCAGCGCAATTCGAGGCTCTAGATGACCAACGTATCGCGTGATGTGCTTCGCCTCGACTGCGAAAAGGAGACGGAGCGGATCCTTGACAGTTTCAAGGATGTGATCGTCCAGAGGTTCCGGCGACGCGGCGGAGTGGTTGCGCTGTCGGGCGGCGTTGACAGCAGCGTCACGGCTGCTCTGTGCGTGCGCGCCTTCGGAAAGGAACGGGTGTTCGGGCTGCTCATGCCTGACCGTGATTCGTCGCCGGACACTTTGAAATTGAGCCGTCTAGCGGCAGAGTCGCTGGGAATCGAGTATTGCGTGACAGATATTACGCCCATTTTGGAGGCGGAAGGCTGCTACGCGATCAGGGACGAGGCTATCCGTTCAGTCGTCCCGGAGTATCAGCCGTCCTTTGCGAACAAGATCGTGCTCGCGGGCGGCCATGGCACTCCGTACCGTGTGTTCCGCATAGTGGTTCGCTTGCCCGACGGAAAGGAAATCCGCGCTCGGTTGCCGTCTCAGCAGTACCGCACGATCGTAGCCGCGATGAATTTCAAGCAGCGCACGCGAAAGATGCTGGAGTACTTCCACGCGGATCGGCTTCACTACGCTGTCATAGGGACATCCAACCGGCTGGAGGTGGACCAAGGGTTCTTCGTGAAACTGGGCGATGGGGCCGGCGATTTCAAACCGATCGCACACTTGTTTAAGTCACAGGTCTATCAACTCGCCGAGTACCTGCACGTACCTTACGAAATCCGTCAAAAACCGCCGACGCCAGACACCTATTCGCTTCCTCAGACACAACAGGAATTCTATTTCCTTGCCCCCTATGATGTTATGGACATCTCCATATGGGCCAGAGACCAGGGATTTCCGGCGGAGCAGGTAGCTGTAGCGCTAGGAGAACGACTTGACCTCATCTCAGACGTTTACAGCGACATCGTTGCGAAGCGTCAGGTGGCTGACTACCTCAGTTGCCCACCAGTGGGGGTGAAATCACATCAGTGACGACACGGCTCTCCTCGCGGGTTGAAATCGACGGGGCGGCATCTCGCCGTACCGATGGAGCCCGATTCAGTGAGACGCGCACTAATCGCAGCCCGACGTCCGTCGACGACGACTGCAATCGTGAGCAGACAGCGGCGATCAGTCTCGACGTCACGCACTGAGCGTGATGGCGTGCGTCATTTGGGGGTTGTTGCGTGCACATAGTTGACCCCTTGACTGACAGAGACTGGGATTCCCGCGTTCTGGAATATCCGGCGTGCACGGTATTCCACAGTTCCGCGTGGATTCGTGTCTTGGCTGACTCATACGGCTACCGCGCCATCGGAATAGTGTCCACAGAGCCAGGGTACGGCGTCATCATGCCGCTGATGGACGTGCGCAGTCCCATGACCGGACGTCGCGGTGTGTCGCTGCCGTTTTCTGATTCGGTTCCGCTACTTTCCACTCCCGCGCATACGGTGCCTCACTTGATTGAGGACGCTCTCGACTACGAGAGACGCCGCCGGAAATGGCGTTACGTGGAAATCCGCAGCGAACCCTGCTTGAGCGGCTTCGGGCCGTCGGGCCGTTATTTCGAGCACATCGTTGCTCTTGATCGGGGTTGCGACGCGTTGTATCGCAACCTGCGCCAGAGCACCAGACGTAACGTCGAAAGAGCGCGACGCGAGGCGCTGGCGACAGCCGTCTCGTGCGATGCTGCGGCCGTTGAAGCGTACTATCGATTGCACTGCCGCACCAGGAGGCGGCATGGTCTGCCGCCGCAGCCGCTCTCGTTCTTCCGTAATCTTCACGCGTCGCTGATCAAGCAGGGCCACGGGATCGTCGTCATCGCCAGTTCAGGCGGGACGCCGGTGGGCGGCGCCGTGTTTCTCCACTTTGGCGACCGCGCGGTATACAAGTACGGTGCTTCTGTCCTGGAGGAGAGGCATCTTCACCCCAGCAACATGGTCATGTGGGAAGCGATCTCGTGGTATAGTTTCCATGGGTACTCCTCTCTCTCTCTTGGCCGGACTGCCTGCCATAATGCAGGACTTCTTCAGTACAAAGACGGCTGGGGGGCTGAGCGTCGTGAGATACATTACGCGCGCAGTCCCGCCAGAAGGAACGGCTTCGACGAATCGGAGGGACGCAATCCGCGTCTAGCGGCCATCGCCCGTCGAATGCCGCTCTTGGCTTTGCGCATGGTGGGCCGGATTGCTTATCGCCATTTGGCGTAGCCGGTAGGAACTCGCTGTGCAGTGCTGCGACTCTGTTGGCGCCGCAGGGTGCAGTGTGCATCGCCAGTCTCTGCCACTGAGAAGGCTTTGTCTTGGTAGGCGCGTTGCGGCGGTTGACGAACGGCAGGGGATGCCCGTGAGAGCTGTACTGGTGCTCTCGTGCCACACTACCGGCATAGGCCTCATTCGGGCTCTTGGTCGCAACGGCGTCACGGTTGCGGGTCTGTTCTACGACGATCACGACATGGGCCAGGTTTCACGCTACTGCGCCGAGGCGATCAGGGTGCCCCATCCCGAGCGTGAGGAGGGGCTCTTTATTCAGCGCCTTTTGGAGATCTCCGACCGGTACCCCCGCGCAGTGGTGTTTCCGGCAGATGACGAAACACTCAAAACCGTCTCGAAGAACAAGGACTCGCTCAACTCTGCCCTTGACGTGCGTTGTCCGCCTTGGGATGTCGTTCGCACGATCATCGAGAAGCAGCACACTTACGATCTCGCTCGCAGGCTCGGGGTTCCCCATCCGCGGACGTATGTTGGGCTTCCCGACGATGCGGTCGTCCACACGGTTGTGCGGGAGATCGGGTTCCCCTGCCTGCTCAAGCCCTGCGAGAGTCATAGTTACCTCCGCGCTTTTGGGCGGAAGCTGGTCAAGGCGCACACGGTAGACGAGCTCGTGCGACAGCTGCGCGCGGCGCGAAACAGCGGCCACGCGATGATGTTACAGGAGTTCATACCGGGGCCGGACACTGTGAACATCAACTACAACTCGCTCCTCACCGAGTCTGGCGCCTTGGTCGACTTCACGGCCCAGAAAGTGAGGCTCTCTCCCCCGGAGTCAGGGGTGCCTTGCGTCGTTGTGAGCCGATCCGTACCCGAAGTGCGGGATTCCGCGATCAGACTGCTGAAAGGTTTAGGGTTTGCCGGGTACTCCTGCATGGAGTTCAAGCAAGACCCACGTGATGGAGTCTATAAGCTTCTGGAAATCAACGGGCGCTATAACCGTTCAGGGCTCCTATCCGTGCGTTGTGGAGTCAATTTCCCGCTGATGGAGTACATGTACGCCACTCAGTCTGTAACGCCGCAATGCACGAACTGGCGCACCGGTGTGTATTGGGTCGACCTCGTCAGAGATCTGTACTCCTGCGCTCACTACGCCCGCACCGTGAAGAAACCGCTGCGTTTTCTGTTGCGTCCCTACGTGAAGCCTCACGTGGATGCGGTATTCAGTTGGACGGACATGCGTCCCTTTGCGAAACAGGTCGGGGGACTCTTGGTGCGACTTGCGGCAGGCATTTTCAGGGCGCTATTCCGCAGGCCCGGCACTGATGTAGGAGGGATCGTCAAGTGAGCGAGGATGCCATCAGGCTAGAGGAGCGTCGTCTGCAGGATCTGTCCGGCCAGAGCCAAACCCCTCTTTTTCACGAGCGCCACAGGGTTTTCCCGGCAGTCTTTGAACAACGACGCCACAGGCGTATCATCGATCTCTCAGCTGGCATTGGACTCGCCGCAGAGCGGATCAAGCATGGGTATCAGGCCGAGTTGGTCTGCAATGACACGAGTCCGAGCTGCATCAAGGCTCTTGCTGGCCGCGGCCTTTCTACCGTCTCGTTCGACCTTGACGCCGAAGGTGAGTCATACCCTTTCGAGGATGGGGCGTTTGATGCGGTCATCTCGCTGGCTACGATCGAGCATCTTGTGCACATCGACCACTTTGTGGCGGAAATACGACGAATCCTGGCGGATGATGGATACCTGTACATCTCGACGCCTAACTACGCTGGCCTCATGTATGTCCTTCCCTTCCTGATCACCGGTCGGACGTTTCACAACCCGCTTGATGCGCAAGCGCGTTATGAGTTCTACGCTCACCTGAGATACTTCACTTACCGTACGCTGCATGAGTACGTCAGTTCTTTCGGCTTTGCCCTCGAGTCGGTGTATCTTCCACTTCCGAAGGACTCCACTCGCTTCAAACGACTCAAGGCCGTTTCTCCGGCGAAAGCTGCTCTCTTCGCAGTCGGCATGGGCATCGTTTATCGTCTGTTCTCTCCTCGATGGGCCGCAGAGCCGGTGCTCTGTTTCAGGAAAGGTTCAGCGCCCGGACCAAGAGCCACAAGGCCTAGAAAGGTCGTG
Source organism: uncultured Spirochaetales bacterium (assembly GCA_964552235.1). GTDB lineage: Bacteria > Spirochaetota > Spirochaetia > SZUA-6 > CAVTHK01 > CAVTHK01. The sequence goes on along the minus strand of CAZKGO010000009.1, from coordinate 84,978 downwards.
CTGTGAGGCAGCCGCCGCCAGCCGGCGTTCATAAACCAGCCATCGTTGACTACGAAGGTTGCGACTTCCGCGACTTCTGGCGTGGTACGGCAAAGCAGGTACTTCACGATGCTGAGATTTCTGTGGTGAAGCGCTTCGTCTCGAAGATGTCAGGATGGTTCCTTGACCTCGGATGCGGCTTCGGCCGTCTGCATGCAGCTTATGCGAGTCCAGAACGGAAGGTGGTGCTGGTCGATTACTCCCTGAAGCACTTGCATGTGGCTGCCCAAACCATTCCAACCGATGGCGCACAGTTCGTGGCGGCCAATGCGTTATGTCTGCCGTTCGCCACAGGCGTCTTTGCAGGAGGGGTGTGCATTCGCCTGCTTCATCACATCGACTCTTTAGACGTGTGTCTGGACGAAATCGCCCGAGTCCTAACGCCCGGTGCGATGATGCTTCTGACATACATGAACGGACGCAGCCTGCTTCGAATGGTCAGGTACGGGCGTTCGTGCATGATGAAGAGTCACATCGAGATCTCGCCGACTTTGTACGCCACCCATCCTGCATATATGCAAAGCGTCCTCGAGAAAGCCGGTTTCCGAGTGCTCAAGCAGACTGGCGTGGGAACCGTGCACCAGTTGGTTCACGATTGTGTGCTGATGAACGGCTTCTTGGACGCGGTTCCGACTTCGCGTTCCATCCTGGCGACGGTGGAACGTATGTCCGACTACGTGCTCGGCCCTGCCAAGCTCGCCCTCATGCAGTACGTTCTTGTTGAGCGAATGACTAAAGGCGCAGCACGTGCCGCCGCCCCTGCTGCGTTGGAGGACATCCTTGTCTGTCCTCGATGCAAGACAAGACTGTTGCATCGCAACGAAGGAGTCTTGGTGTGCCCCATCTGCGGGTCAACGTACTGTCGAAGTGGCAGGGTCCTCGACATGCGATACGATGGCGACACCGCGCTTACGACGCGCCGAGAGGAATAGTAGTCGGCTTCAGCGTATTCGTGCTTGCTTGGGATAGTGGAGGGGAATGCTGTTGACTAGACGTGTCTCCGCGGTGCAAGCGGCGGCTCCGGCCCGCAGATTCCACCAGGCGAAGAAGCGGTCCCAACGCTCTCATTACTAGTGTGATATTCTAAATATGATGGTGCCACGCAAGATTCTTGTAGTTGACAACGATCCCGCCATCCTCACCTTCTGCTCGATGCTGCTGGGCAAGCACGGTTACGAGGTCCGGACTGCGGCAGACGGATTGACCGCTCTGAAGACGCTGGATGGGTACATACCCGACGTCGTGTTCATCGATCTCATCATGCCGAATATCAGCGGCGACAAACTGTGCTCCATCATGCGGAGCACCAACCGATTTGACGACACTTTTCTCGTGCTGCTGTCGGCGATCTCCGCGGAGGAGCATGCCCGGTACCTGCAGTACGGCTTCAATGCGTGCATCGCGAAAGGACCGCTGCAGCAGACCGGTGATCACCTGCTCACACTGCTGCGCAAGCTCGAGTCCGAGGCGGGCAAGAACCACGGCCCGATCGAGCTCGGCCTCGAGGGGCTTACCAAGCGAGAGATTACCCAGGAGCTGCTCAACACCAAGAATCACTACGAGCTGGTGCTTGGGAACATGGCTGAGGGTATCCTGGAAGTGACGCCGGACGGCCGGATCGTGTACGCAAACCGCAGCGCGACGGCTCTTGTGGGCAGACCCGAGACCAGCCTGCTTGGAACCTCTTTTCTCACGCTCTTCGAGGGGCGGAGCCTGCAGCGACTCGAGCGCTGCCTGGCAGGCGCCGTGCAGGGACGGCAGACGATTGGGCACGACGATCCCGTGACGGTCGGCCTTCGCAAGGTGACAGTGAGCGTTCTGCCCGTTCCCGGCGAGTCTTCGCAATCCCTGACGGTGATCCTCAACGACGTCACCGACCGGCATGGGGCGCTCATGCAGCTCCGGGAGGCGCATCGAGAGCTCGAACGGCGCGTGGAGCAGAGAACGGCGGAGCTCGCTGCAGAAATTGCCGAGCGAAAGCGGGCGGAGGAGAAGATTCGGGCCTCGCTCGAGGAGAAGGAGCTTCTGCTGCGCGAAGTGCACCATCGCGTCAAGAACAACCTGCAGATCGTCTCCAGTCTGCTCAAACTTCCGCTCCGGCGTTCGGCGACCAACAGCCTGGCCGACATCGTCAAGGAGACTCAGGATCGCATCCGGTCCATCTCGCTGATCCACGAAAAGCTCTATCGGTCCGAAGACCTGTCGGTCGTGGACTTCGACGAGTACGTGCACACGCTTGCGTCGCATCTCTTTGAATCCTACAGCGTCGACCGTTCGCGCATCGTGCTGTCGATCGACTGCGAGCCGTTGCGGCTCGACGTCGATACGGCCATCCCCTGCGGCCTGATCCTCAACGAGGTCGTTTCCAACGCGCTCAACCATGCGTTTCCCGGCACGCGCCGGGGTGAGGTCGCCATACGACTGCGAAGCGTCGGCCAGGATCAGGGCCAGCTGACCGTCCGCGACAACGGCATCGGAATCGCCGCTGGCGTTGACACCACGAGTGTCCGCACTCTCGGAATGCGCATCGTTGATTCGCTGGCCAAGCAGATCGACGCCGCCGTCGAGTTCGACACTTCGAACGGCACCGCGTTTTCCTTGACTTTCCCGGTCAACGCCCGGGCGCGTGCCCGTGGGCAGGTAGTGATGCGGCGCTAAGGAGGCAGTCCATGCCAGAGTCCGTCATGATCGTCGAAGATGAAGGTGTCGTCGCCCTCGAGCTCGAAGAGTGCCTTCGGCAGCTCGGGTACGCTGTACCCGCGGTCGCCGCCACGGGATCCGAGGCGATAGCGAGAGCTGCCGACCTCAGGCCGGACCTGGTTCTCATGGATATCCGCCTCAAGGGCGGGATGGACGGCATCGACGCTGCCCGGCAGATCATGGCGGAGCAAAAGATCCCCGTGATCTACCTGACTGCCCACTCGGACGACGCAACAGTGCAGCGGGCGCGGAAAACCGCCCCGTTCGGCTACGTGCTCAAACCGTGGGAAGAGAAGTCTCTTCAGATCGCCATCGACATGGCGCTGCACAAGGCGCGGGCCGAAGCCGACATCAGGAACGAGAGGGACTGGTATCTCTCGATCCTGCGATACATGGGGGCACCGATGCTCGTATGCGGTGTCGAGGGAACCGTCCGGTTCCTCAACGCAGCGGCCGAGCAGTTGCTGGGCGCCGCAGCTCGGGGTGCGGTCGGTCGCGCTCTTGAGCGTGTCGTGGATCTGCGCCTGGAGTCAGGTTCGTCGCCAACCGGCGCTTTGCGTTTCCGTGATCTCGTGGAGACCCAACGCGAGTCGACACGGAGCCTTTTTCTGACCACCGGCGCGGCCGCTCTTGCGGTCGACGTCACTTCCATTCCCGTGACGGGCGAGAACGGGGCCGGGCTCGGTTTTGTCGTCGTTCTGCGGTCCCGCGCGAGCCAGGAGCGGGTCGCGCCGGGCCGCAGGCGCCCCCCCAGGCCCATGAGCCTCGACGAGTACGTGCAGACGGAGCTCATTCGTCTGCTGATACTCCAGGAGGAGGCGGGAGAGGAGAGCGACCGGTTCGTGGAGGGGCAGTTGGAGGCCTACCGGCGGCTCATGCGCGACTTTCTGGGAAGGGACGCGCCGGACTCGAACCAGATGGACTGGAGAGAGGGTCTCATCCGACGGGCCGTCCGCGACGCCCACGAACAGACCAAGGGCGTCCTCGTCAACCGCCCCGACATCGTAAGGAGTGGCCAGTTTGAGCCAGGCAAGCTTGCGCGCTGCCTCGAGATGCTCTGCACGCGGCTGAGCGGCAGCGGCGGCGGAAAGCCCGAGGCGCAGAGCCCGCGTGTCGAAGTGCGTGATGTCGAGATAGACCTGGACTCAGCGGTCTACTGCGTGCTTGCGGTCAACGAGATCATGCGCTCAGCGCTGTCCGGCACCGAAGCCCGCTCGGTAACGATTCTGCTCGAGTCGCCCGAGCGCGGATCAGCCAAGCTCGTGGTGACCGTCGAACCCGCTGTCGGCGATACTGCCCCTCCAACCAGCGCCGTGCTGGCCGTTCTGGTCGGTGAGCTCAGCGGTTCGCTTTCTGTGAGTTCCAACTCCCGCACCAATTGGATCATCACATTCCCGCTGGTCGACGCAACAAAGCCTTAGCGCCTCTCGTAGTTCACCGCGATCCACCTTCGATACTCCCCGCTTCTCACCCGTTCCACCCAGTCCCGGTGCTCGTCGTACCAGCGCAGCGTCTTCTCGATGCCCGTGTCGAAATCGACGCTCGGCTTCCACCCGAGCTCTCTCTGGATCCTGTCGCAGGATACGGCGTACCGCCTGTCGTGGCCGGGCCGGTCTTTGACGAACGTGATGAGCCCCTTGTAGTGGTCGCGGGGCTTGCCCCTGAGCGCCGCAGCTTTCTCGCAGAGCAGCTCGACGATCTGGATGTTCTGCTTCTCCGTTCCGCCGCCGATCAGATACGTTTCGCCGGTACGCCCCTTCCGCATGACCAGCCAGACGGCGGCTGCGTGATCTTCGACGTAGAGCCAGTCGCGGACGTTTCGACCGTCTCCGTACACCGGCAGCGGCTTTTCTTCCAAGATGTTCAGTATGACGAGTGGGACTAGTTTTTCCGGGAACTGGTACGGTCCGTAGTTGTTGCTGCAGTTGGTGATCGTCACCGGTAAGCCGTAGGTGTGATGATAGGCGCGCACCAGATGGTCGGACGAAGCCTTGGAGGCGGAGTAGGGGCTGCGGGGCGCATAAGGAGAATCTTCGCGGAACATCTCTGATGATCCTTCGGCGAGGGAGCCGAAGACCTCGTCGGTGCTGACGTGATGGAACAGAGTGTCGGATCTTTCGCGCCAGTGCTCCCGCGCCGCTTCCAGAAGGGTGTATGTGCCGACGATGTTCGAGAGCACGAACTCCTTGGGTCCGAATATCGAGCGATCCACGTGCGACTCGGCGGCAAAATGCACGATCGCGTCGATGTCTCTGTGCCGCATGATGGTGCGCATCGCCTCGTGGTCGCAGATGTCGGCGTGCTCGAAAAAGTAACGCCTGCCCCCGTGGATCTTCTCGATGTCCGCCAGGCTCTCGGGATTTCCCGCGTAGGTCAGCTTGTCTACGTTGACAACGATCCCCCGGAAATCAGGCTGCCCCAGCAGAAAGCGGACAAAGTTGGATCCGATGAAACCCGCTCCGCCGGTGACCAGGATGTTAGTCAGCCTGCGCATGACTGAGCTCCTCCAGATAGGCGTCCAGCGCTTCCTGCCATGAGCGGATGGCTGCCCCGAAGGCGGCCTTGTACTTCTCTTTGGACATGCAGGAGTTGTTCGGTCTCTTTGCCTTGCTGACGTACTCCGCTGTGGTGATCGGCCTGATGGTAGCGCGCTTGGGGATCATACCCCGTTCCACCGCCTGCTTCTGAATCTCCCTGGCGAACTCGAACCAGCTTGTCCTGCCCTCGTTGGAGAAGTGGTAGATGCCGTACCGCGGCTCGCCTGCAGTCATTACCCGTACGATCGCGGCCGCCAGATCAACCGCATAGGTGGGGCTTCCCCACTGGTCGGCGACGACTGAGACTGTTTCTCTTTCTGCGAAGAGCCTCAGCATCGTATTCACGAAGTTGGCGCCGTGACGGCCGAAGAGCCACGAAGTTCTCAGGATGTAGTGGGCTTCCAGGGTAGTCGCCAGCTCGGTTTCGCCGGAGAGCTTGCTCTTTCCGTACGCGCCGATCGGATTCGGCTCGTCGGTCTCGAGGTACTCGCCCTGTTTGAGGCCGTCGAAGACGTAGTCAGTCGAGACGTGCAGCATGGCGGCTCCGCAGGCGCGGGCGGCGGCGGCGAGCAGGCCCACCGCAGTCCCGTTGATCGCTTCGGCCTGGACCGGCTCGTCTTCGGCACGGTCCACCGCCGTATAGGCGGCGCAGTTCACGATCCATTCGAGCGGTGCGCCTTGCTGCTTTTCGAGAAAAGCCCCGATCTGGACGCGATCTGTGATGTCGACGTCGATGTCCGTGGCGAGAAAAGGGCGACCCGAAGTCGCCAGTTGCTTTGCGACCTCGCTTCCGAGCATTCCACGGGCGCCGACGAGCCAGATCACCGCAGGAAGTCCTTGTAGAACTCGTCCTGCTGATCCTCGTGTCGGATCTCGTCGACCGGCTCGCTCTTGCTTTGTCCCTTGTAGAGCTTGTCGGGAAAGTTCAGGACCCACCCGCGCTGGGTCCTCGACACGTTGAGGTAACCGTGGACCACGCCGGGCGGAACGATTACGAGCGCGGGCCTGTCCTCGCCGCAGTACAGCGTCATGCGATGCCCGTAAGTCGGGCTGCTCTGCCGGTTGTCCCATAGCACGATGCGGAAGTTCGCGGGACCGACAAAAGCGAAAAGGTCGGTCTGCGCCGCATGTTCGTGAGGACCTCGGCTCACTCCGGGTTCGGTGCTGGAGACATAGCTCATTTCCGGTCTGAGGCCCGGTGGCAACTCGTCGATCCGAAAGGTCTCGACGAGGTATCCTCGGTCGTCCACGAACTTGCGCAGATCCTTGACCACCACTCCTTCGATGGAACCGCTGGTCATCGTCATACTGACCGGGCCCCTTCGTCAGCCACTCTCAGCAGGTATTCTCCGTAGCCGGACTTGCGCAGCGGCTCTGCAAGACGCAGCAGCTGCCGCCGGTCTATAAGACCAAGGCGGTACGCGATTTCCTCGATGCACGCGATCTTGAGGCCTTGTCTGTCCTCGATGGCCTTGACGTAGAGTGTCGCATCCACTAAGGATTCGTGAGTCCCGGTGTCCAGCCATGCGTAGCCGCGTCCCATCAGCTTGACCGACAGGCGCCCCTTTTTGAGGTACGCGTTGTTCACGTCTGTGATCTCCAGCTCTCCTCGAGCCGACGGGCGCAGGGACCGGACGATCTCCATCACTGAATTGTCGTAGAAGTACAGGCCCACAACGGCATAGCTGGATTTCGGCTTCCGTGGTTTCTCCTCGATGGAGATCACGTTGCCGGCTTCGTCGAACTCGACCACCCCGTATCGCTGGGGATCGCGTACGTAGTATCCGAACACCGTAGCGCCCTCGCGTGCAGCGGCTGCGGCCTGAAGCATCACAGGCAGATCATGACCGAAGAATATGTTGTCGCCGAGGATGAGGCAGACAGCGTCGTCGCCGACATGCGCCGCCCCGATCAGGAATGCCTCCGCGAGTCCGCGCGGCTCTGGTTGTTCGCGATAGCTGAGCGTCAATCCGAGTTGCCGCCCGTCGCCGAACAGCTCCCTGAAGCGCGGCAGGTCGCGCGGCGTCGATATGATGAGGATGTCGGTGATCCCCGCCATCATCAGGACCGAAAGCGGATAGTAGATCATCGGCTTGTCGAAAACCGGCAGCAGCTGTTTGCAGGTGACCTGAGTGGCGGGATACAAACGCGTCCCGCTGCCGCCGGCGAGTATGATGCCTTTCATGAAATCTCCACTGGGTGCCAGATGATTGCCCAGCAGTATAACACGATTCGTCCTGCTCGACAGTCGGTCGCTGCGCCGTGTCGGATCGCATGAAGTGAGTTGTGACTGTGTCGGAAACTGAAACCTTTCCGCTCTCGCCCGTCCAGCGCGGTGTCTGGCTCGATGCGCAACGCGATCCGTCATCGAGCGCGTATCACATCTCGGCGCGGCTGGTGGCGCGGCAACCACTCGATCTCGAGCGGCTCAAGGAGACGGGAGCCGCGATCTGCAGCCTTCATCCTCAACTGAGCATTTCGATCGACGCCCGCGGGACTGAACCGATGCAGATCACCGCCCCGGGCAGCGGCATTGATGTCCAACATTTTCCCCACACTTGGCGGACGAACGAGGAGCGCGAGCGGGCCATCGAGCGGTTTCGCCGCGAGCCGTTCTCGCTGCACGACGGACCGCTCTTCCGGGCTTCGCTGTGGGATGGGCCCGGCGGGGAGCAGGACCTGATCCTGGCCTGGCACCATCTCGCCGCGGACGCCTGGTCGTTCACAGTTCTTCTCGACGACTTTGTTTCCCTGTACTACGGGCGCGGAGAGCCGCCGGATCGCGCCGCCGGCTATGCCGATTTCGTGCGCTGGTACGAGGCGCGCCTGGCGGGGCCTCATGCCGAGGCCGACTTCGAATACTGGCGGCGCGAGCTCTCCGGCGTTGTCCCATTACGCCTGCTGTCCGTTGATCATCAGAGCGACGAGGGCATGCGAGGCGGAGAGACCCTTCCCGTGCCGATTCCCAGCCCGCTGGCCGGCTGGCAGGAATGGACGCCGTTCGAGCTGTTCTTGAGCGCTTTCGTCGTCTTGCTGCGCGCCCACACCGCGCAGGACGATGTGAGCATCGTCATCCCCTTGCTCGGCCGCCCTGGCGCCGCATACCTCTCGGTGGTGGGGCACTTTGCCAATGTAGCCGTCATTCGCGTGGACTTGTCGTCCACTCGGACCTTTCGCGATCTCCTGGCAGCGGTGCACCGCAAGATCCGAGGGGCGATGGCGCACCAGTTCATTCCCTATCCGGTGCTCGTTCAGAAGCTCAATCTCGCCGACCCAAGCGGCCCGGTGACGGTCACCGATGCCTACTGCGGCCAGATCAAACTACCGCGTGGCCTGGAGCCGGTGCCCGCCGGCCGGCCGGGCGCTCTTTCGCTCCATTCGGCCGAGCAGTTGGGCAGCCCCTGGGGCCTCATGCTGGAGCTCATCGAAAGCGCAACAAGCAGCAGCGCGTCCCTTCGCTGTCGGCATGAGATCTACCAGGCGGGACTCGCCCATGACGTTGCCGTGCAGCTCGAGAGAATCCTGGAGGCAGTCCGGCGCGACCCCGATATGGCCGTCACCGACCTGTCGTGGCTTTCGGTTGAGGAGCGTGCAACCATTCGGTCGCGCCGTTCGCGGCGCGAGCCGGGCCCAAGGGCGAGTCCCATCGCCCTTCCGCGAACGGAAACCGAGCGGGCGCTCTGGCAAATCTGGGCAGAGGTCCTGGGTACTGAAGCGCTCGGCGTCGACGACAACTTTTTCGCCATCGGAGGTCGTTCGCTGAAAGCCGCGCAGGTCATTGCGCGCGCTCGCGAGCGCTTCCGTCTTGCGCTGCCGATCACGGTACTCTTCGAGAAGAAGACGATCCGCGAGTTGGCAGCCTACGTCGACTCGCAGTCGATCCGTCCCCGTTACAAGATCCAGCGGCCTTCGGCAAGACCGCCTTTGGGAGGGGGTTCTCTTCTTTCCTACTCGCAGGAGAGGATGTGGTTCATGAGCAGGCTGGCGCCCGAAAGCGCGGCCTACAACATCCACGTCTGCCTGCGTCTCAGGCGCGAGATCGATGTCGCCAGCCTCGAGGCTGCGTTTCGCGGCGTGCAACTCAGGCACGAGATCCTGCGGACTACTTTCCACGAAACGCGAGGAACGCCGGTTCAGATCGTCGGTGCGGCGCCGGTCTCGCACCTCCAGATCGTCGATCTGTCTGAGATGTCCGTCGCCGAAGGCGAGATCGAGGCGAAACGGACGGCCGAAGCTGCTATCGTGCGACCCTTTGATCTCGAGCAGGGGCCGCTCGTCCGCCTGATGCTGTTGCGCCTGGCACAGGGCCAGTCCGTGGTGGTGCTGAACGTTCATCACATAGTGGCCGATCAGTGGTCTCTCGGGATACTGGCACGCGAGATCGAAGCGCTCTACTCGGCATCGCGAAGGTCGCAGCCGGCTCCCCTGGATCCGTTGACTTGTCAGTACCGTGACTACGCTGCGTGGCAGAGGGAGACCCTCACGGCCAAGGCGTTGGATGTGCACGCACCCTACTGGCTGGACAGGCTGGCGGGAGTCGGGAACCTCGAGCTGCCTTGCGACCGGCCGCGCCCCACCGTGCAGACAGACCGAGGCGCGGTTGTGCGTCATCCCCTCTCGGCTGGTGATCTGCGCCGACTGCGGGCGCTGTGCGAGGCGCACGGCGTCACCCCATACATGTTCTTCCTGTCCTGTTTCGTCGTGGTTCTGTGCAGGTACACGGGATCCCGTGATCTCGTTGTCGGCATGCCTGTGGCTAATCGCATTCCCCCTTTTACCGAGGCCCTGATCGGCACGTTCATAAACACGCTGGCGCTGCGGCTGGCGCTCGAGGGAATCGAGACCTTTGACCTCCTGCTTGCCAGGGTCAGGGACCGCGTACTCGAGGCCCTCGAGCACCAGGATTATCCTTTCGAGCTGCTCGTTCAGAGGCTGAACCCGCTGCGCGACCCCAGTCACCCGCCTGTGGTGCAGGTCATGGTGGACACGGTCGACATCCCGATGGGTGACACGCTGCGAGAGCAGTTGGGCGCGGAGCCCTTTCTTCTGGGTGCCATGGGCGTTCAGTTCGATCTCGCCCTGAGCATCGATCTCGATTATGTGAGAGAGTTTGCCTTGTACTACAACACGGATCTGTTCGAGGCCGAGACTGCCGGTCGCGTCCTCGAGCACTGCGCGGCGGTCTTCCGGGCGGCGCTTGACGATCCGAAGCAGCCCTTGAGCGCGATCCCCATGCTGAGCGAGGTGGAACGCAGAACCATCATACACGAGTGGAACGCCACCAAGCGCCAGCTTGCGCTGGACGTCTCCCTCCCCGTGCACCTGGCGCGAGTCGCCTCAACCCGCACAGAGCAGACTGCCGTTCTTTTCGAGGATCAACGCTATACCTACGGTGAGCTGTTCGATCGTGCCCACAGCTATGCCGCGGGGATTCGGGCGCAGCTTCGGGCAGCAGGCTCTGTGATCGGAACGTTTCTGTCTCGCGGCCCTAGATCACTGTGCTCTCTGCTCGGCATCATGGAGTCGGGAGCCGCGTACGTCCCGCTCGATCCGACTTATCCCCGAGCGCGGCTCGAACAGATGCTCGAGCAATCTGGCGCCAAGGCGGTGATTACTGAACGAGCCCTCGAGGGGCGGATCGGCTTGGGGCGTGCGCTGCCGCTGTTTGTCGAGGACCTGGAGAACCAACTGCCCTCTGGCGGGTGCCCTGAGCCGCCTGTCGCATCCAGCCCTGGCGATCTCGCCTACATCATCTACACCTCAGGCTCCACAGGGAACCCCAAGGGGGTGGAGATACCCCAGAGGGCGCTCGTCAACCTGCTGTTCTCGATGAAAGAAACGCTCGGCTTCCGTCCCGATGACGCGCTGCTGGCCGTGACGCCTCTTTCGTTCGACATCAGTGGTCTCGAGATGTATCTTCCCCTGCTTTGCGGAGGCAGCATCGTCATGGCTGCCCAGGAGGCCGGCGCCGATCCTCTTGCACTCCAGGACCTCCTGTCCGCGCAACACGTGACCGTGATGCAGGCGACACCGGCCACGTGGCGGATGCTGCTCGAGGCGGGCTGGAGCGGCCGGCTCAGGATGATCATGAGCGGCGGCGAAGCGTTTCCGCCTGAACTGGTGAAGCCTCTCCTCGAGCACTGCGACGAGCTCTGGAACCTGTACGGACCCACCGAAACCACGATCTGGTCGACGGCATGGCGCGTCACGGGCGCTCGGTCGCCCTTGCCGATCGGCCGTCCGATCGCCAACACCCAGGTCCACATCCTCGACGATCGGCTCGAGCCGGTCCCTGTGGGGGCCCACGGGGACATCTACATTGGCGGTCTGGGCCTGGCCCGCGGCTACCACGGCCAGCAAGAGCTCACGGACGCAGTATTCGTGCCCCATCCGTGGCGACCCGGCGAGCGGCTCTATAGAACTGGAGACAGGGGCCGCTACCTGTCAGACGGAACGATCGAATGCCTGGGCCGTGCGGACGGTCAGGTCAAGCTGCACGGCCACAGGATCGAGCTCGGCGAGGTCGAGAGGACGCTCAACGCTCACCCGGCGGTCAGGCAGGCAGTCTGCGTCGCAGCCGACTACGGCGCCGGCGATGCCAGGCTGGTAGCCTACTGCGTGCCGGCTGACCCGGACGCGGGTCTTCCGCCTGCCGCCGATCTGCAGCAGCACGTCGCTGCGGCGCTGCCGCTCTACATGGTGCCGGCAGTCTACCTGCCGCTTGCGGATCTCCCCTTGACTGCCAGCGGCAAGATCGACCGGCGGGCGCTTCCGGACCCTCGTGCGTCAACAAGGGGCTCGGCTCAGCCCCCTCAGACACCCACGGAGGAAGCTGTACGGGCGATCTGGTACGAGGTGTTGAGCGCAAGCGACATCGGCGTGGAGGACAACTTTTTCGCGTTGGGCGGCCACTCTTTGTCTGCCGTGCGGCTGGTGACGAGGATCAACGCCGCGTATGGGGCGGACCTGACGTTGAGCGCCTTCTTTCTGGATCCTACGATCAGGGGAGTCTCGCGCATAGTCGATGCCGGTGGAGCGACTCAACCCAAGCGGCTCGAGACCGACGTGCTGTTTCCCATGCAGCCAAAAGGAAACCGCCCGCCCCTCTTTCTCGTTGCGGGAGTCCATTCGGTCGAAGACGGCATGTACCGCTACCTCGCGAATCTGGTTCGCCACATCGGCCTGCATCAGCCCGTCTATGGGCTGAGACCGCGAGGACTGGTGCGACCGTCGCCGTTCTACGGGGGGGTCACGGAAATGGCGGCCGACTATGTCGCGCAGGTGCGGATGGCGCAGCCGCACGGTCCCTATCGGCTGGCGGGAGAATGCGTGGGAGGGGTCGTGGCCTACGAAATGGCCCGTCAGCTTCACGCCGCGGGCGAGAAGGTGGAATGCCTTGTCCTTCTGGACACCGAGTACCCGAGGCCCTTTCTGAACGGGTTCGCAGCGGTCATGCGCCTGCTCAGCCTGAGGGCGGCGAAGCTGCTGGCGGCTGCGGGGCTGCTGGTTTGTGACCGGCCGCGCCTGGCCCTCGAGCTCAGCTCGCTGCTGGCGCGCCGAAAGGCCCGGTTGTTTCCGCAGACTCCTCGGGAGCGCAAGGCCAAGCGTTTTCTCGATGTCAGGCTTCGCTATCTCTCTGTCGTTCGCCGTTACAGCGTTCCGGAGTACCCGGGTCTCGTTCACTTGCTCGTCAACGAGGCCGATCACCTCCGTTATCCGTTCCTCGGGTGGAGGGTTCGCTCCGGGGCCAGAGCCCGCCGGGGGCCGGCCGACGTGGTGGTGGATCTGGTACCCGGCGATCACATCACGCGGCTGACTACATTCGGCTCGGAAACCGGAGCCGTGCTGCGTCGCATCCTGGATTCGATCGCGCCTTCGCAGCGGGCAGACTGAGCTTCGCTTCAGTACAGCACGAGACTGCCGTCCCGCTTGGCCTTCTGTACCGATGTACGGAACACCAGCAGGCTGAGCGGAAGCAGTGCGGCTGCAATGGCCGCCAGAACACCTAGCGGGCCGACGAGCTCTCCGAACCCCTTGCCGCCGACCAGGCTTGCCCTCAGGATGTCCAGCGAGTACCTGGCGGGCACAGCACGCGAGACCGCCTGCATCCACGGGGGCATCTGCTCGTGGGGAAAGAAAGCGCCGCCAAAGACGAAGTTCAACGTCGTGATCAACCAGCTGATCGGATCGCCTTTCTTGAGCACGACGATAAAGGACGCGGACAGGATCCCGAAGCTGACAAACACGACTATCGATAGGACGAAGCCGGCTGCGGCTACGGCCAGGTTTGCGTGGGACAACTGGAGCCCGAACACCAGACAGCCCACGGTCAGTATCAGCGCAAGGTGCAGCAGGGACCAGAGTATCCCGTAGAGCGAAGACAGCAGGATGCTGGTTTCCGCTCGGGTCTGCGTGGCCACCATGGACTCCAGGCAGCCCGTCACCTGCTCCCTCTGGATGGCGCCCGAAAAGCTGAACAGGGACTGCTGGAAGTACTGGTAGAACGCATAGCCGATGAGCGCAAAGCCGAAGTACGATCCCCCGAAGTCGTCGAGGCCCGCCGTCGAGGGGGCCACCATCTTGCCGACAAAGAACAGCAGCGTCAGGATGAACAGAGAGTTCAGGGCAGTGAACGCGAAGTCAAGCTGGTAGCTGCTCGCGATCTTGAAATCCCTCTTGAGGAATGCCCACGCCTTGGACAGAAAGAGGCGGACTGTCATCGCGCCACCGCCTCGCGATAGAAATCGAGCAGGGCGGGGTATGTGGCGGCGACTCTGTCCATGCTCTCGTCGGCCGTGAGAGTGCCGACCGACAGCACGCAGAGTCGGTTGCAGAGGATCCTCGCTTCTTCGAGCCTGTGCGTTGCTATCAGCAGGGTCTTGGCCAGGTCCGCGTGCAGCGTGTCCAGGATCAGGCGGACCAGCTCCTCGGCAGCCTCTGGATCCAGAGCCCTCGTCGGCTCGTCGAGGATCAGGACCGACGCGTCCGTGAGCAGTCCGCGCGCGATGGCAAGCCGCTGTCTCATTCCCGTCGAGTACGTGCCCACCCTCTGGGTCGCCTTTGGGGCTAACCCCACCAGGTCGAGCACTTCAGCGATCCTCTTTTTCAGCCGCCGCCCCGTCAGGTTCTCCAGCACCCCGTAGAACTCCAGATTCTCCTCCCCGGTCAGTCTCCAGTAGAAGCTGCGCTCCTCATTGACCACAAGCGAGCACAGCGCCCGCACCTCGTCGTTGCGGGTGAGAGTGTCGCAGCCGTTCACCGTTATCCTGCCCGAGCTCGGCAGGAGCAGCCCCTTGATCAGCTTGAGGAGCGTGGTCTTTCCCGCGCCGTTCGGGCCCAGGAACCCCACGCGCTCGCCCTGCGCGACGGAAAGGCTCACGTTCGTGAGCGCCCGGCTCATGGTTCGCCCGGCGAACGGCCTGAGCAGATATTCCCGGTAGCGGCGCGGAACCGGGTAGTGCATGCTCACGTCTTCAACGGTGATCACCACGTGCTCTCTTTCCGGTCAAGGCCAGCGCCGCCAGCGTACCACCGGACGGATTCGATGAGGAGGCCGTGTGAGCACACAGACAGCGACCGAGTAACCAGGCAGCGCATCCGGAAGGCTGGTCAACACGGCGCGCTGTGCGTCGGCCGAACCGGGATATATGAAGGGCCGCCCGACAGCGTCGAAGCGGACCTCGAACGAGTCCAGCGGCACGCTCAGCCCGAAGCCGAGCGCTTTGACGTAACTCTCCTTGAGCGTCCATAGCTGGTAGAAGGCCTCCGGTCGATCACGCTGGACCCTCTGTTCGACCCATGCTTTTTCCGACGCGTGGAAGAACCGCAGCGGTGCGTAGTCCGGACGCGCGGCGATTTCCTCGACGTCGATCCCTATCGCTTCCACGCCGTGCTCCTGGGCTGTCAGGCCGCAGACGACCCACGCTCCGGAGTGGCTGCAGTTGAACACCAGGCCGACCGAGGCGGCGAAACCTGGTTTTCCGCCCGGCAGCGAGGCGATCTTCAGATCAGCCGCCGAGCGTCCGTACAGGCGCATCGCCCCTTCCAGGGCGAGCGCATACGCCCTCAGGGATCTCTGGCGGTCCTCCTGGCGCAGTCGGGCCCGAATGCGATCCCGGATGTCCTCCGACAGCAAGGCGAACGTGTCCGGTTGCGTTTCGCTTGGCGAACGCAGCCGGTCCTGCCCGCCTGCTTGGGATGCAAGCACATGCACCACGCACTGGGTATCCGTTTGAGCGACCGCCGCCACTGCAGTTCCTGACACTCCGCGCGGGATTCGAGCTGGTACTTGTCCGGGGAGGAGGATTGTCCGCCCTGCGACGGCTGTCAATCGAGTGCCACCTGCTGCCGGCCACTGGCTGACCCCGCGCGAACGCGACAGCATGTTCCGCCGAGTGGTGCAAACCACTCGATTTCACTATGTGGCATTTTCTGTCCATCGATTTGCCGACTCTTGGCGCTATCCCCATGGAGCCCGCAGCGCCCGATCCGGCGTCTAGTGACCGACTCGCGGCAGTTGACTTCAGAAGGATTTCGAGCTAGGATTGGTATTTACAAGGGAGACGCTATGACGCAGAAACGGCCGTACATAGCTCCGTTGGTCAACACCGAGGTGATCAAGATCGGTGTGTTTGGCAGGTACGGCGTGACTTCCCTGACTGTAAGGAGGCCACGCAGACGACCCAAGCGGGGCAGATAGAAGCAAGTCAAAGCCGTCGTTCCCCATATTTCGTTCGCACCTCCTAACAACACGACAGCCGGTGAACATATCCTGAGAGAAAAGGGACTCCTCGTTGCTTTCGGCCGTGTGAAGCATGGCCGAGAGGCCATGCTTCCGGTCTTGAGCGGGAGCATGGGCCCGACGATAGTTCCGGGCTGCTCCGTGCGGATTGAGCGGATCGCTCCTCGAGGGACTTATGCCGGCGACCTCGTCGTGTTCTGGGACGGAGAGGGTCTGGTGGCGCATCGGCAACTGCTGCGCGTGCGCCTCGGCTCCCTCACCGTCATATATCAGAAGGGTGACGCCAATCCTCTCGGCTCGTGGATCCGTGAGGAGCGCATCATAGGAGTCGTCACAGAGGCGATCGAACCGTCCGGCAAGCGCGTGTACACCCGCAAGCGTTCTGCAGGGCGCCGCGAAGCCCGGCGGCAGCTGCGGCAGGTTCTCCGCTACCCGTTCCATCGGGTTGTACGGTTTCTACGAAGGCTCTTTTCTGGGCGGTTGCTCGATGACGGATCGCAGCCGTGACGCTGAATGCCATCTTCGGGTTGGGCAGACCGTCATCTGCCTCGAAGCTCCCGACTCCCAACTGGCGAAGCGGCTGCGGGATTACTTTGGCGTCGGCGGAGCGAGCGGCGTTGCCGACGTTCGAATCACGATCGCGGTCGACCCGAGAGACTCGTGGCCGGTTCCCGACTCGCTGTTCGTGAACAAGACGATCACGAAACGGGGATTCGAGATCGGCGGCGGCATCGTCAAGGGAACCTGGTCCCGCGATCAGAGACAGGCGGCCGTTCAGGTTGGCGAGATCCTGTTCAAGCGAAGGCTCATCCGCGTCTTCGAGCAGCTCCTGTACCAGGCCTTCTACTCCGATCCCCGCAACCGCAAAGGCAACACCTTTCTCCTCCACTCCGCCGGCGTCATCCACGGGGACGGCGGGTACGTGTTTACCGGTTCGTCCGGAGCGGGCAAGTCGACCATCGCCCGGATGAGCTCGCAGGACAAGGTGCTGAACGACGAGATCTGCCACATCCGTCTCCAGCGGCGCGGTGCGGTCGTCTCGAGCACGCCGTTCAACGGTTTTTTCAAGCTCAAGACCGACGGGAGCGCGCCGCTGAAATCGGTGTTGGTTCTCTCTCATTCACGATCGCATTCGATTCGGCCGATGCAGGATTCAGAAATCGCCGTGCGCGTGCTGCCGCAGGTCGTTCCCCCCATCGGTTTGCACGAGAAGATCACGCGCGATACGCTGCAGCAGATGCTCGATCTGCTCGCGGATCTGCGGCGTAGAGTGCCGATCATGGCGCTTGCCTTTCGCCGCGACCCCGGATTCTGGCAGCAGATCGAGCAGTCGCCACATGACGGGCCGCGTGGAGGGCAGGTGTGATCAGCATGCGAACCGTTCCCGTGCTCGTCGAGTCTCTGGTCGCGCGAACGATCGGCGAGGAGACCGTGATCCTCAACCAAAGCGGCGACAAGCTGCACACCCTCAACGAGACCGGATCGTTCATCTGGTCGCTCATCGACGGCAGGCGCAGCCTCGGGGACATCTACGCCCGGATGAAGGACGAATATGATCTGCCGGCTGATGGCGCGGAGAGCGAACTCAAGGCTTTCGTGCGAGAGCTGGCAGAACGAGGCATCGTGCGCATCGGCGACTGACGGGCTCGCCTAGTACTGCACCAGGCTTCCTTCTTTTCTTGCCTTGCGAACGGCGACGCGAAAGAACAGCAGTCCGACGGGCGCAAAGATCGCAACGAATCCAAGCAGACTCCCGGCCGAAGCGAGCGCCTCTCGCACCGGCGCCTGGACCAGCACGAGCTCGCGGATGGCGCGCGTAGCGTGGGTCGCGGGGAGCAGGCGGGACAGGGCCTGGAATGGCGCAGGCAGCATCTCCACCGGAAAGAAGATCCCTCCGAGGAAAAAGCTCGACCAGCCGAAGATGTAGGCGATGGGGTTTCCCCGCTTGAACATCATGATGAAACCCGCGGAAAGCATGCCTAGCGACAGGAAAGCCATCAGGGTCAGCAGCAGGATCGCGAGCGTCGCGGCGACCATGGCCGCGGTGGCGGCGTGAGGCACGAACGCGAAGCTGAGGGCGACCATGACCCCCGCGCCGGCGAATGCCGCGAGGAAAGTCGAGAGGGAGTTGCCCAGCAGGATCGTGTAGATCGACGTGGGCGTGCTCATCAGCGCCTCGAGCGTACCTTCGAGCTGCGCGGATCTCACCTCGTCAGAGAGCGTCTCCAGGCCGACGGTCACGAAGTTGGACACCGCGATCCCGATCAGCACGTAGGGAAAGTAGTCGCCTCCGTACCGTTGGAGGTATCCTGTCACCTGGGCGCCGAAGAGGCGGCTGATCAGAAACAACAGCAGCAGGGTCAGTGCCGCACTGCCGGCGCGCAGCAGCAGGTTGAACCGATAGCTGATCGCCACGAGAAGGTCGCGCCTGATGAACGCCATGAGCTTGCTCACGTTCGGCTCCCTGTCATGTGCGCGAGAATCTCGGGCAGCGTCGGTTCGACACAGGAGCATCCGGACATCCGGCCGCCCCCTCGAAGGGCGGCCGCCACGACGTCTGGTATCGCAGCGCGCGTGGGGATGCGGCACTCGACGCTGTTGTTTCTTGCCTCCGTCAGGGTGACGCCGAGGCCCTTCTCCCATCCGGTCTCCGGAAGACGTTCGAAGCTCATCACCAGTCTCGGTTCGGTCGAAAGCCGCGAGCGAAGGGCGTCGAGGGGGCCTTCGGCGAGGATCACCCCCTCGTGCAGAAGCACCAGGCTGTCGCCCATCTCCTGCGCCTCCAGCAGGTCGTTGGTGCTCAGGAGCACGCTCATTCCCCGCCTGCCCACGATCTCTTCTCTGATCAACCGATGGATCGAGCTGCGCGCGGCGTAGTCGAGGTGCGTCGTCGGTTCGTCGAGGAGAAGAACACGCGGATCTCCCAACAGGGCGCGGGCGAGCAGCAGCTTCTGCAGCATGCCGGACGAGTAGAGTCGTACGGGCTTGTCCGCCTGATCCTCAACGCCGGTCATCCGCATGGCCTGGCAGACGCTTTCGGCGCGGGCCCTGCCTTTCAGCCCGTGCAGAGACGCGAAGAAATCCAGATTCTGCCTGCCGGTCAATCTCCAGTAGAACGAGCGTTCGCTCGAGGCTACGAATCCGACGCTGGCGCGAATCGCCTCGCCTCCATCCCACACTCGCACCCCTTGCACCCAGACGGCGCCCCGCTCCGGCTCGACAAGTCCCGCGAGAATCTTGATCGTCGTGGTCTTTCCCGATCCGTTGGCCCCGAGCAGGCACGTGATCCGACCTTCGGCGCAGTGGAAGCTCACGTCCTTGAGGGCCTCTTTGGCTGTCGGCCGCTTCCACGGCAGGAGGGCGGGGACTCTGTAGGTCTTGCAGACGTGCTCCACGACCACGGCGTCTGTAGAGTCCGGCATGGAGGCAAGGGTATCGGCCCGCGCAGGGCATTTCAAGTCGCGATTCCACCCCGCGGCGGCGCGTGTTACAGTCCAGCCTGAACGATGGCCACCGAGTTCAGGAGGCCGGAGGACATCCTCGTCGTCCGGCTGTGCGCACATTCATTCGATCCCGAGGCCGTCCAACGGCTCGTTGCCTCGACACGCCTCGACTGGCGGTACGTCGTGGATGCCGCGCGAACGCACGCCGTAGGGGCGCGGCTGTTCGAGCGCGCCCTCGCTCTGCCGCTGCCGGAGTCGGCGCGTGCGGCGATCGCGGTCGCGGCAAAGACGACGCTCAAGGAGTACATCCACGACAACGCCATATTCCTGAATGAGGTCGGCAGGCTGCGCAGGGTTTTCGCGGCCGCCTCCATCGACTGGATGCTGCTCAGAGGCCTTTCCCTCGATCCCACCATGACGCGTCCCGCCGGCGACATCGACATCCTGGTGCGTCGCGACAGGCTCGTGGACGCGATCGAAGCTGTACTTCGCCTCCCGGGATACTCATACGAAGACGTAGCTGCGGCGCCGGACCGGCACAACGTGTTCCGCGAAGCCCCGCTGACAGACCTGATCAGGGCGCGAATCCGGCGTCAGGCAGCGAGCATACACGAGTTCCACTTGTTCGACCCCGAGCGCGGCGTCCTGGTCGAGTTGCTCGTGCGGATGTTCGCTCAACCCGTCCGCGACCAGACCACGTTGTGGAAGGGCGCGGCTGCGTCTGACGCCCTGGCAGACCGCATCTGGACTGCCAGGCGCAGTCTGGCGCGTTTGCAGTGCGAGGCGCCCACCGAAGAACACTCGCTGCTGATCATGTGTCTGCAGGTGGCACTTCACCGCTCGCTTGCTGCAAACGCGTTCCGACTCGGCAACCTCGTGGATATCGACAATTTGGCCTCATCAGCCGTCCGGTGGGATCTTTTTGCCCGTGACACGATCGAGCTCGGGCTGTCGCCGTTCGTGTCCTTTTCACTGTCGCTGTCGCGGCGACTGCTGGGGACGCCGGTGCCGGCCACTGTGCTTTCTGAGTTCAAGGCTTCGTGCACTCCGTTACAGCGCACTGTTGCGCGGTTGCACCTGCGATCCATCGGCACGCTCGAGTCGAGCAATCGATTCTACGGAGCGCTCTGCAGGGCTGTCCACCCGTGGGCACTGAGCGGCCCCTTGAAGGATTGCGTCAAGGGCGCTCTTTTCGCCCACATTCTGTTTCCCGAGCGCAAGACCATGGCGGCCTTTCTGGGTGTCAGCATACGTTCGCCGCTCCTGATCGTCTCATACGCTCTGAATCCGCTCCGCTGGCTGGCTCTCGTGATGCGCAAGGTGTTTCGGATGCGGGATGCTCAATCCATGTGAAACACTTCGGGCAGCGGCACGCTCACCGGCGAGTTGTCCGGGTTGGTGTCCATGATGTCGGCCATGTAGGCCCACCACCGCTGCACGATCGGGTTGGAGCCCAGGTCCTGAGAGCCTGAGCCGCCCACGACCTTCTGCACTGCGAACAGCGTGTTCGTCTCTTCGTCCAGGAAGATGGAGTAGTCGCGGACCCCGCTTTCCGCGAGGAGCTTCCTCAGCTCCGGCCACAGCGCATCGTGGCGCCTCCTGTATTCATCCTTGAACCCCGGTTTCAGCCTCATCTTGAATGCGAGTCTCTGCATCGGCGTCTCCGCGGCACAGGATCGTGCGCGGGGCTGCGGATGTCAACCTGCGGTCTGCACCGCGGCCTGACGGCAGCAGTGCGGCTGCGGCCGTGCGATCGGCCGTCTTGCCCGCGGCCGCCTCTGCGGCCATAATCGCGCGCGGGAGGAGCCATGCGAACCATCGCCGAACCTGGGCGCGAAACGCCCGTCGTGGCCGAAGTGGATGTGCTGGTGCTGGGCGGCGGGCCGTCGGGGGTGGCGGCGGCCGTGGCAGCCGGGCGCCTGGGCGCGCGCACGATGCTGGTCGAGCGCTACGGTTACCTCGGCGGGCTGGCCACGGGTGGGCTGGTGCTCCTTCTGGCCGCGATGTTCGACAGGCAGGGCCGCCGATGGATCGGGGGCGTGGCGTGGGAGGCGGCGGAGCGGCTTCGCGCCATGGGCGGGCTGGTCATGGAGACCGCGACGCGGCCGCACGCGGACTCGGAGCTGCTCAAGGTGGTCGCCGACAGGATGTGCCTGGAGGCGGGCGTGAATCTGCGGTTCCACTCGTGGGCCGTAGGCGCGCTGGTCGAGGCCGGCACCGTCAAAGGCGTCACGGTCGACAGCAAGGCGGGCAGGCAGGCGATTCTCTGCAACGCCTGCATCGACGCCACGGGCGACGCCGACATCGCAGCAGCGGCGGGAGCGGGGTGCAGGAGGCGGACGATGGCGGTCGGCCTTCCTCTAAAGATCGGAGGGGTGGATCTGGAGAAGTACCGGGAATTCGAGCGAGCCCAGCCAGAGCGGGCCGCTCAGCTTGCAGGGCAGGTCAAGGCGCTGGGAGGCTACCTGATCCGGCCGCTGCCGACGCCGTACAGCGGGGAGGGGGTCTACTGGGTCAACATCGCAGGCCTGGCGCGGCGCGGAAAGGGGGCGGAAGCGAACAGCAGCGGCAAGCTGGAGGGCGAGCTGGACGGCACGAGCGTCGAGGACCTGAGCTGGGCAGAGGTCGAGCTGCGGGAGCGCACGCTCGCTTCCGTCGAGTTCTACCGGAACAACGTGCCGGGCTACGAGAAGGTGCAGCTTCTGGCGTTCGCGCCGCAGCTGGGAGTGCGGGCGAGCAGGCACATCAGGGCGCCGCAGTCGGTGAGCAGGGCGGACGTGGAGGCGGGGCGTGCCTACGCCGACGCTGTGGGGTGCGTCGGGGTCGACTACTCCAGGGCGGGGCACGCGCAGGTGCCCTACGGCTGCCTGCTGCCGGAGCGCACCGACGGCCTGCTTGTGGCGGGCCGTGCGGTCGACGGCGACGACTGGATCATGGAGACGCTGCGGCTGATTCCGCCGGCGATGGTCACGGGGCAGGCGGCCGGGACAGCGGCTGCGCTGGCCGTGCGCCACGGGGTGGCGCTGCGCGCCGTGGACGCGGCTGCGCTGCGCGCGCAGCTTGCGCGCGACGGGGTGATCCTGTAGGGGAGGGGGCCGGGCTGCGGCTGCGCCACGCAGGGCGGTTGGCCGGCCCTGGGCCCTCTGGGAACTGCCTGTATGATTCAGGTCAACATTCGAGAGGCCAAGACCCACCTTTCCCGGCTTCTGCGGCGAGTGATGCTCGGCGAGGAAATCGTCATCGCAAACGCAGGGAAGCCTGTGGGCAAGATCGTCCCCTACGGGGAGCCGCCTGCCGAGCGCGTTCCTGGCCGCGACCGCGGGTTGTTCGTCGTGCCCGAAGACTTCGACGCAGAGCTGCCCGACGACGTTCTACGCACGTTCGAAGAATGAGAATCCTGCTCGACACCCAGGCCTGGCTGTGGTGGCTGGTCAGTCCCGACCGGCTCGCCCCCGAGGCTCTCGCACTGATGCGCGACGGCGCCAACGAGCTCTACTTTTCCGAAGCCAGCGCGTGGGAGATCGCCATCAAGCACGCTCTGGGCAAGCTGCCGCTGCCGGAGCCGCCGGAGACCTTTGCGCCTGCGCGGCTGCAGCGGGACTCGATCACGCCGCTGCGCGTCGAGGCGGCTCACGCGCTTCGCGTTGCGGCTCTGCCGGCTGTGCACCGCGATGCCTTTGACCGGCTTCTCGTGGCGCAGTGCGTCCTCGAGAAACTGCCGATTCTGGCGGCAGATCACGTCTTCGCGCTCTACGGAATCGAGGTGGTTTCCGCTCTTGGGGGAGGGGCGCCTCGGTCCCCTCGGTGACGCCTTTGGGTCGACCGGCGCTCTCGGATGACAACGCACAGGGGGCGCGGCCGGCATGCCATGGGGCTCTCGCGGCCCGTTCGGAATCCGCTCCTCTGGTGCCATCTGACATGGCGTTTATCATGATAATCGCCAAGAGACATGGCGGACTCGGTGGGAATCGTCCTGCTCGCGGCAGTGCTCTCACGGCCGGTACGGTTGTCATGTCGCTCCGGTGCGACCGTCTCGTTCCCACGTTGGATCCGCCCTGCAGCGCGGCCCGTTGCCCCGCCAAGGCCGTGGCGGTAGAATCGATCTCAAGGAGCGCGCATGCCGGTTCTTTTGTCGACCCGCCTCGATGATCCCGATGCCATTCCTTACTTCCTCTGGGACGAGCCGATGAGCGTGGCGCAGCTGCGGCAGCGGCTGGAGTCCGCCTCCGCCCCGGAGCGCACACGGCTCCTCGGCAAGATCATGCGCGAGGCCAAGGACACGGACGTGTGGCTGTTCACGTCCCCCGCCGAGGTGGTCGCCCGCTGGGGCGAGCTCCTGCCTCACCTCGGCAGGAGGCGCGCTTTCTGGGAGTACCTCCTCAGTCGTTGGCGCGCGGAGGGCTTGCTTGGCCGGTAGGCTCAGTCCGCTGCAGAACGACATCCTGGAAGCGTTCTTTCGGAGGGTCACCCGCTTCTTCCTCACCGGCGGCGCAGCGCTCGCCGGCTACTATCTGCGGCATCGCGAGACGGCCGATCTCGATCTGTTCACCACGGGCGATCTGCTCAGCGAAGGGGAAGCAACGCTTCGGGCCGTGGCAGCGGAGATCGGGGTACGATCGAAAACATCCAGACCGCGACCGACTTCCGCCGCCGCCTGCTTCGACGCGGTGAGGAGTCTGTCGTTGTGGACCTGGTGTTCGATCATACCCCGCAAGGCGCCGGTGCCAAGCGCCGTTTCGGCGCCGTCCTGGTCGATCCGCCAGAAGAGATTCTGGCCAACAAGCTGTGCACGCTGCTCTCGCGGGCCGAGCCGCGCGATTTGGTGGATGTGATGTTTCTCGACCGTGCGGGTTTCAGTGTGGAACAGGCGCTCCCTCTGGCCGCACACAAGGATGCGGGCCTGACGCCTGGCCAACTCGCGTGGGTCCTTTCCCAGATCACGATCGGCGACGACGCGCAGGTCCCGGCGGAGGTGGCCCCCGCTGAGCTGCGCGCGTTCCTTGCGGACTTGCAGAGCCGCCTGACGCGATTGTCGTTTCCGGAGTGAGGCGCGGGCGTGCACGTTGGGGGCGGGGTCCCCTGAGCCGAGCCTTCGCGATACACCGCGGCGAGACGGCCCCGAGTGCGTGAAAGTCACCAGGGTTGTCGAGTCACCCGCGGCTCAGCCCAACGGGACACCGAGCCAGTGCGAGACGGGTTGGGACAGGAACTCCTCCACCGGGATGCCGTCGCCGCCGACCCGCAGCGATCGAACCGGAGCGAACGTCTCTGCGAACGCTGCCATCCCGGGAAGGCTGTCGCGCCTGCGACCACTCTTGACCTCGATGGCCAGCAGGCGCTGGCCGCTCTTGACGACAAAGTCCACCTCGCGGTTTCGCTCGCGCCAATACGTGAGCTCGCAGTCTCCGCAGGCGGCTGCGTTGGCGACGTGCGCACCAACGGCCGACTCCACGAGCCGCCCAAAGGGGTCGTGGTCGGCCCGTATTTCGTCAGGGCCCAGTTCGAGCAGGGCCGTCATGAGCGCGGTGTTCAGCACCTGCAGCTTGGGGCTGGAAGCTCGTTGTCGAGCCTGCCCGGGGGAGTACTTCTGAAGGCCGGCCGCCATGCCTGCGCCGCCAAGCAGGTCCATGTAGTGGGCGAGGGTCGTCGTGTTGCCTGCGTCGACGAGCTGGCCGACCATCTTCTGGTATGACAGCACCTGGCCCGAGTAGCGGCAGGCCAGCTCGAAGAGGCGTCGCAGCAACGCCGGCTTGTCCACGCGGGTGAGCAGCAGAACGTCGCGCGAGATTGTCGTTTCGATCAGCGCGTCCCTGATGTACCTGACCCAACGGGCGGGGTCATCGGCGAGAGGCGCGCTGCCAGGGCAGCCGCCGAAGAGCAAATACCGTTCGATTCGCCATCCGAACGCGTCGCGCATCTCAGGCCAGGACCAGTGGGGCAGACGGATCATCTCGAAACGGCCGGCCAGACTCTCGGTCAGGCCATGCTGGACCAGCAGAGGCGCAGACCCGAGCAGCACCACTCTGAGATCGAGGTGTCTCGCCGAATCCTCGTCCCAGAGTCGCTTGACGGCCTCAGCCCAGCCTTCGACCTTCTGCACCTCGTCGAGCACGAGAACCGCACCCTTGCGCCCGTGCTCCACGGCCGCAAGGCGCGCCGCCTCCCACTCCTGCTCCAGCCAGGGCCGACCGCGCAGTGCGGGCTCATCTGCTGACGCGTGGCGATATGCCCACCCGGTCACGCTGACGCTCGGGGTTGTCAGCAACGAGCTGGGTATCTATACCCGACACCTGCGAGGATGTGCATGAGCAAGATCACGGTGGTCATCGACGATGAGCTTCTCAAGGCTGCGATCGAGGCGACCGGCCCGAAAACCATGCGCTCGGTCGTGGAGCGCGGGCTTCGCGAGTTGGTGAGACGAGCGAACCTGGAGGCGCTGCGCTCCGAGCTGGGCACCTTCGACCTCGCAGTGTCGCCATGAGAGATCCGCAGGTCGCGCGACAACCGCTGACGGGACGCTCGGCGGTGCGGCATGGCGGCCGCACGGGAGGGCGCTCCCGATCGGCGGCGGCGCCGGCGCGCCCGCCTCACACGTATTCCAGGTTCGGATCGTCGCGCACAAAGGCAGGGACGCTGCCCAGGAACGGAACCGGTTCAAGGCCGTGCCACTCCCTCAGCAGGTGATACCCGGGCGAGGTGAGCATCTGAGTCGCCTCGATTGCCTCGCGCCAGGCGGCGGTACGCACCTCGCGCACGGTCTCCAGGCGCGGGAGAATCCCGAAATCCCAGGCGCCGCACAGTCGCGCGATAAAGTCGATGCGATCCTCCAGCGACGCAGGCGGCTGCGGATTCTCGACGTCCGGGTACAGTGACTCGTCAAACCAGTCCGGCAAGGAAATGCTCCTTGAACCACGCCCGCAGGGCCCCGGCCGCCTCTCGCTGACCAAGGTCCGCGATCTTTTCCAGAGGCCTGACGCGCTCGATGCGCTCCAGGTGCGTTCGCACGGCCAGCGCGGCGTTCCTGCGATCAGCCGCCTCGCCCGCGATCTCCCGGCGGCGCTGCCACAGGCTCCACAGCTCGCTGCGGTCCGCGAGAGCCGCATCGCAGACCGCATGCACATCCCTGAAGTCCCGCGGGGCGCCGCGGCTCACCAGCGCCTCCATCTTCGATGCCAGCAGGTCGTCGAGTCCGTCGATCAGCAGCCCTGACGGCCACGGGGCCGGCAACGATGCTTCCAGCTGCGCAGATCGCTGCGCGATCTGCACGCCGAAGACCACCTTGCCCGAGACCGCCAGCTCCACGCTTGTCACGTCACCCCACTGGCGGGTCTTGACCGCCCCATAGCGGGACAAAGCCTGCTCGATCACCTTGACGACGCGCGTCCGCTCGTCTGCGCCCGCCCGCTCGGTCCACCATGCGTCCACATCGGCGGTGGACCGGTACTCGTGGTAGTAGGCGAGGGCGAACGCTCCGCCGAGCGACAGTAATCCGCCGCAGCCGGCTGCGCTCAGAGCCTCCAGGCACGCGCGCGCATGCTCCGAAACGGTTCGAGGTGGCTTGGGTTTGGCCGCCGCGCGTGAGCAGTGTGGCCGCGTGCAGCCTTCAGCCTTGCTTCTGCCCGTAGTACGCATCCTTGCCGTGCTTGCGCAGGTAGTGCTTGTCCAGCAGCGCCTGCGGCACGGCGCCGAGACCCGGCGTCGCAGCGAGCGCGATGGAGGCGAGCTCGGCGGAGTACTCCAGCATCTGGCTGTTGTGCACCGCGTCGGCGGCGTCTTTCCCCCACGTGAAGGGGCCGTGCGACGCCACCAGCACAGCCGGCATCGCCCTGTAGTCGAGGTCGGCGAACGCTTCGAGAATCTGCACCGCCGTCTCTTCCTCGTAGTCGCGGGCGATCTGGTCGTCGCGGATCACCGCGGTGCAGGGCACGGCGCCGTAGAAGTAGTCGGCATGCGTCGTGCCGAAGCAGGGCAGGGGCCTGCGCGCCTGCGCCCACCCGGTGGCGTGGCGCGAGTGGGTGTGCACGACGGCGCCGATCTCCTTCCACTCGCGGTAGAGTCGAAGATGAGTCTTGGTATCGGAAGAAGGTCGCAAGCCCTTTTCCAGAGGCGTGCCGTCGGCCAGGCGCAGCAGCACCATGTTGTCCGGTGACAGGTCGGCGTAGGCGACGCCGCTCGGCTTGATCGCCACTACGCCGCGCTCGCGGTCGATGCCCGAGACGTTGCCGAAGGTCGAGACCACGAGCCCCAGCTCGACGATCTCCATGTTGGCCTTGTAGACCTGCTGCTGCAGCCTGCTGTACGTGGCCACCCGAACCTCCCTGGGGCGCACGGCGGCGAGCGCCCCGCGTCGCCCCGCCGCGGCGCCGGCCGCGCCCGCCTACAGCTCCCGCAGCATCGGGGCGAGCGTCTCGCCGAGCTGCAGGTACTTGCGGTACAGCTGCTCGTACCTGGCCGCCCGCTTCCTGTCGGGCCTGTAGGTGATGCTGTAGCCGCTGCCCATCTTTTTCTGGGCCGTCTCCACGTCCTTGTACAGGCCCGCCGCCACGGCGCCGACCATGCCCGAGCCCAGGGCGCAGCTCTGCTCGGAGCGGGCCACCTTGATCGGCATGTTCAGCACGTCGGCCGACACCTGCATGACAAAGGGCGACTTCTGCGTGATGCCTCCGAGGGCCACCACGTCCTTGATGTGCACGCCCTGCTCGCGGAAGCGCTCGACGATCGCCCGCGAGCCAAAGGCCGTAGCCTCCACCAGGGCGCGGTAGATCTTGGGCGCGGTGCTCCCGAGCGACAGGCCGATGACCGCGCCCTTGAGGCTCTGGTCCGCGTCGGGGGTGCGGCGGCCGTTGAGCCAGTCGAGGGCGAGCAGGCCGGTCTCCTCGAGGGGGACCTTGGCCGCTTCCTCGTCGAGGCGGGCCACGATCTTTTTTCGGATCGCGGCCTTGATCGCGTCTGCGCCGCGCTCGTCGACTTCGATGGCTTCCAGGGGCCACGCGAGCACGCCGGCGAACCAGGCGTAGACGTCGCCAAAGCTCGACTGGCCCGCCTCCAGGCCGATCAGGCCCGGGACGATCGAGCCGTCGACCTGGCCGCAGATGCCGGCCACGGTGCGGCCGCCGATCTCGCTCTCGGGGGCGACGATCATGTCGCAGGTCGAGGTGCCCATGATCTTGGTGAGGGTCCCCGCGCTGATGCCGCCGCCGACGCCGCCGAGGTGGGCGTCAAAGGCGCCGACAGCCACGGCGATGCCGGGGTTCAGCCCCAGGCGCGCGGCCCACTCCGCTGTCAGGTCGCCCGCCTTGACGTCGGAGGTGTAGGTGTCCTTGTAGAGCCGCTCGCGCAGGCCCGCGAGCAGCGGATCGACAGCCACCAGGAACTTCTCGTCCGGCAGCCCGCCCCACTCGGCGTGCCACATCGCCTTGTGGCCGGCAGCGCATCGGCTGCGCTTGAGGGTGAGCGGGTCGGTGGTGCCCGTGAGCTCGCCGGTCATCCAGTCGCAGTGCTCGACCCAGGAGAACGCGGCCTTGCGCACCGCCTTGTCCGCCCGCAGAACGTGGAGGATCTTGGCCCAGAACCACTCCGAGGAGTAGATGCCGCCTTCGTACTTGGTAAAGTCGGTGCCGCCCCAGGTGCGCGCCACGCGGTTGATCTCCTCGGCTTCCTTGACCGAGGTGTGGTCCTTCCACAGCACGAACATGGCGTTGGGGTTCTCGGCGAACTCCTTGGTGAGCGAGAGGGGAGTGCCCTTGCGGTCCACGGCGCACGGGGTCGAGCCGGTGGTGTCGATGCCGATGCCCACGACTTTCCTGCCGCTGCCCGCACCGCTGTTCTTGAGCGCGCCCCGCACCGACGCCTCGAGGCTCTCGATGTAGTCGAGGGGGTGCTGGCGGAACTGGTTCCTGCCTGGGTCGCAGTAGAGGCCCTTCTTCCACCGCGGGTAGGCCGCCACGTGGCTGCCGAGCTCCTTGCCGCTGCCGGCATCGATCACGAGCGCGCGCACGCTGTCGGTGCCGAAGTCGATCCCCAGAACGTAGACTTCCTTCGCCTTGGCCATCCCTGTCCTCCTTGCTTTGTCGGTGCGCGGGCCGGCGCGGCTGCGCCGCCACGGTGCGCGGCGCCCCGCAGAAGCCGCGCGGCGCCGCCGCTGAGCGCCCCAGCCAGTCGTCTCGCGCCGCTTTCCGCCTCTCCTACTCCGCGAACGCCACTTCCTTGACCACGAACGTGCCGGCCGGCACCTCGGCGTCCTCCGCCGCCCTGTAGGCAGCGACGCGGCCGGCAGCCATCACGTCGTCCACCGCAGGCGCCAGGGCTGCGTGCATCTCGGCCGAGCCCGCGAGCACCAGGTTGCGGATCTCCTTGCTGATCGACAGCCCGCCAAGGGTCTTGACCTTGTGGATCTCGCCGAGGGCAGCCATGGCGGCATCGAACACCGCGCCGCTCGCCGGCAACGAAAGCCCCGCAAAGTCCGCCTCGCCCGGCCACCGCGCCGCGTGGATCGACTCCGGCCCCACTTCGTCCGCGAAGGCCCACGACCAGACCTCCTCGGTGATGTAGGGCAGCACCGGGGCAAAGAGGCGCAGCAGAACGCTCAGGCCCAGGCGCAGAGCCGCGATGGCGCTGCCGCCTGCCTGCAGCGCGGCCTCCGACGCGCCCGCCTCGGCGGCGCCGCGGGCGCGCGCCTTGGCCAGCTCGATGTAGGTGTCCGTGAAGTTGTGCCAGAAAAAGTCCTCGGTCTCCTGCAGCGCCGGCTCGTAGCGCTCGTAGAGCTTTGTAGCCAGCGACACCAGCTCGCGCAGCTTGAACAGGAACGCCAGGTCGAGCGCCTCGGTGATCGGCCGCTTCTCGCCGCCGTAGGCGAGCACGAACTTGCCCGCGTTGAACAGCTTGATCACGAGGCGGCGGCCGTTCTTCATCACCCCTTCGTCAAAGATCGTGTCCGTGCCGAGCCTCGCGCTCGAAGCCCAGTAGCGCACGCCGTCGGCTGTGTAGGTCTCCAGGTACTGCATCGGCGTGACCACGTTGCCCTTGCTCTTGGACATCTTCTTGCGGTCCGGGTCGACGATAAAGCCCGAGATCATGGCGTTGTGCCAGGGCACCGAGTCCTCGTGCAGCGCTGCCTTCACGATCGTGTAGAAGGCCCACGTGCGGATGATGTCGTGGGCCTGGGGCCTCATGTCCGCCGGGAACAGCTTGCGATGGCGCTGGGCGTCGAGCGTCCAGTGGGAGCCGATCTGGGGCGTGAGCGAGGAGGTGAACCAGGTGTCGTAGACGTCCTTTTCGCCCACGAACCCGCCGGGCTTGCCGCGCTGCCCCTCGCTGTAGCCGGGCGGCACGTCGCTCATCGGGTCCACGGGCAGCGAAGCGGGGTCCGCGAGGATCGGCTTGTCGTAGACGGTCTCGCCCCGCGAGTCGAGCGGGTACCACACCGGAAAGGGCACTCCGAAAAAGCGCTGCCTGCTGATGCACCAGTCGAGCTGAAGGTTCTCGGTCCAGTTGGCGTAGCGCGCGCCCATGAACGCAGGGTGCCACTGCACCTCGCGCCCCTTGGCCAGCAGCATCTCCTTCTTGTCCATCAGCCGCACGAACCACTGCCGCGTGGTCACCAGCTCGAGGGGCCGCTCGCCCTTTTCGTAGTAGCGCACCGGGTGCTGCATCGGCTCAGGCTCGCCCTGCAGCGGAGCGCCGCCGGCGACGGCCCCGCCCGCGGGGTCGCGAAGCAGCTCGACGATTTCCTTTTGCGCCTGCTTGACGGTCTTGCCGACCAACTTGCCGTAGTAGGAGTTGGCGGCCCCGGCGTCGAGCGACGGCCAGCCGTCTGTGCCGAAGCTCACGGGCAGGAGCCTTCCGTCGAGGCTCACGATCTGGCGCAGCGCGAGCTTCCGGCTCTGCCACCACTCGACGTCCATGGCGTCGCCAAAGGTGCAGACCATCAGGATGCCCGTGCCCTTTTCGGGGTCGGCCTCTTCGCTCGGGAAGATCGGCACGGGCACGCGGAACAGCGGCGTCACCGCCTCCTTGCCGAACAGCGCCTGGTAGCGCTTGTCGCTCGGGTGCGCGGTCACGCCCACGCAGGCGGGCAGCAGCTCGGGCCGCGTGGTCGCGATCACGAAGGTCTGGCTGGTGCCGCGCACGCCAAAGGCGATGCGGTGATACGCCCCGGCGGTGAGGCGATCCTCGGCCTCGGCCTGGGCCACGGCGGTGCGGAAGTCGACGTCCCACATGGTCGGGCTCTCGCGGTTGTAGGCGTAGCCCTTGTTGTAGAGGTCGATGAACGAATACTGCGCCAGTCGCCTGCACCGGTCGTCGATCGTGGCGTACTGCTCGTTCCAGTCGACCGACAACCCCAGCCGGCTCCACAGCTCCTTGAACGCCTTCTCGTCCTCGGCCGTGAGCCTGTGGCACAGCTCGATAAAGTTCTTGCGCGACACCGGCCGCGCCGGCTTCTTGCGCTGCTCAGCCGTCGCCTGCTCCGGCCTAAAGCCCGGCTCGTAGGGCAGGTTGGGGTCGCAGGCTACGTGGAAATAGTTCTGCACGCGCCGCTCGGTGGGCAGCCCGTTGTCGTCCCACCCCATGGGGTAGAAGATCTTCTTGCCCTTCATCCGCTGGTAGCGAACCGTGACGTCGGTGTGCGTGTAGCTGAACACGTGGCCGATGTGCAGCGAGCCCGAAACCGTCGGCGGCGGTGTGTCGACGACGAACGTCTGTTCCCGCGTGCCCGAGGCGTCGTAGCGATACAGCCCCTTCTTCTGCCAGAAGTCGTCCCACTTCTTCTCGGCCTCGGCCGACTCGAAGTGCTTGGGCAGACGGGCCGTGTCCACTGCTTTGAAATGTGAGGACATGGGACGCCATGATGAAGGCAACCCGCCCGGGGTGTCAACATCGGCGGAGGCGGCGCGGCCGCAGCGGGGCGCGCCCGGGGCCCCGCCTGCGGGCGCGGGGCGGCGGCGCGAGCCGCATCGACCGGCGCCTCGCGAGCGGCCCCCGGCCTACTCCACCGGCAGCAGCGAGTTCAGCGCCTCGAACAGCCGCTGGAAGCGCTTGAGCGTCTCCGCTCCGCACGCCCTGTTCCCCAGCGGGGTGATGTGCTTGAGAAAGTGCAGCGCCACGGCGTCGCGGCGAAAGGTCGCGCCGTTGGCCAGCGGATGCGCAGCCAGGTACGCGGCGATCTTTTCCGTGATCTTGAGGCTGCCGTCGCGAAGCTGACCCGTCGTGATCTCCCGCCGCAGCGACTCGGCGTACTCGGCGTTGACCAGGTCGAGGTAGAACTCCGGGTCGAGCAGGTCCTCGACGTCGGCCGCGGGCAGGTCGGCAAAGTACTCGTAGGACAGGTAGCTCTCCTTGCGGAGGATCTCCTTTTCGGCAGCCGACACGTCTTGCGGGCTCGCGTCTGCAAACGAGAAGACTCCGGCCACCGTTCGCGCATCGGACCTTTGGGTCAGCCCGAAAAAGATCCCCAGCCGGCTGATCCCGCCCATCGGCGTGATCGTCCAGCGGGCATCGAGGGCCGCGCCCGACTCCTCGCGCACGAGGGCCGACATGGTCCTGAGGTAGACGAAATCGGCGATGCTCTCGACCAGGAGAAGGTGCTGCCCCGGGGAGAACTTCTCCACCAGCTTGTGGCCCAGGGCGCCGAGGAGCGGCAGCTTGCTCTCCGCCGTGGCCTGCATCACGTCGGTGTAGACCTGCGTCCCCTGGCGCTTCCCCGCGGTGAACGTGAACTCGGGGTCCTCGACGCTGCGGTCCTCGACGATCCGCACCCGCTCGAGGTGCTGGTGGTCGATCATAAAGGGCGACTGCGTCGTGTAGACGACCTGCAGGCCCGAGGCGCACTCGTCCTCGAGGTAGCGCAGCAGGTCTTTCTGGGCCGTGCCGTGCAGGTGGATGCCCGGTTCGTCCAGCAGAAGGATCAGCGGTCTGCCGCTCCTCTTCTGCGCCGAGAACCAGGCCAGGAACGAGTAGAACCACACAAAGCCGCTCGACCGCTTGCCCAGCAGCGTCGTGACCCTCTGCTTGGAGTTGTAGACGTGGCCCCAGAGGTTCGTGCCCGTCCGCATGCCCGGCGGGTCGTTCGGAAGCCCGGGCCTGATGTCGAAGCGCATCTCCAGAAAGCGGTTCTGGGACCAGTACTTCATCACGCTTCGGGTCAGGTGGTTGGAGGCGCCCTCGAGCCGGTTGTCCCTCTGCAGCGCGCGCTTGGGGTTGCAGATCTCCTCGATGTCCATGCGCGCCAGGTCGATCAGACCCAGCAGCGGATAGTCCGAAGGCAGCAGCTTGCCGCTGTTCCTGCGCTCGATGAGCGCCTCGACGTTCACGTGGCCTTCCATCTGGTAGAACTCGTTGAAGTACAGGAACTTCGGCAGCTTTTCCGCCAGGTAGCGGTCGAACAGGTACTGGGCGACGCCCTTTTTGCGCATGCCCGCCACGGCGGCCATGATCCCGGCAGCAGGCTCCTCCTGGGCCACCGGCTTGAGCGCCGCCGCGAGATCCTCGAGGGTCGCCACACGCGCCAGCGACTTGGGCTTGGACGGAAGCTCCGCCGCAGCCCGCACCAGGCATGCCACGACGTCCTCTTCGCTCACCGGCAGCTCGACGACCACCTCGTTCTGGTAGCCCTTGGACAGCACCAGCTCCGGCTCCTCGAGCAGCCCCGGCAGCTCCGCGTCGAGCTCGGCCAGGTCGGCAGCTTCGAGGGCGTAGCGCGCCTTGATCACTGTGGCCGGCTGCCGCTCCTTGTTGGACACGCGCAGCCGGTAGTCCTCCACGTCGACCCGGGGAAAGTCGTCGTCGACGTCGAAGTCGCCGTGCTCGGGGATGATCGGGTTCAACTTGTACAGGGCCTCGAGGATCGTGGTCTTTCCCGACTCGTTCTTGCCCACCAGGCATGTGATGTCCGACACGTCGAACGAGCACGCGTCCCTCACGCACCGGTAGTCGGAAACCTGAGCCGATTTCAGCTTCACCGTGGCACCTCCAGCCTGCTGCCCGGCCATAGTGGCACATGTTTGCCCGAGAGTGAAGCCACGGAACAGGGAAACACGACCAAAGGCTGCGCGCTGCGGTGCAAAGCCGTCCCGCCCACACGCCGTCCCGGCGTGGCACGCGGTCGGCGCCTCGTGCTATGCTGCCGGCCGATGTCAGCGCCCCGCCGGGCGGCCGAGATGCGCCGCCTCCTGCTCATGAGCCGCTTCGGCCACGGAGTCAACGACACCTACTGGTTCATCCTGCCGGTGGTGCTGCCGATGATCCTCACGCACTACGGACTGCGCTACGGCTCGGCGGGGCTGATCCTCTCGGCCTACCTGATGCTGATCGCGGCGCTGTCGTTCGTGTTCGGCCGGCTCTCCGACCGCCTGCCGCGCTGGCGCTTGATCGGGCTCGGGTTCCTGGCGGCTGCCGCGGGCTTTCTTGCAGCAGGGGCGAGCGCGGCGCTGCCTCTGTTCGTCGCGGCGCTGCTGTTCGCTGCCGCCGGCGTGAGCACGTTCCACCCGGTGATATACGGGAGCCTGGAGGAATGGATCCCCAGCGAGCGCGGCAGGGTCTACGGGATCTTCGAGCTGTGGGGAGTGGGTGCAGCCTTCGTCATGACCCTGGCTGCCGGGCTCCTGATCAAGAGCGTCGGCTGGCGCCTGGTGCTGGCGGCGGCCGCCATCCCCGGCGTCGCGGCCGGGCTGCTGTTCCTCCTGTCGCCGCCCTACCGGCCGCAGGGCCGCCGCGAGGCTGTTGCCGCCGTCGAGCACGTGCCCCTCACGCTGTTCTTTGTGTACCTGCTCGGCAACATGGTGCGCTTTCTCGCCATCAACGGCGCGATGAGCTTCGTGCCGACCTTTCTGCGCGACGAGCTCGGCCTGAGCGCCGGCGCCGCTTCGTACGCGACGGCGCTGTTCTTCGCGGGCGGCATGCTCGTGGCCCCGCCGGCCGGAAGGCTCGCAGATCGCCGCAACCCGCTGCTGCTCCTGCTGCTGTACACGGCGGCGACCGTGCCGGTGCTGTTCCTTCTGGGCAGCGCCCCGTCGGCCGCGTTCGCACTTCCCCTGGTCTTTGCCCTGGGAGTCGTCTCGCTGGCCTGCACCCCGACGCAGAACATCGTGGTGGCGCGCCTGGGCCCTCGGTTCGGCAAGGGCGAAGTCTTCGGCATCCTCATGGGCGTGATGACCGTGGCCAACGCCTCGAGCCCGGCGATCTTCGGCGCAGTGGCCGACCGGGTGGGGCTGGCCGGCACGCTGCGCGCCTCCGCGCTGCTGCCGCTGGCGAGCACCGTGCTGTTCGGCGCGCTGAGCCTGGTGCCGCTCGCCCGGCGCGCTGCGGGCGAGGAGCCCGCGCTCGCGGCCTGAGCGGGCCGGCGGCCGCCTTCAGGCAAACACGGCGCGCCTCGCCTATAATGGGGGCAGAGCCGCACGATCAGGTACCAGGAGGGTGGTATGAGCGTGAACCTCACCAAGGACGACCTGGCGCTCATGGAGATGCTGCTCACCAAGGAACAAGGCGACATCCGCGTGGAAATCCACCACTGCCGCGACCACGAGTACAAGGAGTACCTCAAGAAGCGGGAAGCGCAGCTGGGCGATCTGCTGGGGCGGATCAAGGCTTCGCTCGGCCACTGAGCGGCGCCGTCGCCCGGGCGCGGGGTGCGCCGCGCGCGGCGTCGCTGCGCCCTCGCGCCCCCCCGCTGTTGACCAAGGCCACGGCCTCAGCCGATAGTCCCCGTGCAACCGGAGGTGAAGTGTGTACAAGGCCGTGGCGTTCGGACCCATCGGGGTGCGCCTTCCGCTGGAGCCGGCTGCGCGCATGGCAGCGCGGCTGGGTTTCGAGGGCGTTCACATCAATCTGCCCGACGACATGGAGGCCGGGCCGCAGAGGGTGCGCGCGCTGCTCGACGAGCTGCGCCTCAAGCCGGCGGGGTTCGGGCTTCCCGTGAACTTTCGCGCCGACGAGCAGACCTTCCGCGGCGGCCTCGCGCAGCTGGAGGCGCGCGTGGCCGCTGTCGCAGCCGCCGGCTTCGACCGCTGCAGCACCTACATCTTTTCGTGGAGCGACGAGCTGGACTTCAAGGCGAACTTCGAGCTGCACCGGTCGCGGCTCGGAGAGTGCGCCCGCGTGCTCGCTGGCCACGGCTGCCGGCTCGGGCTCGAGTTCCTGGGGCCCAGGACGCTGCGCGACGGGCACCGCTACGAGTTCATCCACACGCTGCCGGGGATGCTCGAGCTCGCCGACGCCGTCGGCGCCGCCTCCGGCGGCAACGCAGGCCTGCTGCTCGACGCCTGGCACTGGTACACGGCGCGCCACGCGGTCGAAGACATCACGCGCTGCAACGAGCGGCAGATCGTGACCGTGCACGTCAACGACGCGCCCGCGGGCATCCCCATCGACGAGCTCAAGGACACGGTCCGCTGCCTGCCCGGCGAAAGCGGGGTCATCGACCTCGGGGCTTTCATGGGCGCGCTGCGCACCATCGGCTACAGCGGGCCCGTCATCGTCGAGCCGTTCAGCGAGCGGGTCAAGCGCATGAGCCCCAACGAGGCGCTGGCAGCGACCAAGGCGTCGCTCGACGCCATCTGGCCGGAGGGCTGACATGAGGCGCCTGGTTCTTCAGAAAGGCAAGGCCTGGATAGAACAAGGTCCCGACCCGACGCCCGACGGCGAGTGGGTGGTCGTGCGCGTCCGCGTGTCGCCCATCTGCGGCAGCGACCGCAAGGCGTTCTTCTCCGATCAGCCGGTGCGCACCGCCGGCCACGAGGGCGCCGGCGAGGTGGCTGCCGTTGCAGGCTCCAGCCGCGTGCGCGTCGGCGACCGCGTCGTGATCAACCCGCTGTCGGGCTGCGGCCGCTGCCGCGAGTGCCGGACCGGCAACTACATCCTCTGCCGCAGCAAGCCGCCGTGGGAGACGCACTTTGCCGACTACGTGCGCGTGCAGGACTTCGTGCTCAGCCCCCTGCCCGACGACATCTCCTTCCGCCGCGGCGCGCTCGCCGGCTGCGCCCTGGCGCCGGCCTTGGGCGCCGAGAAGCGCATGGCTGTCGGCCACGCCGACACTCTGCTGGTCACGGGCCTGGGGCCCGTCGGCCTGGGCGCAGTCGTCATCGGCAAGGCGCGCGGCGCCCGGGTGATCGGCGTGGACGTCGAGCCCTACCGGCGCGAGCTGGCCCTGCGGCTCGGCGCTGACGCGGCGCTCGACGCCGGCGACAGCCGCATTCGCGAGGCCGTCGCCGACGCTGCTGCGCCCTGCGGGCCGACACGGGCGCTGGACGCCTCCGGCAGCGCGGCAGCGCAGCGCCTCTGCCTGGACGCGGTGGGGCCGGGCGGAATGGCGGCCTGGATCGGGCAGAACCGAGAGCCGGTTCCGGTGAACCCGACCCTGGACTTGATCAACAAGGGCCTGACGCTTCTGGGCGCCTGGCACTACAACCTCAATGACTGGGACGAGATGGCCGAGCTGCTGCGGCGCACGCCCATAGCCGAGGAGATCATCACGCACGAGTACCCGCTGGCAAGCGCGCAGGAGGCCTTTGACCAGTTCGTCTCGGGCAAGGCCGGCAAGGTGTTCCTGTTGGCCTGAACGTCCGCCGGCCCCGCACGCCGGCGTGGAAAGCATTTGCCTTCCGACGGCAGCCGGCGTTATGATGAGCTTTCAGCAACCAATCTCGCGGAGGAGGAAGGCATGAGAACCAAGCTCGTTCTGGCCCTCGTGATCGCCGTCCTGCTCGTCCTGCCCGTGTTCGCGGGCTCGCAAAAGGGCGAGGCGGCTGCGGCGATCAAGGGCAAGTTCACGATCTGGTCGACCCTGACGCAGGAGTCGCGCGCCAAGGCCCTGGAAAAGATCACCCAGGACTATCAGAAGGCCAACCCCGGCGTGACGGTCGAGATCAACGTCATCGGCTGGACCGGCGCCTTTGACAAGATGGTGGCGGCGATCAGCGCAGGCAACCCGCCCGACCTGGCTACGGTCGGACAGGGCTGGCCGCAGAGCCTGGCCGGCACCGGCGGCATCGTGACCGTGGACGACGTGATCAAGAAGATCGGCGGTCCCGAGATCTTTTTCGGCACCGGTCTGAGCGTCATGGGCAGCCTCGACGGCAAGGCGTGGTCGATCCCGATCTACGTCACCCCGCACCTGATCTCCTACCGCAAGAGCTGGCTGGCCGAGGCCGGCAAGCAGCCCTTCAAGACGTGGGAGGAGATGTACGACGTGGCCAAGGCCGTGACCAACCCCGCCAAGAACCGTTATGGCTACACCATCCCGTTCGCCGACATCCACGGCGGCAAGCCGGTCTGGGGCTTCCTGCTGTCCAACGGCGTCACGATCTTCGACAAGGACCCGTCGGCCAAGAGCGGGTGGAAGCTGAACATCGAGCAGCCGGCCGCGGTGGAGACCTACGCGTTCCTGCACAAGCTCATCAAGGACACGGCGCCCCAGGGAGCGGTGAGCTACATCGTCACGGACCTTCGCAACCTGGTCACCAAGAACGTCCTGCTCGGCATGTACGACACCCCGGAGGTGCTGGATGCCATCAAGGCCGCGGCCCCGGACATGCTCAAGGACACGGGCTTCACGTACATCCCGGCCCGCAAGCGCCTCGGCTCCAGCCAGGGCTGGGTCGGGCTGGTCGTCTTCGCGAAGGGCAACCAGGCCGTGGCCAAGAACTTCAGCGAATTCATGTTCGAGGGCGATCGCCTCATCGACTACTACCTGAGCTACCCGGCCGCCATGTTCTCGCCGCTCGAGCGCCACTACAAGTCGCAGCGCTACCTCGACGGGCTGCCCGCGGACCTCAAGCCGATCCTGCCGATGGCTCCCGAGATCCTCAAGCATTCCTCGGGCATCTCTCAGTGGAACGGGCCCAACCCGTGGGCCGGCGAGATCGAAAACAAGGTCATCCTGCCGAACGCGCTCAACGAGATGCTGACCAAGAACATCTCGGCCGAGCAGGCGGTCAAAAAGGTGGCCGACGAGCTGCGCAAGCTGATGGGGCAGTAGCAGGCGTGTGATGGACACGCCTGCGAGCCTGAGAAAGACCTTTCGAAGGGAGGGCATGGAGGGGTTTCTCCTCTATGCCCCCTCTCTCTTGATCATCTTCTTCATCGTCATCTACCCGATCGGATACGCGCTGTACCTCAGCACCTGGTACTACCACCTCGTTCGCCTTGCCGACCGGCGCTTCGTGGGGCTCCGGAACTACGTCGACATCCTGTCCGACCCCGCGTTCTGGATGTCCCTCTGGAAGGGCCTGATCTTCACCTTTGGCTCCCTGATCCCGCAGCTCGTGCTGGGGCTGGCCCTGGCGCAGCTGCTGAACCACCCCAAGCTCAAGTGGAAGACCCTGTGGCGCGGGCTGGCGATTACACCCTGGCTGGTGCCGACGGTCACGGTGGCGATCATCTTTCGCTGGATGTTCAACGACGTCTACGGAATCGCGAACCACATCCTGCTGGGGCTGCGTTTCATCCCCAAGCCGATCGCCTGGCTCGCTGACCAGAACCTGGCCATGGTCGTGCTGATCGTCGCAAACGTGTGGCGCGGGCTGCCGCTGATGATCACGATGTTCCTGGCAGGGCTGCAGGGCATTCCGAACGAGCTGTACCAGGCCGCAGTCGTCGACGGGGCGACCGGCTGGCAGAGCTATTTCCGGATCACCCTGCCGCTGCTGGCGCCCGTCATCCTGATCGCGGGAATACTGCGCACGATCTGGATCTTCAATTTCTACGACCTGCCCTGGGTCATGACCCGGGGCGGGCCGGCCAACTCCACGGCCACGCCGCCGATCTACGCCTACCTGCGCGCCTTCAGCGGGCACAGGCTCGGCGAAGGGGCGGCCATCACCATCCTTCTGTTCCTGATCCTGATGGTCTTCGCCGCGGTCTACTTCCGGCTGCGCAAGAGGAGCATGACGTGAGCACGGCTGGAACCGGGTCGGTCAAGCGCGAGCCGGTCAAGGCGCGCCTGAAGGTGTGGGGCCTGCACGCCCTCGTGGTGCTCATCATGGTCCCCACGCTATTCCCGTTCTACTGGCTTGCGGTCTCGGCCCTGCAGAACCCGCAGACGCTCATCACCATACCGCCTCGCCTCGTGCCGAGGCAGCTCTCCTTCCACTTTGTCCGCGACGTGTTCAGCACGCTGCGCATCGGTCGCTTCCTCTGGAACAGTGTGTACCTGTCCCTCGTCACTACGGCCGTCGTGGCGGTTCTGGCCGCGCTCGCGGCCTACAGCCACACCGTGTACGCATTCCGGGGGAGGGAGACCGCGTCCAAGCTGGTCCTCTTCATCTACATGTTCCCGCAGATCCTTGTGGTGATCCCGCTCTACGTGCTCATGAGCCGGGTCGGGCTCATCAACACGCACCACGGGCTCATCGTGGCCCTCGTGGCCTTCGAGCTGCCGGTTGCGATCTGGGTGCTCCAGGCCTACTTCTCCACGATCCCCGGCGATCTGCTGGACGCGGCGACCATCGACGGGTTGAGCAAGCTGCGGGCCCTCTGGCACGTGTACGCGCCCGTCTCGCTGCCCGGGCTGGCCGCCTGCTCGGTGATGACCTTCATCGGCGTGTGGAACAACTTCCTGCTCCCCAACACGTTCCTGATCCAGGAGCGGCTGCGGACCCTGCCGGTGGTCATCGTCGACTACGCCAACCGCGAAGGAACCTACGTAGGCCAGACCCTGGCCTCGTCGCTGGTCGTGGCCATCCCTTCGTTCCTGTTCGCACTCTTCGCCCAGCGCTACCTCGTCGGCGGGCTCACCGCCGGAGCCACAAAGGGATAGCACCCCCGCGGGAGGATCTCATGCGCCGCAGCATTCTCAAGCCCTTGGTGCCGTTCCTCGTCGGCGCCAACTACTGGGCGTCGCACGCAGCCCACCGGATGTGGGAGCGCTGGGACGCGGACGCGGTCGAAGCCGATTTCGCCCTCGCCGAGTCGATGGGCCTGAACGCGCTGAGGACCTTCTTCTGGTCGCCGGAGCTCAACCCGCTGCCCGGAGTGGTCAGCGAGCAGGTGCTCGCGCGCTTCGAGCAGTTCCTCCAGATCGCCCGCCGTCACCGGATCGGCCTCTTCCCGACCTTTTTCGTTGGCCACATGTCGGGGACCGACTGGGACATCCCGTGGAGGCAGGGACGGGACTTCTGCGCCGACCCCTTCATGGTCTACTGGGAGACCGATCTGGTTCGCAGGGTGGTTTCCCGCTTCCGCGGCCATCCTGCGATCCTGGGCTGGATCCTCACCAACGAGCTGCCCAACTACACCGGGTCGCTCGCGCCCGAGACCGCGACGATGTGGACGCGCGCGATGCACCAGGCGGTCAAGGAAGCGGACCCGGAGGCGCTGGTGAGCACCGGCGACGGGGCGCGCTGCGAGGTGCGCACCGACTACGACGGCTTCCGCGTCGAATGGGTCAAGGACCACGTCGACTGGGTGGGCGTGCATCTCTACAACTACTTCGCCTGGGAAGCCGGCGACTCGGACGAGCTGCGCAAGAGCTACCACATCCCCTGCAGGCTGCGCTACGTCGACGTGGGCAAGCCGGTGCTCCTCGAGGAGTTCGGCACTTCCGACCTGATCAGCGGCCGCGAGGAGGCGGCGGGCTACTACCGCTCGGTGCTCTGGAGCTCCCTCGCCAACGGCGCCTGCGGCGCCCTGGCCTGGTGCCTCACCGACTTCGACCTGCCCGATGAGGTGCCCTATACGTTCCAGCCCCACGAGCTCACCTACGGCTTTGCCACGGCCGGGCACAAGATCAAGGCACAGGGAAAGGTGCTCGCCGAGTTCGCCCGCCTCTCCCGCGAGCTGCGCTTCGACCAGCTGCAGATGGAGCGGCCGGACGAGGCGATCTGGGTGCCCTACGCGATGTACGAGGACCTGCCGCACCACGGCTTCGACCGGTTGCGGGGCTACCGCGCGCTCGAGCAGGCCTTTACCTTTGCCAAGATGGCCGGGCTGAGCCCGGACTTCGTGCGGGGGTTCGGCGAGCTTGCCGGACGCAAGCTCGTCATCCTGCCCGCTGGCGCGCGCCTCAAGTCGCCCGAGTGGAGCCGGCTCGAGCGCTGGGTGCGCGAGGGCGGCCGGCTCTTCTACGTGTACGCCGGCTTCCGCGGCGGTGTCTACGCGCAGAACTTCGAGACGCTCTTTGGCTGCAGGCAGCGCATCCGCTTCGGCCAGCTCGAGCAGCCCGAGGCGGATCCCGTGCGCCTGCGGGTGGTCGCGGACTTGGGCGGCCTCGAGCGCGGTGAGGAGATCGAGCTGCCGGTGGGCAAGCCCGGCCGCGAGGGCGCGTACCTGCCCGTGCAGCCCGAGGGCGCGCGGGTGCTCATCGAGGACGCGGCCGGGCGGCCCGCCCTGCTGGAGAACAGGCTCGGCCGCGGTGCGACCTTTTTCTGCGCCTATCCCCTGGAGTACATGCTGCTCAACACCCCCGACGGCAACATGACGACGAGCGCCCACCGGCTCTACGGCGCGGTGGCTGCCGGTGCGGGGGTGGCGGTGCGCTTTGCGGGCAAGCACCCGTGGCTCGAGGCGGTGGCGCTGCGCAGGCCGGGCGAGGAGCTGCTCGTCGTGGTCAACCACGTGCACCGGGCGGTCAAGACCACGCTGGAGGACGCGCAGGGCGGGGCGAGCCTGCCGTTGGAGCTCGGCGCCAAGGAGGTGCGGCTGTTCCGCCGCGAGGCGAAGGGTTGGAAGCGCCTGCCGCTGGAGCATGGGGCGTAGCGCCTGCTGCCGGCCCCTCGGCCGGGCGAGCAGCCTGCCGCCCGTTATTTCACAATGCGGCGCCGCGTTACCCTATTTGAAGGCCCCCGCAAGGCCTGGCGTGCGGGCGCGGCGCGGGGGCATCCGATCGATCTCAGGAGACCAGATTGGCCGGCCGGCCCTCGGCCCCGGCAAGAGCCGCTTGACGTTTGTCCGCAGTCACGAACAGCTCCGCGTTGCAGAGGCGGGCTGCCGCAACATGCAGGATGTCGAGCGGCCGACAGCCTGTGATCGGCGTGCTGGTGCTGAGGTCAAGGCAGAGCTCGTGCAGCATCACGAAATCGAGGTGGGGCGCGAAGTACTGGCCGCTTCTCTTCCGGTCGAGATACAGGGAGATCAGGCGCTCGGCCTCGGCGCGCTCCATTTCGTCGAGGAACACTTTGAACCTGATGGCGTTGATGAACTCGAGCTCCATCAGAAGCCATACAGGCAGAGGATGGTTCTGGGCGACGACGAGCGCGTGCACCTCGGCGGAGCCCTGCTCATCTATGTACAGCTTGATGAACGCGCTGGTGTCCAGGTAGATCATCCGCGACCATCCCGGTGTTCGCGGATGATGTCCGAGCCTTTGCGGCCGCTGTTCCTGTGCGCGGTCGCAAGATGATCCGGCCACCGCAGCACCTGCCGCGGTGTCGGCGGGACGATGTGGGCCGCCACCCTTCCCCGATTCAGGACCTCAAAGGCTTCTCCCTCCTTGACCTGCGCCTCGATACTGGCCCAATGCGCCTTCAAGTCCTTGACTGTTGTTGTCTTCACATGAGAAATGTATGCTTTGAAAGTCACATTTCGTCAGCTTTTTTCCCCACCTCGCGCCTGCGCTCCAGCACCCGCACGCCCCAGGGCTCCAGCGTGATCGGGCCGGCCGCCGCCTTGCGCTCGAGCAGGTCGACGTGCTCGGCCTCCAGGTCCACGAGCTGCGGCTCGGCCGAAGGATTGGTCAGGAACAGCAGGTCCCGTGACCCGTCGGTTCTGCGGAACGCATGGACGGCGCGCGGCGCAGCGAGCAGAGGCTCCACACCCGCTTCGCGCATCACCGCCGACAGGAAGCCCGTGTAGAACGCCCGCTCGGGCGCGGTGCCCACGTAGTAGGCGCGGCCGCGGCCGAACCGGCTGACCGTGACTGCGGGCTTGTGCCTGTACCAGCCGCTGCCGTAGCGGCCGAGCACCCTGGCGTCCCGAACGCGCAGCATGTCGATCCAAAGCGAC
This sequence comes from uncultured Spirochaetales bacterium, assembly GCA_964552235.1. Classification (GTDB taxonomy): domain Bacteria; phylum Spirochaetota; class Spirochaetia; order SZUA-6; family CAVTHK01; genus CAVTHK01. The sequence continues at coordinate 40,588 of CAZKGO010000009.1, read as the reverse complement.
AGCGGGTATGAGGCGCCGTCGTCCATGACGAGGGTGCCGCCCCTGTCAGGCGCCAGCGCCTGGGACTCCTCGATGTCGACCCCCAGCATTTCGCTGATCTCGGCAGGGAGACCCGATGGGAACAGGTTGCTGTCCTCGTCCTTGGCGCAGGAGCGGAAGGTGAGCACCAGCGTGCCGCCGCCCTTCACATAGGAGACCAGGTTCTCGATCGCCCTGGGGTCGACGAGGTAGAGAAGGGGGGCGATCACCACCTTGTAGGCTCCCAGCGGCCTGTGGGCGCTGCCGATGTCCACGCCGATATGTTGGCGCTCGAGCTCCGTGTGCCAGGTGAGGAAGTAGTTGCGGTACCTGAGCTCCGGGTGCGGGTAGAAGTAGTCCAGCGCCCAGCGGCTCTCGTAGGAGAGCAGCATGGCCACTTCGTTCTCCACCTTCGTGCCCGCCAGCGACGGGGCGATCCTCGCCAGCTCCTCGCCCGTGCGGCCGATCTCGCCGGAAACGCGGTTGGGCGTGGCGTCGTGGTTGAGGATGCCCCTGTGCAGCTGCTCGGCGCCAAAGGGGCTCGGTCTCCACCGGAAGTACAGCACCGCGTCCGCCCCGTGGGCCACCGATTCGTAGGTCCACATGCGCGTCTCGCCGGGCTCGGGGTTGAGGAACCCGACGTGCGTGTGCACGTTGCCCGCCGTTCGCACCTTGTTCTCCGGGGTGCCGGCCTTCTGCTCGACCACCCAGAAGTTGGCGCCTTTCATGCCCCGCATGATGTCCAGGTCTACGGTGTTGTAGGAGAGGGGAGGGTAGAAGTTGACCGACACGACGTCGAGGGCGTCCGTCATCCGGAAGTAGTCGGTGTGGTAGCGGGTCATGCTCTGCAGGTTGGTGGTCACCTGCTGGTTGGGCGCCAGGCGCTTGAAGATCGCGGCCTGCTCCCGCACAAAGTTCTCGGTCGTCGCAGACGTGAACCTGCGGTAGTCCTGCAGCAGGGCGGGGTTGTGGGGAAAGTGGTTGCTGCGCGACGGCACCCAAACCTGGCCCCAGCCGTTGATCTCCAGGCTCCAGAACACCATGCCCCAGCGCCGGTTCAGCTCCTCGACCGTGCCGTACCTCTCCTGCAGCCACGCGACAAAGGCCCGCCGGCAGTTGTCGCAGTAGCAGATCGAGGCGTCGCCGAGCTCGTTGTCCAGATGCCACGAGGTGACCGTCCTGTTGTCGGCGTAGCGGCTCGCCATCTGCTCGGAGAGCGCGAACGCGCGTTCGCGCAGCAGCGGGTGGTTCAGGCAGACGCCGTAGCGGGTGCCGAACTGCTCGCGGTGGCCTTGGTAGGCCTGGATGGCCAGCGTCGGGTCCTGCTCGAAGAGCCACGGCGGGACGTTGCGCACCGGCACGCCGAGCATGACCTCGATCTGCTGCTTCGCGGCCAGATCGAGAAAGCGGTCGAGCCAGGCGAAATCGTAGCGGCCTTGGGCGGGCTCGAGACGGCACCAGGCGAATTCCGCCACGCGCACGATGTTGAAGCCGTGCTGCCGCATCAGGGCGAGGTCGGTGCGCCAGCGCTCTTCCGGCCAGTGCTCGGGATAGTAGTCGACGCCGAAGTGCATGCGGTTCCCTCCGCGCCCAGTATGGCCTTTCCGCGCCGCCGGCTTCAAGGAGGGCGCCGCCTCTGTCGGGGCGCCTCGCATTTACCAAACCGCCTCCCTTGGTGTATCGTGGCCCATGAGCAAGAACGAGAGAGTGCGCGTTGCCCTGATCGGCGCGGGCAAGCGCGCGGCCTACATGTATGCTCCACTGCTCAAGGGCCTTTCGAAGCACGTGGAGCTGGTGGCGGTGTGGAACCGCAGCCCCGAGCCTGCCCGGCGCCTCGGCGAGCTGCTCGGCGTGCCGTGGTACACCGACCTCGCGCGCCTCGTGCGCGAGACGAGCCCCGCGATCGGCGTGGTGGCCGTCACCCATGCCTCCAACGGGATCGTGGCCCAGCTTGCCGTAGACCACGGCCTCAATGTGCTGCTCGAGACGCCGATCGCTCCCAAGCTCTCCGAAGCCGATGCGATCATCGCCTCGGCGCGCAGGCAGCGGCTCAAGATCGAAGTCGCCGAGCAGTTCCACCGCAGGCCCCTCGAGCAGATCAAGCTGGCCCTGATCCGCGCCGGCGTCTTCGGGCGGGTCTACTCGTCCTTCAACGACTTCTGCGGCCACGGCTACCACGGGGTGAGCGTCATGCGCAGCTACCTCGGCTTCGACGCCAAGCCCCTGCGCGTCGTCGGCTCGGTGCACGGCTACGACCTCGCCCCGCACTGGTCGCTCATAGCCGGCACCAACGGCCCCCGCAAGGAGACGCAGGAGCACGGGCTCGTGGAGTTCGAAGGCGAGAGGCTGGGCGTCTTCCACTGGACCAGCGTGGGCTACGATTCGGCCCTGCGCTGGTGGCGCAGCAGCCGCTTCCTCGCGGAAAAGGGGATGGGCATCTCGGTCGGCTTCGGCCTGGACATCGAGGAGAAGCTCTCGATCCTCACCCCCGACGGCGAAGGGCCGCAGTTCATCGCGCTCGAGCGCGTGTGGGAGCGCTGCGACGGCGGAGCGCTGGTGGCGATCCGAGCGCACACCGGCCGGCCTGGCCATCAGGTCGTGGAGTGGAAGAACCCTTTCTGCACCGAGGAAAAGGGCTCGAACCCCCAGTGGCACGACGACGAGATCGGCGTGGCAGGCTGCATCATGAGCCTGGTCGACGCCGTGCGCACGGGCGGCGAGCCGACCTACGGGCCGCTGCAGGCGCGGCTGGACCAGGAGCTGATCCTCGCCATCCGCAAGTCGGCGGAGCAGGGCGGCGCCCCGGTCACACTGCCGATGGCCGGCGACTAGGCGTTCACTGCCGCACGAAGACCGGCTGCACCCAGGCGCGGCGCTTCGCGGAATCCGTGACCTTGGCGCGGACGTACTTCTCGCCACGCGCAAGCCTGTAGGCGGCGGGGTTGGCCGTGGTCCTGGAGAGGACCTTGCCGCCGGCTCCGATGAACTCGGTGGTGTAGCCCGCCCCCTGCTGCGGCTTGATCCTGACTTCGATCCTCCGGGCCTCGACGACGATGTCGTCCAGCACCACGCCGGTGCTCGCATAGAAAAGACCGCGCTCCAGGCTGCGGGTGATCTCGCCGGCGTCGAGGCTGCGGGCGCGCACCACCACCCACCCCGTGCCTGGATAGGCGGCCGTCATGAGCGCGCCGCCGCCGCTCTTGAACACGCGGGCGGCGTCAGCCGCAAGTCCGAAGACCCGTCTGCCTGCCGTGAGCAGGGCGTCCCACATCTGCTCCACGCTCGGCGAGCCGGCCAGCCCCTCGTTGTTCGCCATGGGGTCCCCGCTGTAGACCTCGAGAAGGGAGCAGCCGTCGACTGCCAGCAGCGCCTCCTGGGTGAGGAAGAAATGATAGTTCGGGTGAACCACGACCGGCACCGCCCCAGCTTCGCGGACGGCCGACACATTCCGCTGGAGCGTGTCCACGAGCGTGTCCCCCATCTGCCGAAAGATGACGCGCGGAGCGTCCAGCGCCCCCACGGAGGAGTACTTGCCTGCGTGGCTCCACGTCACGGACACGCCGGGAATCACCACGAACGAGGCATCGGCCACGCTCAGGGCGTCCCCGAGGTCCACCGGTCCCGGCTGCCCGGAAACCTGCTGGACGGCATCGGTGATGAACACGAAGTGGTATCCATGCTCCTTGTACCACCCCGCGGTTTCAGCGGGAGTGGAGTCTCCACCCATGATGTTGAGGTTGGTGTGGCAGTTCGTGTTGCCCTTGTACCACCGCATGCCCGCCCAGTCGGGCACCTCGAACTGCTGGCAGAACGCCCCGGCGGCGAGCAGCGCCACGACCACAGCGAACAGCGGACCGCGCCACGACATGCTGTTTCCTCCTTCAGTCCCCAAGATCGCTCGCCGAGGCCGCGGATTCCAGCGAATTCCTGGCGGCCGCGTCGAGCCGCTCGCAGCCTACTTCGCCACGTTCGAGTTGAAGCAGTCGCGGTACAGCTTCCAGGAGCCGTCGGCCTGCCGCTTGAGGATGTCGAGGAACTTGCCGTCCACCTTGGCGGTCGGCCCTCCTGCCTTGGGCGTGATGGTCTGCAGATAGGTTCCCTTGGCGTAGCCCCAGTCCCCGGCTGCCGCGGCCTCTTCGACCTTGATCGTCATGGTCATCGTCATGGTCGGCCACGCCTTGCGGACCCGCTCCTCGAGGGCCTTCTTGCCCACCACCGACGGCGAATCCCGTCGCATCTGGATGCCGTCTTCGTCCCAGTTCGTCAGCCACAGATCCGCGTCGCCCGAGATCGCCGAGCTCGCGTATTTCGCGTAGATGGCCTCGACCTCGGCGCGGAACCGGTCCGGGTCCACGCTCTTGACCGTGGCGCACCCGCCCAGCAACAGTCCCGCCGCTGCCACGACCCCCAGCACGAACAGCGACCTTCTCATGTTGACACCTCCTCGTCGTACGTGCTCAAGCCTGCGCCACGACCGTTACAGAAGCGTCTCAGGGTGCGTGGCGGCCCTCCCTGCGCGAGATGTCGACTCGCCTGCTGGGCCCAAGCGCCTGCACGGCGCCCTGGCCCTGGACGCCCGCGCCGCCCCGCGTTTCCGCCGCCGGAGCGCGGTTGTCCGGCCGCCCCGGTCGTGCCAGAATGGGCCCCGCGCCCGTGCCCGGGCGCCAGGGGGACCCCGAATGACCGACAAGGAGCGCTTTCACGCCATCATGGGTTTCCAACCCGCCGACAGGACCCTCTTCTGGGAGCAGGGCTTCTGGGGCGGCGCAGTCGAGCGCTGGTACGCCGAAGGCATGCCGCGCCGCTCCGGCGTCCAGGGCGACCCCGCCTGGGGCGACACCGTCCGCGGCCCTGCCACCCCGACCGCGCCCGGCGACCGCTTCTGCGCCGATGTCCTGGAAGCCGCCGGCCTCGACAAGCCGACCCTCAAGGTGCCGGTGCAGCTCCACCTCTGGCCGCCCTTCAAGGAGGAGGTGCTCGAGGACCACGGCGACCAGGTGGTCCTGCGCGACGAGATGGGCATCGTGAAGCTCATGCCCAGGGCGCGCAACAGCATCCCGCACTACCTCTCGTGGCCGGTCTCGACCATGGAGGACCTGGAGAAGGTTGCGGCCGAGCGCCTCGACCCCGACTCACCCGGCCGCTTTCCCGCCGACTGGCCTGAGGTCGTCAGGCGCCTGAACGCCTACGACGGCGTGGTGGCCCTTGGCGGCTATCCCTGCGGGTTCTTCGGCTCACCCCGCTTTCTCATGGGCGAGGTCGAGCTCATGGTGGCGTTCATCGAGCGCCCCGAGCTCGTGCGCGCGATCGTCGATCGCTTCGCGAGCCTGTGGACCGCGCTCTACGACCGCGTGCTCTCCGAGGTCAAGGTCGACTGCATCCACATCTGGGAGGACATGTCGTACAAGAACGGACCGCTCATCAGTCCCGAGATGTTCCGCCAGTTCCTCACGCCCGCCTACCGCCGCATCACCGACGTGGCGCGCAGCCACGGGGTCAAGGTCGTGCTCGTGGACACCGACGGCGACTGCCGCAAGCTCATCCCGCCGATGATGCAAGGCGGCGTGACCGGGCTCTACCCCTTTGAGGTGCAGGCGAACATGGACGTGGTCGAGATCCGCCGCGACTTTCCGCGCCTGCAGATCCTCGGGGGAATAGACAAGAAGGCCCTCGCCCGCGGCCCGGCAGCCATCGATGCGGAGCTCGCGCGGCAGGTGCCCGCCATGCTCCGGCACGGCGGATACGTGCCGATGGTCGACCACCAGGTGCCGCCCGACGTGAGCTGGGAGAGCTACCTCTACTACCGGCGGCGGCTTGCGGAAATGGCGCGCGCAAAGCCGTAGCGCGTCCGCGCTTTCACTCGCCGCGATCCCGGTCCAGAAGAGCCCGAGCCGCGCCCGCGGGCATCCGGATCGACCGGCGGGGCAGGGGCCGTTTTTCTGCGGCAGCCGGGATGAGGCGTCCCTCGGCTGCCCACCGGGCGTGGAGGGAGGCCGTTGGGGTCAATCCCGCGCGCGGTCGGGCACGTGCAGGATCTCGCGCGGCTTGCTGCCCTGGGCCGGGCCGACGATGCCCCGCTGCTCCATCGCCTCGACGAGGCGGGCGGCGCGGTTGTAGCCGATCTGAAGCCGCCGCTGCAGGTAGGAGGCCGAGGCCTTGCCCGCCGTCACCACGATCTCCAGCGCCTTGTCCATCAGCGGGTCGTCGGCGCCGTCAAAGGGCACGTCTTCTTCTTCGTCGTCGAGAAAGAGGGCCTCGTCGATGTACTCGGGCTCGCCGAGGCTCTTGACGTGGGCGGTCAGCGCCTCCAGCTCCTCCTCGCCGAGGTAGGCGCCCTGGATGCGCACGGGCACCGGGTCCCAGGCGGGCGTGAAGAGCATGTCGCCCTGGCCGAGCAGCTTGTCGGCGCCCACGGTGTCGATGATGATCCGCGAGTCGATCTTGCTCGCCACCATAAAGGCGATGCGGGAGGGGATGTTCGCCTTGATGAGGCCCGTGATCACGTCGACGGAAGGCCGCTGCGTGGCCAGCACCAGGTGGATGCCCACAGCGCGCGACATGGCGGCGAGGCGGGCCAGCGTCGACTCCATCTCCTTGCCGATGGTGGCCATGAGGTCGGCGAACTCGTCGACCACGATCACGATGTAGGGAAGGGGAGTGGTGGCGATCTTGTTCTTCCTGACCTTGCGGTTGAACGAGCGGATGTCGCGCACGCCGAGGCTGTCCAGCAGCGAGTAGCGGCGCTCCATCTCGTAGATGCAGTACTGCAGCGCCCGGTAGGCGCGCTTGGGCTCGGTGATCACGGGCGAGAGCAGGTGCGGGATGTCGTTGTAGAGCTTGAGCTCGACGATCTTGGGGTCGATCAGCAGCAGCTTTACCTCGTTCGGGCTCCTGCGGTACAGGATGCTGGCGATGATCGAGTTGACGCACACGCTCTTGCCGCTGCCGGTGGCCCCCGCGATCAGCAGGTGGGGCATCTGGACGAGGTCGACGATGTGAGCCTCGCCGGAGATGCCCTTGCCGATGGCCAGGGGAATTTCCAGGTGGGTGTCCTTGAACAGGTCGAGGCTCACGATGTCGCGGAACGAGACGATGGCGCGCCGCTTGTTCGGCACCTCGATGCCGACCGCGTGCTTGCCGGGGATCGGGGCGACGATGCGCACGCGAGGGGCAGCGAGGCGCAGCGCGATGTTGTCGGCGAGGTTGACGATCTTCGAGAGCTTCACGCCGTGCGACGGCAGGATCTCGAACATGGTGATGACGGGACCCTTGCGGATGCCGGTGAGCTCGGCGTTGATGCTGAACTCCTCGAGGGTGCGCATCAGGATCGCGCCGGCGTCGCGGGAGTCCTTGTCCACCGCCGTCGCGTCCGGCTGGGCGCGGTCGATGAGGATGCCCTTGAGCGGCACCGAGTAGTGGCCAAAGCGCTTGCCCTTGCGCGGGGGCGGCAGGGTGATGCCCGGGGCCGGCCCTTCGGCCTGCTCGGCCTCCGCGACCTGGGCTGCAGCGGGTTCGCGCTTGACCGGGGCGGGCGGCAGCGGCTGCGCCTCGGCGCTCGCCTCGGCCACCACGGCGTCGGGCGGCAGCAGCCTCATCGGGGTAAAGGTGGTCCTGCGCTGCGGCTCGGCCTCGAGCGGCTCGACCTCGAGCGCGTCGCCTGCGCCTGGAGCGCAGTCGCGCGCCTGGGCGGGGCCGGGAGGGGTTTCGAACCGGCCGAGGCCCCTCCAGCCGACTTCGGGGTCAGGGGCGCTGCGCACCGCCTCGCGGTCGCCGACCCGCTGCTCCACGTCCGGCCGGAACAGCCGCTCCCGCTCCCCCGCCCGGGGGCGCCCGCCTGCGGCGAGGCAGGCGGCGCGCAGGCGCCGGATCGCGAGCAGCTCCAGTGCCATGAGCGCCCCCAGGAACAGCACGCCGGGAAAGCGGCCAAAGAGGGCGAGCACCAGCCGGGTGGCCGGCGCCGCGGCGTCGGCGTCCTCGAAGATCGTCTTGAGGGCCAGCGCGGCGGTGAGAAAGGGTACGACCGTGAGGGTGAGGGCGAGCAGGTCACCGCCGTCAAAGGAACGCGAAGCGAGGATCACGGCGCACGCCAGCAGGTAGGCGGGCACGAAGAAGGCCGCTCCCTGGAACGCCGTGAACAGAAAGGCCCCGGGCGCAGCGAGGAGCAGGGAATCGACGCTTGCGCTCCTGAGGTGAGCCACCAGAGACACGCAGAGCACTCCGCCGGCTGCGGCCAGCCCGACGGCGGCCGCGAGCGAGGCGGTACGGACGTCGCCCTTCAACAGGCCCTCCCTGTTTCCTTATCGGCCGGCCGCGGGAGGCGTGTGAGGAGGCGGGCCTTGAGCGCGGCAGCGGGCGGCGTCATAATCGGCGCGGGAGGAGTCATGTTCACACCGAGCCCCGACCGATCCTGCGAGACGCGGCTGCCCTCGGTGGCCGGTTCCTTTTACCCGGCCGAACCCAGGGAGCTGGAGAGCGAAATCCGCCGTCTTCTGCGCCAGGCGCCCGCCCCTGACCCGGCAGCCGGCCGGCCGTGGGGCCTGATCCTACCCCACGCGGGCTACACGTACTCGGGCGCCGTCGCCGCTGCCGGCTACCGAATGGTGGAGGGCGAGCGCTTCGACGCGGTGGTGCTGCTCGGGCCTTCGCATCACCTGCACTTCCGCGGGGCGTCGGTCGGCCGCTACTCCTCCTACCGCACGCCGCTGGGCGACCTGCCCGTCGACCAGGAGACCGTGACCCGGCTGATATCAGGGGAGCGCTGCGTGGGCTTCAGGCCCGAGGCTCACGAGAGCGAGCACAGCCTCGAGATGCAGCTGCCCTTCGTTCAGGTGCTCCTTGGCGCCGTGCCGATCGTGCCGATCCTCATAGGCGACGGCGCCTTCGAGACATGCCAGCGGCTGGCCGCAGCGCTGCGCAAGGTCCTGGAGGGCAGGCGGGCGCTGTACATCGCCTCCACCGACCTCTCGCACTACCACGCTTACGACGACGCCAGGCGCATCGACGAGCGCACCCTGGCCGCGATCCTCGAGGGCGACCCGAGCCGCTTCCACGAGCGGGCGCAGCTGGGGCCCTGCGAGCTGTGCGGCGCCTCGGCCGTGACCACGCTGCTGCTGCTGTCGAAAGTCGCGGGCGGGCGGCCGCCTGTGCTCCTGGCCGCCTGCAGCTCCGGCGACGTTACCGGGAGCCGCTCGCGCGTCGTCGGCTACGCCGCGCTGGCGCTGGGCGCGGCCGCTTGAGCGCCCTCGCGGAGGCCGGCCGCCGGCGCCTGGCCGCCTTGGCGCCCGCCGGCGCCGGCTCAGCCGGCCTGTAGTCGATACGGTCCACAACGATCCTGCCGCTCTTCACTTCCACGAACGGCTTGCCCCTCTTGACGCCCACGGTTCCGTAGCCGGTGGCCGTGGCGAGGAACGCCCTGAAGTCGCCGGCTGCGGCGGGCGCGATCGTGAGCACCCGCTCGACGGCGTCGTAGCGCGCCCCCGTGAGGGCCTGCAGCAGCGCGTACGAAGCCTGGGCGCGGCCGTACCAGTGCCCGCACTCGTACTCGTTGAAGGGGTTGCGCGTCCTGCCGTCGTAGCGGCAGCGGGCAGCCTCGACGATGGCGAGGCCCTCCCTGAGGCGGCCGCGCAGGATCAGGTGCGAGGCGACCTGGTACTCGATGCCGGTCCACACCTCGTCGCTGTAGACCATCGGCAGCGAAGGCTTGCCTCCCTTGGGCCAGGAGCACAGCAGAAGGCCGGGCTCGCCGCCCACCGCGTAGGTCGGCCGTTGGGGGTTGGCGTGATCCTCGAGGCTGCGGCGGAAGTTGTAGCGGTAGACCGATGCCAGGTGGCTGGTGACCTTGGAGCGGTCGAGCACTTCGCCCACGCCGCAGACCTCGGCCATCCAGGCGCCGAGTACTCCGTCGGACAGGCAGCCGGGGCCGTACTGGTACTTCGGCCCTTCGGCGCCGAGCAGCTCCCGCGCCTCGGCCGAGCCGTAGCTGGTCTGCTCCAGCGTCTTGAACGTGGTCGGATCTCCGGCGCGCAGGCCCTTCCACTGGACGTGCTGCACGAAGTACTCGCCGTCGAACAGCTCGTTCTCGAGGCGGCTGCGGCTCTTCTCGTAGAGCTCCTGATAGGGCCTCGGGTCGTCGCCGAGGGCCTCGGCCATGAGCGCGGCGGCGCGCAGGGCGGCGGCGTAGAAGCTGCCGCACATCCCGTCGGCGCCCCAGAACTCGATGTCGTAGGTGTTGTGGTGGGGCTCGACGAGCAGCCCGCTGCGATCGGGGTCCCAGTGGCTGATGCAGTAGTCGATGCTCCGCTTGACCAGGGGCCACAGCGAGCGCAGCCAGTCGGTGTCGCCGCTCACACGCCAGTCGCGGTAGACCTTGATGATGCCGCCGAGCTGGCCGTCGGCCGCAGGCGGCCGCTCCTGCACGGCCTTGCGGATCGGCAGCGGCACGCGGAACGACTGCTGTCCCTGGTCGTCCTGGCCCTCGTGGAACTCGCTCCACCGCAGGCTGCGCTCGAGGGCGGGGAACAGGTGCGGGATCGCCTGCGCGTAGTTCCACACGTGGGTGCAGCTGCCGGGGCAGCAGCCCTTGCTGTCGCAGCAGCCTTCCCAGCACCAGAGCCTCCCGTCGGCCTGGCGCAGCACCGTGGGCGACTTGAGGATCGTGAGGTTCGCGGCGATCGCCTCGACCACCGCGGGCGGCAGGGTCGTGTCATAGAAGCAGCGGGCAAAGGTCTCGCTTGCAGCCTTCATCCTTGCGTATTCTTTCTTCCAGTGCTCGAGCACCTGCTCGATGCCGCCGAAGCGCGCGGCGTACCAGGGCGAGTAGGTGCCGGGGGCCTGCCTCTCGTCGTCGACGCCCTTGCCGGTGACAAGGTCGGTCCTGGGCGCGTACCAGGCGAGCAGGAGGCGCACGGTGCGCTCGGCGCCGGGGGCGAGGCGCAGGGCGATCGCCGTGCTGGCGCCCGGGCTGGGGCCGCCTTCGCGGGGCGGGTCGCGGTCCTCGGGTTTGCCCGAGCTGATCGCCTTCCACACCATCGTGAGCGGGTCCCACCAGCCGCCGCGGAACCACGAGGCGTCGACGCGGGCGCCCGGCTCCCCGATCACGGCCGCGAAGGCCGCCTCGTCCTGCGGCCGGGCGTCGCTGCCGGCCTGGCGCAGCACGAAGCCGCCGGCGACGCGGGAGACGCTGTCGCCGCCCGCGCCGGTGGCCAGGAAGTTGCGGGAGTGGAACGAGTAGACCGCCCGCAGGGTCTTCCTGCTGCGGTTGCGCAGGCGCACCTCGATGCCGGCCACCGGCAGGCTCGATGCGTCCGCGTCGCCGGGCACAAAGGGGCTCCAGCCCGTGATCTCGACGTCGAGGGGCCAGGAGTCGCCGAGGCTCAGCGTGGCAAAGGGAAAGCGCGCGAGAAAGCTCGCCCTGGCAAAACGGGGCAGGCCGTAGCTCTTGCCGCCTCCCCCGTTGCCGCTGGACAGGCGCTGGCTGTCGGCCCAGGGAAAGAACAGCTTCCACTCGGGCACCGGCCCCTCGAGCACGCGGGCGCCGAGCCCCTCGACCCACAGCGCCGAAAAGGCCAGCGGCTCGTTGTAGATCTCCGGCCTGCCGCGCAGCGAGACGTGGGAGAGCGCGCCGCAGCCCTCGAAGCAGAGCATGCCCGCGCCGATTCCGCCGAGCGGAAAGGCGACCTTTGTCAGGTTGTCCCCGGTGTAGGGTCCGTTGAACTGGTGGTTGCCGGCAGCCATCGTTGCTCCTCCTGGCGGCCAGCGTAGGGTCTGGCGCGCGGTCGGTCAAGCCGCGCCGGCTGCGGTCCGGGGCGGCGAGGCGCCGCGCCGCTGCGCGGGCTGCGCACCGCGGGGCGCCGCGGCCGGCCTCCGGTTTGACCGGCCGCTGAGCGCGATGCTACGGTTCGCCGGGAGCAGGCATGGCATTCGTGTATCGCGGGGCCGGCGCCAGGGAGGTCTCCTTTCCGCTGGGCGGCCTGGGCACAGGCTCGATCGGCCTGGCGGGCAACGGCGCGCTCGTCGACTGGGAGATTTTCAACAGGCCCAACAAGGGCAGCCGCAACGGGCCGAGCCACTTCGCGATCAGGGCCGAGCGCGACGGCCGGGTCATCGACGCGCGCGTCCTGCAGGGCGACCTCGCGCCGCCCTACACCGGCGAGCTGGGCGGCGGGCGGTACAGCGGGTTCGGCTTCGGCGCGCCGCGGGACTCGCTCGCGGGGCTTCCGCACTTCCGCGACGTCGAGTTCACGGGAACCTATCCGCTGGCCAGGCTGACGTTCGAGGATCAGGGCTTCCCGGGGCAGGTGCGCCTCGAGGCCTTTAACCCCTTCATTCCTCACAACGACCGCGACTCGGGCATCCCCGCCGCGTTCTTCGAGATCGAGGCGCGCAACACGACCTCCGAGCAGCTCGCCTACACGGTCGTCCTCGTAGCCCGCAACCCGCTCGCCTCGGGGGCGCGCAACCGCTATCGCCGCGACGGCGGCCTCTCGCTGCTGCGCCTCGACTCCGACGCGATCGCCTCCGGCGACCCCGCGTTCGGCGATCTCACGATCGCCACCGACTGCGACGGGGTGAGCTACCAGGAGTACCTGTACCGCGGCCGGTGGTTCGACAACCTGGCCGTCTACTGGCAGGACCTGCTCAAGCCCGGCCCCTTTGCCAACCGCCGCTACAGCGGCGCCTCCAGCGGGCGCAAGCAGTACAGCGGCGACGACATCGCGCTGTTGGCCGCGCACCTGCACGTGGAGCCCGGCGCCGCCGCGACAGCCCGCTTCGTGGTGAGCTGGTCGTTTCCCAACTGCACCAACTACTGGAACCCGGAGGTCGAGGGCGAAGGCTGCGGCGCCGCGAGCGCCGGCGGCGCGGCGGGCGCCGCGGAGTGCGGCTGCGGCGGGGCCTGCCGGCCGCGCACCTGGAAGAACTGGTACGCCACCGTCTTCCGCGATTCGACCGAGAGCGCCCTCTACTGCTTCGGCAACTGGAAGCGCCTGGCTCGACAGACGCGCGAGTTCCGCGATGCTCTCTTCGGCAGCACCCTTCCCGAGCCGGTGCTCGACGCTGTGAGCGCCAATCTCTCGATCCTCAAGTCGCCGACCGTGATGCGCCTCGAGGACGGCACCTTCTACGGCTTCGAGGGCTGCCACCCCCACGAAGGCTGCTGCGAAGGAAGCTGCCAGCACGTCTGGAACTACGCCTACGCGCTGCCCTTTCTCTTTCCCGCCCTCGAGCGCTCGATGCGCGACGCCGAGCTGCGCTACAACCTGGGCCCCGGCGGCGACATGACCTTCCGGCTGCAGCTTCCGCTCGGCAGGCAGCGCACGTCCTTCCGGCCCTGCGCCGACGGCCAGTTCGGAGCCGTGATCAAGGCCTACCGCGAGTGGAAGATCTCGGGCGACACCGGGTGGCTGCGCTCGCACTGGCCGCAGATCAGGAGCGCGATCGCCTGGGCCTGGTCCGAGGCCAACCGCGACCGCTGGGACCGCGACCGCGACGGCGTGCTCGAAGGCCGCCAGCACCACACCCTGGACATGGAGCTGTTCGGGCCCAACTCCTGGCTCACCGGCTTTTACCTCGCCGCTCTCGAGGCCGCTGCGCAGATGGCCGAGCACCTGGGCGACCGGGATGCCGCAGCGGAGTACCGCGCGCTGTTCGAGCGCGGCCGCGGGTGGGTCGACTCCAACCTCTTCAACGGCGAGTACTACTTCCACAAGGTCGACATCCGCGATCGCGCGATCCTCGCCGGCTACCCCGGCGCCGACGAGGGAAGCGGCGACGCCCGCGACACCTACTGGGACGAGGAGCACGGCGAGATCAAGTACCAGGTGGCCGAGGGCTGCCTTCTCGACCAGGTGCTCGCCCAGTGGCACGCGAACATCGTCGGGCTCGGCCGCGTCTTTGACGCAGCCAAGACCCGCAGGGCGCTGGAGGCGGTCTTCCGCCACAACTACAAGGCGAGCGTCCGCGATCTGGCCAACCCGTGCCGCGTCTTCGCGCTCAACGACGAAGGCGGCGCCGTCATCTGCAGCTTCCCGCGGGCCAAGCCGGCGCTCCCGGTTCCGTACGCCGAGGAGATGATGGCCGGCTTCGAGTACCAGGCCGCCTGCCACATGATCCAGGAGGGGCTCCTCGACGAGGGCCTGGCGATCGTGCGGGCGGTCCGCGCCCGCTACGACGGAGCCAAGCGCAACCCCTGGAACGAGATCGAGTGCGGCAGCAACTACGCCCGCTCGATGGCCTCCTACGCGCTGCTGCTCGCCTTTTCCGGTTTCAGATTCGACATGACCGAGGCTTCGATCGGCTTTGCGCCGCTCGAGCCGGCCGGCGGTGCTCCCGCCGGCGCCCGCTTCTCGGCCTTCTGGAGCGTGCAGGAGTCGTGGGGAGTCTTCCAGCTCGAAGGCAACCGCGCGCGCCTCACGGTGCTCGGCGGGACGCTCGCCCTGCGCGAGTTCTCCCTCGACCGCCTGCGCGGCAAGCCCAGCGTGCGCGTGACGCTCGGCGGCGCCGCGGTCGCCCACGCCCTCGAGGGCGACACGCTGCGGTTCGCCGCGCCGGTGCGCATCGAGCGCGGCAGGCCTCTGGAGCTGCGCTGCTGAGGGCTCGCGCCTGCCGGGTCAGCCGCGGAGGCGGAACACGCCCGGGATCACGTCGAAATGAGCGTCGTCGCTGAGCACCCGTGAACCCGTCTCGACGGCGACGGCGGCAATCCAGAGATCGTTGGTGGGCACGGGCCGGCCGGTCGCCTTGAGCGTCTTGAAGAGCAGCCCATAGCGTTCGGCTGCGCGTCGATCCACGTCGACGACGAGCACGCCGGGCCGGTTGAGGAATTCCTCGAGCTCGCGCGTGTTGCGCTCGGAGCGCTCTCCCATCTGAAAGCCCGCATGTAGCTCGCCCAGAACAACGGCCGGTACAAGGATGTCCTCCGCGGTCTCCATGATCTTCGCAACGCGGGGGTCGCCCCGCTTGAGGGCGGAGTAGGCGCTCGTGTCGAGGCAGATTCTCATGAACGCCAGACTTCGTCGTCGATCTGCTCGAACGCGGCGACGGCCTCATCGAACTCGGCCGCCTCCTGCTCGCTCCAGGTGCCCGCGAGGTCTGACAGGTCCCGGGCCTTCTCGCCCCCCTCCGGCACTCCCAGGGCGCGCGCGAGCACCCTGATGATGGTCTTGTTCAGGCTCGTTCCGCTGGCAGCGGCCATCGTCCTCAGCTTCTTCTCGATCGCGGGAGGTATCTGGCGTAGAGTGATGTAGCTCACGGTGCGACTCCATCCCGTAGAGTCATGACTCGAGTGTATACAAGTCAGACTGTGGAGTCAAACGCGCCGTCGGGCGTGCGTTGCCTGCGCGCAGGCGCGTCCGCTCTACGGCAGCCGCGTCTGGAAGACGAGCACCCGCTCGACCGTCTCGTTGAGCCCGAGCCTCTGCGTCAGGCGCCCGTCGATCGCCTCGACGTACAACAGGAACCGTCGCCCGGCCGGGTGTCCGGCGGCTCCAGCGCCACGCCGAGGAACTCGCGCCGCGCGAACAGCAGCTGCGGGGGTACCAGGCCCCGCCACGGTCCGCCGTGGCTGTCGTCGTTCATGCCGGATCCCCCTCGCGTCTGTGGCGTCGCCGCGCGGCTGCCGCTTCCAGGTGCCGCAGGAACATCGGCTCGGCCTGGTCCGCCCAGGCTCCGAACCCGTGGTTGTCGCCGTCATAGACGGCGATGAGGGCCATCAGCCGGTCGAGATCGAACGAGTCTGCCGCCACCCCGGCGCCTGCGCGAAATGCGTCGAGGGCGTTGCACCGCTGGTCGAAGTGGCCCGCTGTCGGCACCACCAGGGCCGGCTTGCGCAGGTAGAGCGCCTCGCACACGCTCTCGAAGCCGGCCGTGCCCGCGTAGCCGCGGCAGCTTCCCATCAGCCGGAGGAACTTCTCGTCGTCGATGCGGTGAAAATGCAGGCGCAGCCGCACCTGGAGGTCGTCGGGGGCGTCGCGCCTGTCCCAGAAAAAGTGGGCCTCGACCTCCGGGTGCCGCTCGTGCCAGCGGATGATCTGCCCCGCGTAGCCCGGGTTGAGCATGTAGCCGAGGATGTGGCCGCCGGTCGTAGGGCGCAGCTGCCGCACCTGCTCCCGCAGCAGGGGCGGCACCACGTAGAGCCTGCGGCCGGGCCGATCGGCCATCGGCGTGAACGAGAGCGCCAGGCGCCTGCGCGCCCGCAGCGAGAAGGCGATGGTGTAGAGCTGGGCGCCGAGCCGGGCGAACAGGCTGCGCCCGGGAAAGATGGACGAAGGATGAAGGAACAGGTACTGGTGGCCCAGGGTCACGTACGGCACGGCCCGCAGGCGCAGGCTGCAGGCCCAGCTGCTCATCGGCTCGTAGAAGTTCACCACCAGGTCGGGGGCCAGGGCCCGGATGCGGCGGCGCACGAACGCGACGCTCTGCAGGTAGACAAGGGTCCTCGCGAAGCTGTACACCACGGAGCGGGCGATGAGGATCCGCCGGTCGTTGGCCACGACAAAGTTCGGGCTCTCGAAGCTGCGCACCGGACAGCGGATGCGCTCGAAGAAAAAGGCGGGGATCTGGCGGCGGCGGCTGCAACCGACGAGGGCCTCGACCACGGTGTGGCCGCGGCGCACGAGCATGTCGCGCAGGGCAACGGCCTGGGTCATGTGGCCGCGGCCTTCGCCCTGGATCACAAACAGCAGTCGCATGATTCTCCGGTTGCGGAGCGGCCGCCGGCCGACGCGCAGCCGTGACGATCGCGACGCCCAGCCATTATAGGCGGAGCGGGCGCGGGCGAACAAGCCGGCGCGGGAGGCGCGATGCAGGGGGCGAGCTGGAACTGGGCCGCGGTCGAAGAGCGGCAGACGTGGGAGGACCCCGCCGAGGAGAGCTACTACCTTGCGCACCGCTGGAAGCGCGACGGCCGCAGGCGCGTCCTCGACCTGGGGTGCGGCCTCGGCCGCCACTCGCTGCTGTTCGCCCGCGCGGGCCTGGTGGTGGACGCCTTCGATTCGTCGAGCGAGGCCGTGCGGGAGGTCGACTCGCGCTCCCGCAGCGAGGGCCTCGACGTGACCGTGCGCCAAGGCGACATGCACAGCCTGCCGTACCCGGACGCAACCTTCGACTGTCTCTTCGCCTTTCACGTGATCTACCATACCGACGCTGCGGGCCTGGCGCGCGTCGTGAGCGAGATCCGGCGTGTGCTCGCCCCCGGGGGCGAGCTGTTCGTGACGCTCAATTCCACCGCGAGCCCGCAGCTCGGCGACCCGCGCTTGCGCCGCGTCGCGGCCAACGTCGTGGTCAAGACCGAAGGCCCCGAGGCGGGCGTTCCGCACATCTATCTCGCCGAGGCCGAGGTGCAGAACCTGATGAGCGGTCTCGCGGTCCGGCTCTTCTACCACAAGGAAGAGATCGGGCCAGACTGGCGAGGGGCCCACTACTTCGTGCTGGCAGGCAAGCCCCGTGAGTGAGACGGGCGGCCTCGCGGTTCTCTACGAGGACAACCATCTCATCGCGGTGAACAAGAGGTGGGGCGAGATCGTGCAGGCCGACCAGACGGGAGACACACCCCTGGCGGCTCGCGTGGCCGACTACCTCAAGCAGCGCTGCGGCAAGCCGGGCAGGGCCTTTGTCGGCGTGATCCATCGGCTCGACAGGCCCACGAGCGGCGTGGTGCTGTTCGCGCGCACCGGCAAGGCGCTGAGCCGCATGAACGCCGCCTTTCGGGAGCGGGCGGTGCGCAAGACCTACTGGGCGGCGGTGTCGCAGCCTCCGCCCCAGCCCGAGGGCACGCTCGTGCACTACCTGCTGCGCGACGCGGAGAAGAACAAGTCCTTTGCCTACGATCGGCCGCGGCGCGGCGCCCTCAAGGCGAGCCTCAGCTACCGCCTGATCGCCTCCTCGGACCGCTACCACCTGCTGGAGATCGCCCTCGACACCGGCCGCCACCACCAGATCCGCAGCCAGCTCCAGGCGATCGGCTGCCCGATCCGGGGCGACCTCAAGTACGGCGCCCGCAGGTCCAACCCCGGCGGCGGCATCCACCTGCACGCGCGCAGCCTCGCGCTCAGCCACCCGGTGGGCGGCCGGCCGATCACGATCGTGGCGCCGCCGCCCGCCGACCCGGTGTGGGACGCGCTGGTGGCCGCGCTGTCTGCGGGAGGGTAGGGGCGCGGGCGCCGCCGGCTACAGCAGCGACGCCAGGTCCATGTCGCGGGCGGCCTTGACCTCGTCGAGCCTTCCCACCGGAGTGGTTTCGGGAAAGTTGTGGAAGCGCTCGGGATCCTGCTCGGCGAGGTCCGCCAGCTCGCGCATCACCTCGACGAAATGGTCGAGGGTCTCCTTGCTCTCGGTTTCGGTCGGCTCGATCATCAGCGCCTCTTTGACGATCAAGGGGAAGTAAATCGTCGGCGGGTGGATCCCCCGGTCGATGAGGGCCTTGGCGATGTCGAGCGCCTTGACCCCCCTCTCGGCCTGCCGGGAGGCCGAGAGCACCAGCTCGTGCATCACCCGCTCGGTGTGCGGAGCCTCGTAGCGGTCGCGCAGCCGCGCGAGCACGTAGTTGGCGTTGAGCACTGCGGTCTCGCTCACCTGCAGCAGCCCTTCCCTGCCCAGCAGCAGGATGTAGGCGTACGCCTTGAGCAGCACGAGAAAGTTGCCGTAGAACGGCGAGATGTAGCCGATCGACAGCGGCTCGTCGTAGTGCAGGTAGTAAGTGCCGTCGGGCCGCCGCACGACGCGGGAGATCGGCAGAAAGGGCGCCAGCGCCTTCTTGACTCCCACGGGCCCGGCGCCGGGCCCGCCGCCGCCGTGGGGCGTGGCAAAGGTCTTGTGCACGTTGACGTGCACCACGTCGAATCCGAGGTCTCCCGGCCGCGCGCGCCCGAGGATCGCGTTCAGGTTGGCGCCGTCGTAGTAGGCGAGGCCGCCGGCCTCGTGCACCAGGTCCGTGATGCGGCGCACGTTCGGGTCGAAGATGCCCAGGGTGTTCGGCTGCGTGAGCATGATGCCGGCCACGTCGGGTCCGAGGGCCGCCTTGAAGGCTTCGAAGTCGACGCAGCCGCGGCTGTCCGACGGCAGGGCCCTGACCTCGAACCCCGCGATGGCGGCGCTGGCGGGGTTGGTGCCGTGGCCCGAGTCGGGGATCAGGATCGTGCGCCGCCTGTCGCCGCGGTGCTTGTGGTAGGCGGCGATCAGCATGATGCCCGTGAGCTCTCCGTGGGCGCCCGCCATCGGGTGGGTGGTAAAGGCGTCCATGCCGCAGATCTCGGAGAGCGACTGCTCGAGGGAGTGGATCACCTCGAGAAAGCCCTGGGTGAGGGTGCCTCCCATGTTCAGCTGGGGGAGAAGGGGATGCAGCGAGGTGAACTCCTCCAGGCCCGCGATCTTTTCCGCGAGCTTGGGGTTGTACTTCATCGTGCAGGAGCCGAGGGGGTAGAAGTTGGCGTCGACGCTGAAGTTGCGCAGCGACAGGCGGGTAAAGTGGCGCACCACGTCGTGCTCGCTCACACTCGGAAGCTCGGGGCCGGCATGCCGCAGGTACTTCGGGTCGAGGCTCGCGCGGGCCGGCACGTCGGAGGCGGGCAGACTCACTCCCTTGCGGCCCGGCTTGGAGACTTCGAAGATCAGTTCCACAGCACGTCCTCCAGCGCCTCGGCGAACATCCCGATCTCCTGCTTGGTCCGCTTCTCGGTGACGGCCACCAGCAGGGTGTCCTTCATGTCGGGGTAGTAGCGGCCCAGCGGGAACCCGCCGGCGATGCCGCGGTCGATCAGCTTGCCGACCACCTCGCTCGGGTCCCGCGGCAGCCGCACGGTGAACTCGTTAAAGGTCGGCTCGTCGCTGACCTCGACGCCGCGCACCTCGGCCAGCTTGCCCTTGGCGTAGGCGGCCTTGTCGAGGCAAAGCTGCGCCATCTCCCGCAGCCCCTCCTTGCCGCACAGGCACATGAACACCGTCGCGCGCAGGGCGCACAGCGCGTTGTTGGTGCAGATGTTGGACGTGGCTTTTTCGCGGCGGATGTGCTGCTCCCGAGCCTGCAGCGTCAGCACGAAGCCGCGGCGCCCCCGGCCGTCGACGGTGGCTCCGGCGATCCGGCCCGGCATACGGCGCACATGCTCCTTGCGCGCGGCCATGAAGCCGAGGTACGGCCCGCCGAACGACAGCGGGATGCCGAGGCTCTGGCCTTCGCCGGTGGCGATGTCGGCTCCCATCTCGGCCGGCGTGGCCAGGAGGCCGAGCGAGATCGGGTAGACGCTTTCGACGACCAGCGCGCCCCTGCCATGGCACATCTGGGCGATGTCGCTGTGGTTGTCCACCACGCCGAAAAAGTTGGGGTTCTGGAGGATGACGGCCGCGGTCCGCTCGTCGAGGGCGCGGGCGATCGCGTCGCGGTTGGCGTGGCCGTGGGACACCGGGATCTCGACCAGCTCGATGTTGAGGTTTCCGGTGTACGAGCTGATCATCTTGCGGTAGATCGGGCTCACGCCGCCGTCGAGGATGATGCGGCTGCGGCCGGTGATGCGGGCGGCCATCATCGCCGCCTCGTAGAGCGCCGTGCCGCCGTCGTACAGCGACGCGTTGGCCGCCTCCATGCCGGTGAGGCGGCAGATGCAGCTCTGGAACTCGTAGATGGCCTGCAGCGTGCCCTGCGACGCCTCCGGCTGGTACGGAGTGTAGGAGGTGTAGAACTCGCTGCGGGACGCCAGCGCGTCGACGGCGGCCGGGATAAAGTGGTCGTAGAAGCCGCCGCCGAGAAAGCTCACGAGGTCGGTGACGTTGCGCCGCGCCAGGTTGCGCAGGTACTTCTCGACCTCCATCTCCGAGCGGGCCGGCGGCAGGGCAAAGGAGCGCGTCCGCAGCTCGGGCGGGATCGAGGCGAACAGCTCCTGCGGGTCCCCGGAGGCGATCCCGATCGCGGAGAGCATGGCCCGCACGTCGTCGGCTGTGTGGGAGACGAAGCTCACGACTTCTGCTCCGCCACGAGGGCCTCGTACTGGGCGGCCGTCAGCAGCGCCTCGGCCTCGGCGGCGTTGCTGACTTCCACGCGCACGAGCCAGCCCTTTTCGTAGGGCGACTGGTTGACGACTTCGGGCGTCTTCTCGAGGCCGGCGTTGACCTCGACCACCTTGCCCGAAACGGGGGCGTAGAGATCGCTGGCCGCCTTGACGCTCTCGATGGTGCCGAACACCTTCATCTGGGTGATCTGGGCTCCGACCTTGGGAAGCTCGACAAAGGTGATGTCGCCGAGCTCGGCCTGGGCGTGGTCGGTGATGCCGATCACGGCCTGCTTGCCCTCGATGCGCACCCACTCGTGCTCCCTGGTGTACCTCAGCTCCTTGGGAACCATGCGCTCCTCCTCGTGATGGCGCCGCGGGCTAGGCCAGCGGCGGCTTCTTCAGGCGCGCGGCGATCTCGACCTTTCCGTCGGTCACCACGACCTCGCGTCCTTCGTGGGCGAGACCGGCCTCGACGTAGGCCAGCCCGATGCCCTGCTTGAGCACGGGCGAGAATCCGCCGCTGGTCACGCTGCCCACCTTGCGGCCGCCCGAGTGAACCTCGAAGTGGGCGCGGGGGCTGCGCCTGCCCTCGCAGACCAGGCCGATCAGGAGCTCGCGCGGCGCGCCCCGGGACGCCAGGGCGGCCTTGCCGACGAACTCCTTGTCCATGTACACGAAGCGCATCAGGTCGGCTTCGGCGGGCGAGCGGCGGTCGTCGATGTCGTTGCCGTACAGCGAGTAGCCCTTTTCCAGGCGCAGCGAGTCGCGGGCGCCGAGGCCCGCCGGCCGCACGTCGGGCCGTTGCAGCAGCAGGTCCCAGATCCGCGGCGCCTCGGCCCAGGGCGAGAAGATCTCGAAGCCTTCTTCACCCGTGTAGCCCGTGCGGCTCACGACGCAGGGGACGCCGGCGATCGAAACCCGGCAGAGGGCGAAGCGCTTGATGGCCGCGGCAGCCGGAGCGTGCGCCTTGAGGACCTCGGGCGCGAGGGGGCCCTGGAGGGCGATCATGGCCGTGGCGGGGGATTCGTCGGCGAACGTGGTGGTCGCGCTGAGGTTGCTTGTGATCCACTGCCGGTCCTTGGCCGTGGTCGCCGCGTTGACCACGAGGAACATCTCGGCGGGCCCGACACGGAACACCATGATGTCGTCGATGATGCCGCCCTCGCGATTCATGAGGAATCCGTAGCGGCCGCGGCCCTCGGCGAGGTTGTCGAGCCTGCCGGTGAACAGGCGGTCGATGTCGGCAAAGGCGCTTGCGCCCGTGAGCCGGAACTCGCCCATGTGCGAGGTGTCGAACACACTGGCCCGGCTGCGGGTGTGCAGGTGCTCTTCGATGATGCCCGCGTACTGAACCGGCATCTCCCACCCGGCGAACGGGATCATGCGCGCACCTGCGGCGACGTGGCTCTCGTACAGCGGAGTTCGCAACACGGCTCTACCCTCGACCCCGCGATGATAGCAGGGGTCGGGGCGCGAGGTCCATCACGCGTCGCCCGCTGGCCGCAGCCGGGGATTCCCGTTCCCGGGGCGGAAGGGTAGAATGGCCGCGATGGACTACGACCTCGACCGGGCGATCCGCAAGGTTCCCGACTTCCCGAAGCCGGGCATCCTCTTCTACGACGTCACAGGGATCCTCACCACCCCCGAGGCGTTCCGGTGGTGCATCGACAGGATGACGAGCCTCTACTGCAACCGCGGCTTCGACGCGGTGGCTGCGGTCGAGGCGCGGGGGTTCGTCTTTGCAGCGCCGGTGGCCGACCGCCTCAGCCTTCCCCTGATTCTCCTGAGGAAGAAGGGCAAGCTGCCGGGCGAGACGATGAGCGCGACCTTTGCCCTGGAGTACGGCGAAGACACCATCGAGGTGCACCGCTGCGACGTGCGCTCCGGCGCCAGGGTGCTGCTCGTCGATGACCTGATCGCCACCGGCGGCACGCTCAAGGCAGCGGCCGAGCTGCTGGCCAGGGGCGGGGCGCGGGTGGGGGCCATCTTCGGCGTGATCGGGCTGCCGTTCCTTCACTACGACCGGGCGCTCGCCGGCTACGACGTGACGACGCTCATCGACTACCACAGCGAATGAGCGGCGCCGCCAGGCCGATCGGAGGGGACGCGAGGGAGCCGCTGCGGCTGGGCCTGCAGCAGGCGCTTGCGGCGATTCCCTCGGCGGCGGCTCTGCCGCTGCTCATCGGCCTCGATTCCAGCGCGGCCCTGCTGTGCGCCGGCGCCGGCACGCTCGTCTTCCAGCTGGCCACGCGGCGGCGTGTCTGCGTCCTGCTCGCCAGCTCGTACTCCTACGCCCATCTGCTCGTGTCGGCCGCCCGGGAGCACGGCTGCGCCCACGCGGCCGGAGCGGCAGCGCTGGCCGGTCTCGTGTGCGCGCTGGCGGGCGCCGGCCTGAGCCTCCTGCCGCAGCCGACGCTGCGGCGGCTGCTGCCGACCCACGTGACCGCCACCGCCGTGCTCGTGCTCGCCCTCGCCCTGGCGCCTGTCGCGATCCAGCACGCCAACGGAACCACCACACCGGCGGCCGTGGATCGCGTCGGGGCGTGGGGCGTCTGGGCGGTGGCCGCGGTGTCGCTGGCCGCAGGGGCGGCGGCCCGCTTCGCCTTTCCGCGGTGGGGCCGGGGCGGCGCAGTGCAGCTTTCGGTGCTCGCGGCACTCGCAGCCGGCACGCTGGCGGCGCTGCCGCTGGGCATCGTGGACGCGGCAGCCGTGCTCAAAGCGCCGTGGGTCGCCCTCCCGCGCTTCTCGCTGCCGCGCCTCGCTCCCGAGCTGATCGTCGCCTCTCTGTGCTCGGGGCTCGTGGCCGCCGTTGAGCAGGCCGGCGACCTCCTGGCCATGGAGACCGTCACCCACGAGGACTACGTGGCCGACCGCACGCTGGCCCGCTCGATGCTCGCCGCCGGCGGCGCCACGGTCGCCTCGGCCCTCATCGGGGGCCCGCCGCTGGCCTTTTCCAGCGAAAGCATCGGCGTGGCGGCCGTGACCGGCCGCCGGCAGCCTCTCGACGTCCGGTGGGCCGCTCTCCTGATGATCGTTCTCGCGTTCCTGCCCAAGGCGGGGGCGGCCGCCGCGTCGCTGCCCCGGGCGGCGGTCGGCGGCGTCTCGATCCTGATGTACGGCTCCCTGACGGTGCTGGCGATCCGCAGGCTGGTGAGCGCGCGCGTGCGGATCGCCGAGCCCCGCGCGGGCCTCGTGGTCGCCCTGATGCTCGTGCTGGGGGTCGGGGGCGCGCAGCTCGCGGCGGGCCCCTTTGCGCTCTCGGGGGTCGCTCTCGCGCTGGTGGTCGGCGTCTCGCTCAACCTGCTGCTGCCGGCCCCGCGCGGCTGAGGCGGCGAGGCGCCTGCCGAGCTTGCATTCCGGCGGCAGTCTGCTACACTATCCGCAGTCCCGCGCTGCCGTTGGCCCTACGGCGGGACGGCTCATAGGACAAAGGAGACTCCTGGCATGGCTGAAGAGTACAAGGTAAGCGGCGGGAAGACCGTGATCATCGGTCTGCAGCACACCTTCGTCATGTTCGGCGCCACCGTGCTGGTTCCGATCCTCACGGGGCTCGACGTCGGGGTGACGCTGTTCGCAGCGGGGGTCGGCACGCTGCTGTTCCACGTGCTGACGAACTTCAAGGTGCCTGTCTTCCTGGGGAGCTCGTTTTCGTTCATCCCCGGGCTGATCGCCATCGGCAAGGAGCAGGGGCTGCCGTACGCGCTCGGCGGCATCGTGATCGCGGGGCTGCTGTACGTCGCCGTGGCGATCGTCTTCCACTTCGTCTCGGTCGATGTCCTGCACAAGATCCTGCCGGCCCACGTGACCGGACCCATGATCGTGCTCATCGGCATGATCCTGGCGCCCGTGGCGATCCAGAGCGCCAACGGCACCAACTCGCCCGACATCGCCAAGGCGATCGGCGCCAACGGCTGCTGGCTGGTCGCGGCCTTTACCTTCGCGGTCGGAGTGCTGGTCAAGATCGCTTTTCCCAAGTGGCGGATGCAATTCCTCTCGCTGCTGCCCGTCCTCCTGGCTCTCGTGGCCGGCTACGTCCTGTCGCTCATCATCGGGATCGTGAACTATGAGTCGGTCGGCAAGGCGGTGTGGGTCGGACTGCCCAAGTTCTCGCTGCCCAAGTTCTCGGCCGCGGCGATCAGCATCATGGTGCCCGTGGCGATCGTGACGATGGTCGAGCACTTTGGCGACGTCCTGGCCATCGGCAACGTAGTGGGCAAGGACTTCCTCAAGGACCCGACGATCAGCCGCACCCTCCTCGGCGACGGCCTGGCCACCAGCCTCGCGGCGCTGATTGGAGGTCCGGCCAACACGACCTACAGCGAGAACACGGGGGCCGTGGCGCTGACCGGCGTCCACAATCCGGCGGTGATGCGGTGGGCCGCGCTCTTTGCCATCATCCTCTCGCTGATCCCCAAGTTCACGGCGATCATCGGGACGATCCCCGCGCCGGTGGTCGGCGGGATCTCGATCCTGCTGTTCGGAATGATCTCGGCGATCGGCGTCAAGAACATGGTGGACAACCGCGTCGACTTCACGGACGCGCGCGTCCTGATCATCGCGGCCGCCATGCTCGTGCTGGGGCTCGGCGGCGCCACCCTGGAGATCGGGCAGTTCAAGATGGCCGGCCTGGGCCTCGCGGCGGTCGTCGGCATCCTGCTGAACCTGATCATCAACTGGGGCAGCTTCAAGACCAAGGCCTGAGGCCCGGCCTCAGGACCGCGGCTAATAAGGCACCCTCGCTGCACGTCGGCGAGGGCTTTTTTTCGGCGGCCAAGCATGGGTGAGTCGGCGCGCACGATGACGGCGGTGATGCGAGGCACCCTCGTGCCCACCACGTTCGAGGGTGAGATGATCTCGGTTCACGAGCACGCCCTGAACATCCTCGTGCCGGGGCTGCTCGCCGGTCCCGATGGCGCGCTGGTGTCCGTTGTCGACCGGCAGGGGGACATGAGCGCGCTCGGCGTGTTCGTCTCGCGCCTGCCCGCGGGCGCGGTCGCCTCCGAAAGAGTCCTGTGCGAGCGCCGCGGGCTGCCGATCGCCGGCTGCCTCATCCAGGCGCTCGCCCGGGCGCCGGCGTGGGAGGGAAGGCTCGCGCCGGGTGCCGTGCCCGCCCGCGACCGCCTCGTCTCGATCCGAAAGGCCCTGCGCGCCCACGGCCGGCCCGGCGGCTTTCTGGGACTGGCGGCGGGCGGCGACGACAACCCCTTTGTCGGGCAGGCGCGGCGTCTGATCGCCGACGGCTGCACGCACGCCCTGGTGGGCCTGGGGCCGGGCTTCACCCCGTCGGGCGACGATTTTCTCGCGGGCGTGCTGCTGGCCGAGTCCTGGGCCGGCGGCGCTGCCGGGGGCGGCGGCGTGGATCGCGAGGCGATGCGGGCCGCTCTCGGCCGCACCACACCCGGCGGCCGCACGCTCCTGGCGCTGGCTCTGCAGGGCACCTACCCCGCCTACCTCCTGCGGTTCGTCGAGCATGTGCGCGCGGCCTCGAGCCTCGCGCAGATCGAGCAGGCCGTGCTGCAGGCGGTGGCGCACGGCGAGACCTCCGGCACCGACGCGCTGCTCGGCTTGCTCTGGCGCATGGGAGCGATCGGGGGAGCCTGACGCTGCTGGTGCCGGAAAGGGTGCGGGCCGCAGCCCCTGCCATCATCGGGCGTCGTTGAACCGCGCCGGAGCCTCGGGTTATCATGTCGTCGCGCATCGCGGCGCGCCGCGGGCCGGAAGCCACGCGCCGTCCGGCAGCCGCCACGGGGGCACCCTGGCGGCGCAGCCATGGCGAGGAGCAGGGTATGAAAAAGGTACTGGTCCGCAGGAACTCCTACTACGACTCCGTGTTCCTCATGCTGGTGAGCCAGGAGGCAAAGAAGCTGCCGGGCGTCTGCGACGCGGTCGTGGCCATGGGCACCGACATGAATCGCGAGCTGCTGGCACGCATGGGGTTCCCTCCGGCCGAGATCGAATCGGGCGCCGCCGCCGACTTGATCATCGGGCTCGAAGGAGCATCGTCGGCCGCCCTCGACAAGGCGCTGGAAGAGGTGCAGAAGCTGCTGCAGAGCAGGGGCGCGGCAGCGCAGGCATCGGCCGAGCAGCGGCCGGCGAGCCTCGAGGCGGCGCTGCGCGCCATGCCGAACGCCAACGTGGCCGTGATCTCGCTGCCCGGCGCCTACGCGGCACGGGAGGCCATGCGCGCTCTGCGCCGGGGCCTGCACGTGATGCTGTTCTCGGACAACGTGAGCCTCGAGGACGAGATCCGGCTCAAGGCGCTGGCCCGCGAGAAGGGCCTGCTGATGATGGGGCCCGACTGCGGGACCGCGATCATCAACGGCAAGCCGCTGTGCTTCGCCAACGCCGTGCGCCGGGGCTCCGTGGGCGTGGTGGCCGCCTCGGGCACGGGCCTGCAGGAGGTCACCTGCTGCATCGACCGGCTCGGCTCGGGGGTGTCGCAGGCGATCGGGACCGGAGGCCGCGACCTGAAGAGCGAGCAGGTCGGCGGCTCGACCATGCTGATGGGCATCGAGGCGCTGGCCGCGGATCCGCGCACGCGGGTGATCGTTGTCGTCTCGAAGCCGCCCTCGGCCGCGGTCGCCGATCGCGTGATCGAGGCGCTGGCCGCGGCCGGCAAGCCGGCTGTCGTGCACTTTGTCGGGCTGCCGGCCCGCGAGGCGGTGGGGCCGGTGCGCTTTGCCGCGAACCTGGAGGAGGCCGCGGGCATGGCCGTGGCCCTCGAGAGAGGGCGCGAGCATCGGCGGCGGGCCTTCGGCATCCCCGAGCGGGAGGTCAAAGCGATCGTCGCCCGCGAGACCCGCGGCATGGGCCCCCGGCAGAAGTACCTGCGGGGGCTGTTCACCGGCGGCACGCTGGCCGACGAGGCGATGGTCGTTCTCGCCGGGCTGCCGGTGCACTCGAACATCCAGACCGACCCTGCGCTCCTGCTCGCCGACGCCCGCACCTCGCGGGCGCACACGATCGTGGACCTCGGCGACGACGTGTTCACGGTGGGAAGGCCCCACCCGATGATCGACCCCTCGATCCGCGTCGAGCGCCTCGAGCAGGAGGCCCGCGACGGCAGCGTCGCGGTGATCCTGCTCGACCTCGTGCTCGGCTACGGCTCCCACCCGGACCCGGCGGGGGCTCTCGTGGAGGGCATCGCCGCGGCCAAAGCGGCCTTTGCCCGGCGCGGCGGATACCTCTCGGTGATCGCGTCGGTCACGGGTACGCCGGGCGATTTCCAGGGCATGGAGGCGCAGCGGCGAAAGCTGGAGGCGGCGGGGGTGGTCGTGATGCCGTCGAACTTCCAGGCCGCCATGCTGGTCTCGCGGATCATGGAGCGCCTGGCGCTGCGGCGCACCGCCGCCGGCGGATCGCGGCGAAAGGCGGCGAACAAGCCGCGGGCAGCAGCGGCGCGAAGGGCGGCGAACAAGCCGCGGCGAAAGCCGGCGCCGCGCCTGGGGCGCAAAGCGGCGAACAAGAGGCAGCGGCGCAGCGGCCGCGGGGCCGGCGCGCGGAAGGGGCGCACGCGATGAGCACCAAGCGCATCAACGAGCTGTTCGACGGCGACCTTGCGGTCGTCAACCTCGGCCTCGAGGGCTTTGCCCGCCAGTTGCGGGAGCAGGGCGTGGCGGTCACGCAGGTCGCGTGGACGCCGCCGGCGGACCCGGCTCTCGCCGCCTCCCTCGATCGCCTGGAGGCGAACCCCGCCATCGCCGCCGCCAACGCGGAGGCGGTCCGCCGCATCCTCGCGGCCCGGCCGGCGGTCGTCGGCGTCGGCACAGCGCTTTCGACCGTGCCCGGCATGACGAAACGGACCGTGCTGCACGCGGGCCCTCCGGTCGGCTGGAAGCGGATGTGCGGGCCGATGCGGGGCGCCGTGATCGGCGGCCTCATCTACGAAGGCCTGGCCCGCGACGCAGCCGAGGCCGAGGCGATGGCCGCCTCGGGCGAGATCACCTTCGATCCCTGCCACCACCACTCGGCGGTCGGCCCGATGGCCGGGGTGGTGACCGCGAGCATGCCGGTCTGGATCGTCGAGAACGAGGCGTTCGGCAACCGCGCCTTCTGCACCTTCAACGAAGGCCTCGGCAAGGTCCTGCGCTACGGCGCCAACTCCCCCGAGGTGATCGAGCGGCTGCGCTGGATCGAGCGCGTGCTCGCCCCGGTCGTGGCCCGCGCCCTCGAGGCCCACGGCCCGCTTGACATCAAGAGCATCATCGCCCAGGTGCTGCAGATGGGCGACGAGGGGCACAACCGCAACCGGGCGGGCACGTCGCTGGTCCTGCGCGAGCTCGCCCCGCACCTGGTGATGCTCGACGAGAGCCGCGAGACGATCCGCGACGTGATCCGGTTCATCAACGGCAACGACCATTTCTTTCTCAACCTCTCGATGCCGTCGTGCAAGGCCACCGTCGATCCGGCGGCCGGCATCGAGGCATGCTCGATCATCACGACGATGGCGCGCAGCGGCACCGACTTCGGCCTCAGGGTCTCGGGCCTGGGCGACCGCTGGTTTACCGCCCCCGCCTCCAGGGTCGACGGGCTGTACCTGCCGGGCTTCAGTGCAAAGGACGCGGCGCCCGACATCGGCGACTCGGTGATCACCGAGACCGCGGGCATCGGCGGATTCGCCATGGCGGCCGCGCCTGCGATCGTCAAGTTCGTCGGCGGCAGCCCGGCCGACGCCGTGGCCACGACGATGCGCATGTACGAGATCACCGCGGCCGAGAACGACGCCTACCAGATCCCGGCTCTGGATTTCCGCGGCACCCCGACCGGCGTCGACCTGATCAGGATCATCGAGACCGGGATCCTGCCCGCGATCAACACGGGCATCGCCCACAAGGAGCCTGGCATCGGCATGGTCGGCGCGGGGCTGGTCAAGCCGCCGCGCGAGTGTTTCCAGGAGGCCTTCGCGGCCTTTGTCGAGAAGTACGGAAGGTAGGCAAGAGGGCCTGGACGAGCACGTCCGGGTCATGGCGGGCCTCGATGAGCACCACCGAGGCCAGAGGAGGAAGCGCATGAAACCCATCGATCTCACGATCCCCATCGGCATCGGCACCCCGCCCTGGCCGACCTACATCCCGCTGCAGGTGCAGTACTTCAAGCGCCTGGCGCCCAACGGCGCCAACGGCCAGGTGGTCACCCACTCAAACCACGTCGGCACCCACCTCGACGGCGAGATCCACTTCTACACGCCGGGCAAGGACATCGCGAGCCTGGACATGGACTACCTGGTGCACGAGGGGGCGATCGTCGACCTCTCCGACGCCGCCGGCGAGTACGACGTGTACACGTCCGGGATGGTGGAGGAGCGGGTGGAGATCAAGGACGGCGATATCCTGATCATCCACACCGGCTACCACCACTACGGCTGGGACCAGCCGACGGCCGACGAGGTGCGCTACATGATCAAGCACCCCGGCCCCGACCGCGAGTTCGCGCAGTGGTGCAAGCGGCGCAAGCTGCGCTGGCTCGGCGTCGACTGCGGCAGCGCGGATCACCCGATGAACACCAAGATCCGCGAGTGGATGCCCGTACAGGCCAAGGAGTGCGACGCCCACATGCGCTCCAAGTACGGCAAGGGGCTGGAGGAGATCTTCACGCCGGACAAGTACCAGCTCATGCACATCGAGATGTTCAGCCAGGGCATCATCCACCTGGAGTGCGCCGGCGGCGACATCGATCTGCTGCTGAACCAGCGCGCGCTCATCGGCTGTTTTCCCTGGAGGTTCGTCGACGGCGAATCGAGCATCGCGCGCCTGGTGGCCTTTGTCGAGGACCAGCGCTACGAGGAGCTGATGAAGAAGAAGGCCCGCGCCAGGCTCACGCGCTTCGGCGACATCGCCGGAGCCGAGAACCCCTGGCTCCACGAGGAGGCGCGCAAGCGCAGGCGGTAGCGCCGCTGCAGCGGCTGCGCCGGCGTGCATGCCGCAGCTGCTGCCGCAGCTTGACCCGCCGGACCGCCTGAGCGCACGGAGGTACGCCATGCAGTCAGCCGAGCCGCCGGACGATCCCCGCGGCCGCGAGGAGAACCACCACACGCGGATCGACCCCCACCGCCGGGCCTCGTCGCTCTCCGACGTGATCCTCGGGGGCCAGGACGGCATCGTGAACGTCCTCGGCGTGATCCTCGGCGTGGCCGCGGCCACCCTCGACGCCCGGATCGTGCTCGTCGCGGGCCTCGCCGCGGCGTTCGCCGAATCGGTCTCGATGGCGGCGGTGGCCTACACCTCGATGGTCGCCGACGCCGACTTCTACGAGTCCGAGCGCGCCCGGGAGCGCAGGCACGTCGGGGAGGTGCCGGCGCTCGAGCGCGAAGAGATCCGGCGCATCTACGCGGAAAAGGGGTTCCACGGCGAGCTGCTCGAGCGGATCGTCGAGAAGATCACCAGCGACCACGACGTCTGGGTCAACGTCATGATGGCCGAAGAGCACCGCCTGACTCCGGTCAGCCGCAGGACTGCGGCCAGGTCGGGGATCGTCGTGGGCCTGGCCGCGATCGTGGGGTCGCTGATTCCCCTGCTGCCCTTTCTCGTTCTCAGCGTCAGGGTGAGCATGATCGTCTCGGTTGGGGTCACCGCCGGCGTCCTGTTCGCCGTGGGCGTCTACAAGGCCAAGGTGATGGTGGGCAGCCCGGGCAAGAGCGGCCTCGAGATGGCGGTGATCGGCACGGTGAGCGCCCTCGTCGGCTACGGCATCGGGCTGCTCTTCAAGATCGCGCCGGTCGGGTAGCGGCGCCCGATCGCCGCTTTCCGCCCGGCCGCACGGCGCCCCGCCTGATCAGCCAGCAGCGGTGGATGCGCGGATTGCGGGCGAAGTCGCGGGGGATCGTCTGCCTCGAAACGTCGGTGACCTCGAGGCCCTCGAGCCCTTGGTCGTCGAGCCTGAACTTCCTGAAGTTGTTCGAGAAGATCACGACGCCTTCGCGCTCGAGCCGATCGACAGCCGACCGGATCATCTGCGCGTGGTCACGCTGCACCGAGAAGTTCTCGCGGTCGCCCTTGGAGTTGGAAAACGTCGGAGGGTCGATGAAGATCAGGCCGTAGCGGCCCTTGTCTGCGGCGAGGAAGTCCCGGGCGTCGGCGCGCACCACCGTGTGGCGTTCGCCCGTGAAGCCGTTGAGCTCCAGGTTCTCCTTGGCCCACGCGAGGTAGGTGTTCGAGGTGTCCACCGAGACCGTGCGCAGCGCCCCGCCCCAGGCGGCGTAGACCGAGGCCGAAGCCGTGTAGCAGAAGAGGTTCAGGAACACGCAGCCGGGCGCCAGGTCGGCGATCATGCGCCGCGTGATGCGGTGATCCAGGAACAGCCCGGTGTCGAGGTAGTCGGTAAAGTTGACGAGAAAACGAAGGCCGCCCTCGCGCACCTCGTGGCGGACGCCGCGGTCGTCGAGCCGCTCGTACTGTTCGCGGCCCTTCTGCCTGCGCCGCTCCTTGACGAAGACCGACTCTGGCGCGACGCCCAGCGCCTCGGGCACGGCCTCGGCCACGTCGCGCAGGCGCCGCGCTGCGCGCGCCTCGTCGACGAGCGACGGCGGGGCGTACTCCTGCACGTGGGCCCACTTTCCCTCGTAGAGGTCGACGGCCACGGCGTACTGCGGCAGATCGGCGTCGTAGACCCGGAAGCAGCTGACCTGCTCCTCCGCGGCCCAGCTCCTGAGGCTGCGCAGGTTCTTGCGCAGGCGGTTCGCGAGAGTCTCCTTTTCCTCGGCCGCGATCTCCTCTTCGCTGCGCTCGATCGATCCCCGCGCGGCCTTTCGCAGGGCGTAGGGCGAAGGCGGCGGCGGGGCGTCGGCCTCTTGGTCGCGCGGCGGCCCCGGCTGCGGAGGCGGTTGCGGCGCAGGCGCAGGAGCCGCTGCGCCAGGCGGCTCAACTTCCACCTGCTCGCCGAGGAGGTAATGGGTGACTTCGCACGGGATGGGGCCGTTGTACAGCTTGTTCACGCGCACAGCGCGCAGGCCCGTGGCGCAGGCGAGCTTCGGGTCTGCGGTGAGCAGGGCGAGCTTCCACCCGGAAAAGCGCTCGCGGAGCACCTGGCCGAGCGATGCGTACAGCGGCTGCAGGCGTTCGGGCGCCGGCGCGGCCGTGCCGCGCCGGCGGGGCGCGGGGCGCCACGCGGGCCCGGGACGCCCGCGGGACGCGGGGCGCCGCGCGGGCGCGGCGTCGCCGAGCCTGTGGCCGTAGGGCGGGTTGACCGCCACGAGGCCCGGCCGGCCCTGCGGCGGGCTGCACTCCGAAAGAGGCCCGGCTTCGAAGCGCACCACGCCGGCGAGCCCCGCGGCGAGGGCGTTCGCCCGGGCCCTGGCCACCACCGAGGCGTCGGTGTCGCGGCCGAGCAGGACGATGCCGGCGCTGCGGCGCCGGCGCGCCCACGCCTCCTCGCCGAGCCGCTTCCACAGCGCCGCGTCGTGGCCCTTCCATCCGAGAAAGCCGAAGCCGCTGCGGATCAGGCCCGGCGCAGCGTCGAGGGCCATGAGGGCCGCTTCGATCACGAGGGTGCCGGAGCCGCACATCGGGTCGAGGAACGAGCCGCCCGCGGCCGCGATCTCGGGCCAGCGGGCGCGCAGGAGCACGGCGGCGGCCGCGTTCTCCTTGAGAGGAGCCGCGCCCTGGCCGATGCGGTAACCCCGTCGATGCAGGCTTTCGCCGGACAGATCGAGGCTCACGATGGCGCGCTCGCGGCTCAGGTGGACGTGCAGCCTGACCGATGGGTGTTCCGTGTCGACCGAGGGCCGCTTGAAGGTGCGCTCGCGGAACCAGTCGGCCACTGCGTCCTTGATCAGCAAGGCGCCGTAGTGCGAATGGCGGATCGGTGAATCGGCCATCGTGCAGCTCACGGCAAAGGTCGAGCTCACGTCCATGTGCCGGTCCCAGGCGATGCCCTTTGCGCCCTCCCGCACCTGCTCGGGCGTGGCCGCGGGGAACTCCGAGAGCGGCAGCAGGACCCGCGCTGCCACCCGGGACCAGAGACAGGCGCGGTAGCCGGTCTCCAGGGGGCCGGCGAAGCTCACGCCCGCCGGATGCTCGCGCACCGAGGAGGCGCCCAGCCCCTGCAGCTCGGCCGCCAGCAGGTCCTCGGCGTAGCGCGGGCAGGAGGCGAAGAACGAGAGGGTGCGACCCATCAACGCAGTTATAGCCCTCGGGACGCCTGCGCGCCAACGGGCGCGGCCGGGGCGCATGGGGCGACCGCTTGGCCTGCTCTCCCTTTGCGGGTATAGTGCCTCCCCATGCAGACAGTGGCTTTCGGGCGCGGAGCGTTCGAGGTGTCCCGCTTCGGGATGGGGTGCATGCGGCTGCCCACCGTCGCCGGAAGCGAGAACGTCGACGAGGCGGAGGCGATCCGTATGATCCGCCGCGCTGTCGACGGCGGCGTCACCTACTTCGACACCGCCTACATGTACCACGGCGGACAGAGCGAGGTTGTGGTGGGGCGCGCGCTGCGCGACGGCTACCGGCAGCGCGTGCGCCTGGTGACCAAGCTGCCCGCCTCCAAGTACGCGGCCGCCGAGGCGTGCCTCGACGAGCAGCTGCGAAAGCTGCAGACCGATCACCTCGACGTCTACCTTCTCCATGGGCTGAACATCAGGTCGTGGGCCGCGGCGAGGGAGCGTGACCTGCTCTCGTTTCTCGATCGCATGAAGGCCAAGGGCAAGATCCTGCTGGCGGGCTTTTCCTTTCACGACGGGACGCGGCTGTTCAAGCAGATCATCGACTCCTGGGCGTGGGACGCCTGCCAAATCCAGTACAACTTTCTCGACCAGGGCTACCAGGCCGGCACAGAGGGGCTGCGCCACGCCGCATCCAGGGGCGTGTCCGTGGTGGTGATGGAGCCGCTGCGGGGCGGGCTGCTCGCTGACAAGGTGCCGGAGGACGTGATGCAGGTGTGGCGCTCGGCCTCCGTGCAGCGTACGCCGGCGGAGTGGGCGCTGCGGTGGCTTGCCGACGACGGTGACGTGACGGTGGTGCTGAGCGGCGTGAGCACCATGAGCCAGCTCGAGGAGAACATGCGCCTCTTCGAACGGCCGCGGCTGCCCTGGCTGGAGCCGGGCGACCGCCCGCTCTTCGAAAAGGCGAGAGCCCTGTACCAGGAAAAGCTCAAGATCGGCTGCACGGCCTGCGGCTACTGCATGCCCTGTCCTTCGGGGGTGAATATCCCCAACGTCTTCCGCTTCTACAACGCCTGGGCCCTTGGGGGCAGCCTGGCCGGCAGCCGCAACGCCTACAAGCGGATGCTCATGGCGCACGACTCCGACGCCTCGCGGTGCACCGAGTGCGGCCAGTGCGAGGAGGCGTGTCCTCAGGACCTGCCGATCATCCGCACGCTGAAAGAAGCGCACGAGAGGCTGGCGCAGTAGGACGGGCCGCTGCGCAGCGCTGCGGCAGGGGCGTTGTGGCAGGTTGACGCCTCTGCGGCCGCGTGTTAGTGTCGGGCCGTGAACCGGATCGAGCCGCGCAACCTCAACAACACCACGACGACGCGCAACGGGGCTCGGTCCGTCCACCGGCGGGAGCGGCCACAACGGCGGTCGTGACAGCCGAATCCGACGAGGCGATCGAGCCCAGGGGTGACCTCAAACCTCTGGGCTTTTTTATTGTCCGGGCACACGGGAGGTGCTATGAACCAGGTCCTGCCCCCCGGGGCCGGGGCGCAGGCCCTCGAGTCCCTCGAAGGCCAGCGCCGTCTCCTCTGCGCCGCTCTCGCGGCAGCCGTCAAGGAGGCGACTCCAGGAGCCGTGCGCGGCTCCTGCGGCACGACGGACACCGGCTTCTACCACGACTTTCTCTTTCCCGGGCCCTTCGGCTCCGATCGGCTCGCTGAGATCGAGGCCGGCATGCGGCGCCTGCTCGATTCGCCGGTCGAGGTCTCGCGGGTGTCGGCCGCGGAGGCGCTGCGGCTGGCCCACGAGGAGCCGCTGGTGCGCGAGGAGCTGGAGCAGGGCCGATTCGCCGACGAGACCCTGGTGCGCATCGGCGGCCGCGAGCTGCTGCTGAGCCGGCCGCCCGCCCCGTCGCTGGCGGAGGGCTTCGCGTACCGGCTGCGCGGCTGCAGCGGCGCCTACTGGCGCGGCGACGAGAGCCGCCCGATGCTCACCCGCATCAGCGGCGAGGCATTCGCCTCGGCCGCCGAGCTGGCGGCCCACGAGCGCAGCGAGGCCGAGGCCGCCGAGCGGGATCACCGCGCGATCGGCCGGGAGATGGGCCTCTTCACGTTCAGCGACGAGGTTGGCCGGGGCCTGCCGATGCTGCTGCCGCGCGGGGCCGTGATCCGCCGCGTGCTCGAGCGCTTTGTCGTCGACGAGGAGATCGCCCGCGGCTACCAGATCGTCTACACTCCGGTTCTCGGCCGCCGCGAGCTCTACGAGACCTCCGGCCACCTCGCCCACTATGCCGACTCGATGTTCCCTCCGATCCGCCTCGAGGACGAGGAGCTGATCCTTCGGCCGATGAGCTGCCCGCACCATTTCGTGCTCTACCGCTCGAGCCCCCGCTCCTACCGGGAGCTGCCGGTGCGCTACGCCGAGATCGCGCCGATGTACCGGCGCGAGCGCTCGGGCGAGCTCTGCGGGCTGGTGCGGGCCCTGGGCTTTCACCTAGCCGACTCCCACATCATGTGCAGGCCCGATCAGCTGGCCGGCGAGCTTGACCTCGTCCTCGACCTGGTGCAGTACGTGATGCGCACCCTGGGCTTCGAGGAGGACTGCAGCTACCGAGCGTCGCTGCACGAACGCGGCGGGGCAAAGTACGCGGGAGGCGAACCGATGTGGGAGCAGGCCGAAGCGGTCCTGCTGGCGGCCGGGCGGCGGCGCGGGCTCGCTCTCGAGGCGGCGCGAGGCGAGGCGGCGTTCTACGGCCCGAAGATCGACGTGCAGATGCGCACCGTGCATCGCAGGCAGGAGACGCTGTTCACGGTGCAGGTCGATTTCGTGCTGCCCGAGCGCTTCGGCCTGGAGTACGTCGACGCCGGCGGCAGGCCGGCCCGGCCAGTGGTGATCCACCGCTCGTCGGTCGGATGCCTGGAGCGCACGATGGCGTTCCTGCTGGAAGAGTACAACGGCGCGCTTCCGCCCTGGCTTGCCCCGGTGCAGGTCAGGCTGCTTCCGGTGGGCCCGGAGGCGGAGGCCTACGCGTGCGAGCTCGAGCGCGACCTGCGCGGCAGGCGCCTGCGGGCCGAGGTCGACGGGCGCGAGGAGACCCTCGCCCGCCGCGTGCGCGACGCGCGGGCGCAGCGGGTTCCCTACGTGGCGGTCGTCGGCCGCCGCGAGGCGGTCCAGCGCCTCGTGACGGTGCGCAACCGCGACACCGGAGTCGAGCGCGCCTTTGACGCAGCGGAGTTCGCCGCGCTCCTGGCGCGCGAGGTGGACGGGCGGGCCCTGAGGGCGGCCCTGTAGGAGGAGCGGGCGATGCGGATTCACGTTCACGCGTTCGAGGTGGCTGTCTGCAGGCTGGACCCAACCGCTTTCCCCGACGGGCTGCCGCCCTGGGGCCGCAGCTGCGGCTTCCTCTCGGCCACGCGGACGGCGCGGGAGCTGTCCGTCGTGTGCGACTGCCGCCTGGTGCCCGACGAGATCCGGGCCGAGCGCTGCTGGTCGCTGCTCGAGCTGGAGGGCCCGATTCCCTTTGAGCAGACCGGCGTGCTCGCCTCGATCCTCCAGCCGCTGGCCGAGGCGAGGATCAGCGTCTTCGCCATCTCCACGTACGACACCGACTACGTTCTCGTGAGGACCGAGCGCCTGGAGGACGCCGTGCGCGTCCTCCAGGTCCAGGGGAGGTTCGAGATCACGCGCTGAGGCGGCTCGTTTCCTGTTGCAGCGGCGGTCGCCGTACGCGATAATCGAGTCGGCGCGGACCGCGGGCGGGGAGCCGGCTGCAAGGAGGCGTCACGTGGACAGGGACTTGATGCGGCAAGTGGAGAGACTGCCGCGGGGCGCAGCCGCCGCAGCTGCGGTCGTGATCACGCTCGCCCTCGGCGGACTCGAGAGGGTCTCGGGCGGTTTCTCCCTCGGCCTTTTCTACGCGGCGCCCCTGGCTCTCCTGGTCTGCAACGGCTGGAGGTCCGCGGCGATCGGCAACGGCGCCCTGATCGCGGCGGTGAGGATGGCGGGCGCGGTCGCGGCCAGGGGCGGGGCTGCGCCGGGGTTCGCGGATATCTGGAATGCAGCGGCATTCCTGGCCGCCTGCGAGGGGTTCGTCCTGCTGCTGGCCGCGCTTCGGAACGCGCGGCGCCGCCTAGCCGAGCAGGCGCTCGTCGACCCCGCCACGGGCCTCAGGAACCAGAAAGCCCTGCTCCAGCGGCTTGCCGAAGAGCAGCAGCGGGTCAGGCGCAGCTGCATTCCCCTTACGGTCTCCTGCATCGATGTCGACGGATTCCCGGCGGTCGGGCGGCCTCGCCGTCGCGGCAACGGCAGCGAAGTGCTCCGCGACATCTCCCAGGCGCTCAATGCGAGCCTCCGCGCCACCGACACCGTCGCCCGGCTCGGCGACGAGGAGTTCGCGCTCCTGCTGCCCGAAACCGACGAGATGCAGGCGCGCGTGGCGATCGCGAAGGTCCGCGACCGGCTGGCCGCGTCGGTAGAGCGGTGGGGCGGCACGCTCAAGGCGAGCATCGGCGCCCTCACCTGCAACAGGCCCGACCTCGCCCCCGAGGCGGTGCTCTCGACCGCCGGCGAGCTGATGCGCTACGCCCGGACGGCGGGCACCGAGGGCGTCGTCGAGAGAGTGTTGAGCTGATGCCGGTGCCGCTGCTCCATTGGCGCCTTGCGGACGGGCGCGTTCGGGCGGGAGGCTTCCTGCGAATGACCCCGACGATGGCTCGCAATCTCGGTGCGCGGCTTTCCGCGGCGCGGAAGGGGAGAACATGATGCGCCTGGGAATGAGCCATCGCAGGCTCGAGCACCTCGAGCCCCGGCACCTCGGCTACCTGCGCCAGATGGGGGTGGAAGCGGTCGAGG
This sequence comes from uncultured Spirochaetales bacterium, assembly GCA_964552235.1. GTDB lineage: Bacteria > Spirochaetota > Spirochaetia > SZUA-6 > CAVTHK01 > CAVTHK01. The sequence continues at coordinate 1,660 of CAZKGO010000009.1, read as the reverse complement.
TGCGCATCCCCTCGGCGCGCAGCTCGCTCGACGAAATCCTCGACGTCAAGCGCCGCGTCGAGGCCGCGGGTCTCGCGGTGCACGAGATCATGCTCGCCGATGGCTACAACTTTACCCACGCGGCAGTCGGGCGCCCCGAGGGCGAGGCCGAGACCGGCCGCTTCGTGCGCTTTCTCGAGGACCTGGGCCGCGCGGGCGTCGACACGACCACGTACGCCTGGCACACCGGCGGCGCCTTCCGCACCGGCACGGCGAGCACCCGCGGCTGCAGCACGCGGCTGTTCGAGCTGGCCGAGGCGCGCAAGTTGCCGCCCCTCTACAGCCGCGAGTACGGCGACGAGGAGGTGTGGGGCGCGTACGGGCGCTGGCTCGAGCGCGTCCTGCCGGCGGCCGAGCGGGCGGGGGTGCGGCTGCAGCTGCATCCCAACGACCCGCCGGTGACGCACGCGGGGGTGGCGCGGATCTTCCGCGACAGCGCCGCCTTTGAGCGCGCGATGGAGATGGCGGGCCACAGCCGCTTCTCGGGCGTGCTGTTCTGCGTCGGCTGCTGGGCCGAGATGGCAGGGCCGGATGGGCGGGGAGAGGACATCGAAGCGGCCATCCGCAGCCTGGGCAGGCGCGGGCACATCCTGCAGGTGCACTTTCGCAACATCGACCGGCCGCTGCCGGATTTCCGGGAGACCTTTCCCGACGACGGCTACGTCGACATGCCGGCGATCGTGCGGGCCCTCGCCGAGGTGGGGTTCTCGGGCATGATCGTGCCCGACCACGTGCCCATGCCCGAGGGCACGGAGGCTACGAGGCAGACCGTCGAGAGCTACGCCCTGGGCTATATCCGCGGCCTCATCGACGCGGTCCAGGGGCCGCGTGTGCGAGGCCCGGCGTGAACAGACGCTTCGGCGGCCGCGCCGCGGTCGTCACCGGCGCCGCCCGGGGCATCGGCCGCCAGGTTGCGGCGGACCTCGCGGCAGAGGGGGCGCGCGTGCTCGGCGCGGACGTGGACGCGGAGGGCCTGGCCGACCTGCGGCGCTCGGTGGAGTCGGCCGGCGGCGAGTGCCTGACGGCGGTCTGCAACATGGGCCTGCGGCCCGACGTGGAGCGGATGATCGCCCGGGCCCTCGAGGCGTTCGGCCGCATCGACATCCTCGTCAACAACGCCGGCATCCTGCTGAACGCCACGATCGAGGAGACGACCGACGAGATCATCGAGCGCACGCTCGCCATCAACCTCAAGGGCGTGCTGTGGGCGATCAGGGCGGCGACCCCGGCCATGAAGCGGCAGGGCTACGGCCGGATCGTCAACGTGTCGTCGATCACAGGCAAGAACGGCGACCACTCCACGACCTTTGTCTACGGCGCCTCCAAGGGCGCGATCATGTCGCTGACCCGCTCGGTGGCGCGTCAGCTCGGCCCCTCGGGCATCACGTGCAACGCGGTGGCGCCGCACGCGATCATGACCGACCTGATGCGGCACTGGGACGCGGAGAAACGGCGGACCTCGGCCGAGCAGATCCCCGTGCGCCGGCTGGGAACCCCCGCGGACGTGTCGCGCCTGATGCTCTTCCTGGCCTCGGACGAGGCCTCCTACATCAGCGGCGAGACCGTGAACGTCAACGGCGGCTACTACATGGACTGAGCCGCCCCGCGCGGCGGGGCGGCG
>CAZKGO010000008.1:65477-91949 GCA_964552235.1 uncultured Spirochaetales bacterium | reverse complement strand
GCTTCGAGAAAGGCCGTGTGAAGCGCGGGGTCGTCCTCTCTCAGCCGCTCGATCTCGTAGATCATCCAGCGGAAATCGTCGTCGGCGCTTTCGATGTCCATCTGGTAGTCGGCCCGCGGGTTCGGGACGCTGTAATAGACCCGCGCCCGCTTGACCCGCTCCTTGAGCCGCTCGAGGCGATCACCAGGCTCCATGCGGGCATCACCCGGCGCCCGAGTGACCCGTTGTCATCCGGCGGCGACCGCGTCGCCGCTGTCGGCCGGCCGCGGCCTGGCCGAAGCGGCGCGGGCCCTTTCCACCACGATCCAGTGGGCCTCGTGCGGGTCGTCGACGTGCTCGAGGATAGCCTCGGTCCGGCAGTCGATGCGCTCGACGACCTCCGCCCAGGAGCAGCAGACCCCCGCGGCCTCCAGCGCCCGCTGCCCGAGGCGGCTGAGCACGCCGGCGTGCACCTCCCGGATGCCGAGCCGGACGATCAGCAGCGCGGCGGCCCGGCCGACGATCTTGTCGTGCAGGGTGAGCGAGGCCGGATCGATCCCCGAAGCGAGGAGAAAGCGCTCCAGCTCCAGCAGCGGATGGAGCCACTTGCCGTCGCTGGCGAACACGACCTTTCCCGCCTGCCGCGCCTCGAGGGAGTGGGTGCTCTGCATCAACGGCGTTCCTCCGTGCCCACCCCTGGAGCAGGCGGGCTGCCTGTACTATAGTACCGCTTCGGCCTGTGCGACAACTCGCCCGACGGGAGGATCTCCGTGCTGACGACGCAGGACGCGGCCCTCGTGCTCATCGACGTGCAGGAGCGGCTGGCGGACGTGGTCCACGAAAAGGAGCGCCTGCTCGATGCGGTCGTGCGCCTGCTGCGCGGCATCCGCGTCCTGGAGGTGCCCGTGATCTGGGTCGAGCAGAACCGGCGGGGGCTCGGGCCCACCGTCTCCTCCGTGGCCGCCGCTCTCGACGGACTGCAGCCGGTCGCCAAGATGAGCTTCGACTGCTGCGGAAGCGGCGACTTCCTGTCTGCGCTGGCTGCCTGCGGCCGCAGCCAGGTGCTGCTGGCGGGGATCGAGGCGCACATCTGCGTCTACCAGACGGCCGCGGGACTGCTCGCCCGCGGCCATCAGGTGCACGTGGTGGCCGACGCCGTGTCGTCGCGCACGGCGGCCAATCGCGAGCTGGCCCTCGCGCGGATGCGCGATCTGGGCGCCGCGGTCACGAGCGTGGAGATGGCGCTCTACGAACTGCTGCAGGTGGCCGAGGGCGAGCGCTTCAAGGCGATCCTCCGGATCGTGAAGCAGCCCCCGGGCTAGACGATCAGCTTGAGGGCGCTCGCCGCGGCCACGATCTGCACCACCAGCCGGAACGCCCGCTGCGGCAGCACCCTGAGCAGCCGCACTCCCAGCAGCGCTCCCGCGACGATCAACGGAACCATGAGGGCGTTGACCTTGACAGTCGCGGCGGTGATGAGCCCGAGCGACAGGCTCAGCGGCACCTTGACCAGGTTCACGATGAGGAAGTACCAGGCGCTGGTGCCCATGTAGCGCTCCTTGGGCAGCCGCATTGTCAGCAGATAGATCGCCATGACGGGACCGGCGGCATTCGCCATCATGGTCGTGATGCCGGCGGCAAGACCCATCACGATCGAGAACCACGAGCCCCTGGGAATCGGGATCCGGCCCCCATGCCTCAGGTCCCACATCACCTGAACCGCGATCATCATCAGGACGATCGTCCCGATGGCAGGGCGCAGGGCGCGATCGCTTACAAAGGTCATGGCCGCGTAGCCGATGAGCACGCCGACCACCGCGGCCGGCAGCAGCCGCGCCAGGTGCTTCCAGTCGGCGTGCTGCCGGTAGTAGGCGATGGCGAACAGGTCGGCGACGATCAGCATGGGCAGCAGAAAGCCGGTGGAAAGCCTGGCCGGCAGCAGCTGGGCCATCACCGGGACGAAGAAGAGGTTGATGCCCGGGATGCCTGTCTTGCCTACCCCGATCGAGAAGCAGCCGAGGGCGACGACGGCCCACGCCCAGGGCCCGAAGTCGAGCATGGCGGCGATCTTAGGCCGCGGCGCGACCGCGTGGCAAGCGCCCGCGGGGAGCAGTCTGGCCCCCCGGACGCTGTGCCGCTCCCCCTGCGCTCACGCTTCGGGGCCAGAGCGCTTGGCGCGTCCGGACTCGGACCACTGCTACGCTGCGGGGCAGACCGCCCTGGTCCTTGCGCTACCCGGGGCTGCCAGTGTAGTGTGCCAGTGCGTCGGTGACCGCCCGCTTGACGGGCAAAGGACGCTGACTCAGTCCCTACAAGGAAGGTACGATGGCGACGCACAAAGGTCTTGAGGCGTGGGTGAAAGAGATGGCGGCGATGTGCCAGCCCGACAGCATCCACTGGTGCGACGGCTCCCCCGCAGAGTACCAGTACATGCTGGACCTGATGGTGCTCGGCGGCACGGCCATCTGGCTCGACCAGAAAAAGCGGCCCAACAGCGTCCTGGTGCGTTCGGACGTGGGCGACGTGGCCCGCGTGGAAGACCGGACCTTCATCTGCTCCAGGAGCAGGGATGACGCCGGCCCGACCAACAACTGGGCCGACCCCGAGGAGATGAAGGCCACGCTGCGCAAGCTCTACAGCGGGTGCATGAAGGGCCGCACGATGTTCGTCATCCCCTACAGCATGGGGCCCATCGGCTCGCCGATCGCCAACATCGGCGTCGAGCTCACCGACAGCCCCTACGTCGTGGCGAACATGGAGATCATGACGCGGGTCGGCACCAGGGTGCTTGAGGTGCTGGGCGCAGACGGCGAGTTCGTGCGCGCCCTCCACTCGGTCGGCGCTCCTCTCGACGGGGTCAAGGACGACGTGCCGTGGCCCTGCGACGCGAAGAACAAGTACATCACCCACTACCCGGAGACCCGCGAGATCTGGTCCTACGGCTCCGGCTACGGCGGCAACGCCCTGCTCGGCAAGAAGTGCCATGCCCTGCGCATCGCCAGTGTGCAGGCCCGCGACGAGGGCTGGATGGCCGAACACATGCTGATCCTCAAGATCACCAGCCCCAAGGGCGAGGTCAAGTACATCAGCGCGGCCTTCCCCTCGGCCTGCGGCAAGACCAATCTCGCCATGATGAACCCCACGATCAAGGGCTGGAAGGTCGAGACCATCGGCGACGACATCGCTTGGATGAAGTTCGGCGCTGACGGGCAGCTGTACGCCATCAACCCCGAGGCGGGCTTCTTCGGCGTCGCGCCCGGGACGAGCATGCAGTCCAACCCCAACGCCCTGCTGACGGTGGGCAAGAACTCGATCTTCACCAACTGCGCCATCACCATGGACTACGACGTCTGGTGGGAGGACATGGGCGGGGACGAACCGAAGCAGCTCATGGACTGGACTCGCAGGCCCTGGAAGCCGGGCTGCGGCCGAAAGGCCGCCAACCCCAACGCCCGCTTCACGACTCCAGCGCGCCAGTGCCCGGTCATCGCCAAGGAGTGGGAGGACCCCAAGGGCGTGCCGATCAGCGCCTTTCTCTTCGGCGGACGGCGGGCGGGCGTGGTGCCCCTGGTGACCGAGGCGTTCAGCTGGCGCCACGGCACATTCCTCGGCTCGATCATGGCCAGCGAGAAGACCGCCGCGGCGTCGGGCAAGGTCGGGGACCTGCGGCGCGATCCCATGGCGATGCTGCCGTTCTGCGGCTACCACATGGGCGACTACTTCGCCCACTGGCTCAAGATGGGCAATAGGGCCGGAGCCCGGCTGCCCAAGATCTACTACGTCAACTGGTTCCGCAAGAGCGCCCAGGGCAAGTTCCTCTGGCCCGGCTACGGCGACAACAGCCGCGTGCTGGAGTGGATCTTCGAGCGGGTCGCCGGCTGCGGCAAGGCCGTCGAGACGCCGATCGGCAACCTGCCGACTCCCGACGCCCTCGACCTCACAGGGCTCGAGGTTCCCAAGGCCGACCTCGAGGAGATCCTCAGGGTCGACGTCAAGGGATGGCTCGACGAGGTCCCGTTGATCCGCGAGCACTACGCCTCGTTCGGCTCCAAGCTGCCCAAGGGGCTGACCGAAGAGCTGGAGGCGCTCCAGAAGCGGCTCGAGGCCGCCAGGTAGGCGCGCAGGGCCGCAGGGCAACAGCAGGGCCCCGGGAGACCGGGGCCCTTTTGCGGGGAGGGGAAGATGGCGTTCAACGGTCTTGGCATGCACATGGGGAACTTGAGCCGGCTCTCGGCCGCGCGCAGCCGCTCGATCAGTCCCGAGAACTTCACGGGCGAGAAGGGCAGGGCAGCGATGGCCACCGAGGGCACCGGCGCGGCCTGCGCTCGCGACCTCGGCCGCGGGTGGAAGGTCTCGCCGTCGGTGCGCATCAAGCCGGCGGAGACCTTCACCCTGGCTTCGATCCAGGGGGCGGGAGCGATCCAGCACCTGTGGATGACGCTCAAGGGCGTCTGGCGCGACAACATCCTCAGGATCTACTGGGACGGGCAGGAGCAGCCCTCGGTCGAATGCCCGGTGGGCGACTTCTTTGCCTGCGGGTGGGGATCCTACGCCCAGATCTCCTCGCTGGCCGTCTGCGTCAACCCCGCGCGAGCCTTCAACAGCTACTGGGAAATGCCGTTCCGCAAGGCCGCCCGCATCACGATGACCAACATCGGCGAGGAAGAGACCACGCTCTACTACCAGGTGAGCTACGCGCTCACGGAAGTGCCGGAGGACTGCGCGTACTTCCACGCCCAGTTCCGCAGGACCAACCCCCTGCCGTACAAGCAGGACTACACCATCGTCGACGGCATCCGCGGACGCGGTCACTACGTCGGAACGGCGATGGCCTGGGGTGTGAACAACTCGGGCTGGTGGGGCGAGGGAGAGATCAAGTTCTACATGGACGGAGACGGCGAGTTCCCGACCATCTGCGGCACCGGCACCGAGGACTATTTCTGCGGTGCCTACAACTTCGACGTGGGCGCCGAGGCCGGCGGATACCGCGAGTTCACGACTCCCTACTCAGGCCTGGCGCAGGTGCAGCGGCCCGACGGGCTGTACAGGTCGCAGCAGCGCTTCGCTCTCTACCGCTGGCACATCAGCGACCCGATCCGCTTCGAGCGCGACCTGCGGGTCACGATCCAGGCGCTGGGGTGGCGCAGCGGCCGCCGCTACCTGCCGCTGCAGGACGACATCGCGTCGGTGGCGTACTGGTACCAGACGCTGCCCGCCGCGGCCTTCCCGAAGCTGCCCGGCCGCGACGCCCTGGAGATCGTGTAGGCGGGGGGCCCTACCGCGCCCGATCGCCCCGCACGAGGATGAACTCGACGCGGCGGTTCTTCCACCGGTTGTCGAGGTCGCCGTGCGGCACCAGCGGGAAGCGGCCGCCGAGCCCTTCGGTGGTGATCCGTCGGCCGTCCATGCCGAGCTCGATGAGCGCCTCCTTGACCGACTCCGCCCTGGCCAGCGACAGCGGGGCGAGCTCTTCCGTCTCCTCGCGCTCGGCCCTGGCCGCGTCGGCCCAGTTGAGATTGACCGCGTGGCCCTCGATGTGCACGTTGTACGCCCGGTACTTCTCGAATATCTCGGCCAGGCGCTTGAGGGCCCGCAGGTTCTTCTCCACCTTGTCGGGGTCGACACCGAGGTAGTCGGCCGTGTCTGCGGCAAAGGTGATGCTCGAGATGCGGATCTTCAGCTTATCGCCCTCGCGGATCACCAGGACGTCCACCGGAATCACCGACGGGGCGGTCGCCCGGTTGCCGAACTGGTCCGATACCGTGATCCTCACGGGATAGTCCTCGGCGGCCTGCACCAGCTCGCCGCCGGGCGACAGGCCGTCCCAGATGATCTCGCCGGCCGGCCGGCCGGAGCCGGCCCATCGGCGGAACACCTTGCCCGTCGGGTCGAGGACCTCGAGGGCCCACGCTTCGATCGCCGAGGCGTCGGAGACCTCGAGGCCGATGCGCACTTCGTCGTCCACTCCGTCGTTGTCCGGCGAGAACGGCCGCGGCGCCACCGTGACCGCTGTCTTGGGTGGAGTGACGTCGAGGCGGAACGGCGCGGTGACGCTCTCGGGGCGGTTGCCCTTGAGGTAGGCGACGCGGAACCGGGCCGTGTACAGCCCCTCGGGCGCTGCGGCGCCGTCCCACACGAGCTTGGCGGGCACCGAGGTGCCGCCGCTGAAGGTCTTGACCGGACCGCGCTCGGAGTGCAGGAGCGCCAGCTCCCAGCTCTCGATGCCCTGAGCCAGGTTGACGTAGAGGGCGAACGAGATCGCGTCGAGGACGCCGTCGCCGTTGGGCGAGAAGCCGGCCGAGCCGGCGGTGACAAAGATCGGCGTCTGGCGGGCGTCGACCACGATCCCGTCGATCCTGCGCTCGATCCTGTTTCCGGCCTGGTCCACGGCGCGGGCCGCGTAGGAGTAGGTTCCATCGGGCACCACGTTGCCGTGCTCGTCCGTGCCGTCCCACACCAGGTCTGCGGCTGCGCCCTTCCAGAACAAGCTGCGCACCGGCTCCCGGTTCGCCCGGCGGATCTCGCCCTCCCACAGGGTCTCGGTGCTGGACTTCTGGCTGATGCGCACCGCGTCCGCGCGTCCATCGCCGTCGGGCGAGAACAGCAGCCGGTCGGCCGCGAGCTCGATCTGGGGGAAGGCCGTGTCGATCACGAACGGTGCGCTGCGCGCCTTCGGGCGGTTGCCGTTGCTGTACAGCACCGAGAGCTCGGCGGCGTAGGAGCCGTCCACAGCGCGAGCCCCCGAGTCGGTGCGGCCGTCCCAGTCGAAGCGCACGGGGGTCCTGCCCGTGACGGTGCGAACCGTGCGGCCTGAGGAGTCGAGGATCCGCAGCTCGTAGGAGTCGATGTCGGTGGTGCGGCGCAGCTGCGGAACGATCGCATTGCGGTCCTTGCTGCCGTCGCCGTTGGGCGAGAAGGCCGCCAGGTCGGCGGAAACGATCACCGGCGTTTCCTCGGTGTCGAGGCGGATGCGCAGAGGCATCGACTCGGCCGCGTTGCCGGCGCGGTCGCTGGTCTGCAGGACGTAGGTGTAGAGGCCGTCGGCGAGCAGGCGGCCGTCGTCGCCGCGGCCGTCCCAGGTCGCCGGAGTGTCGGCCCGGCCCCTCCAGAAGAAGCTCGCCACGACCCGTCCCAGCTCGTCGCGGACGGTGCCGGCCCACCCGACCTCTTCGCTGGTCTCCTGGTAGATCGTGACGGTGTCCTTGTTGCCGTCGCCGTTGGGCGAGAAGACCGCGAGGTCGGCCCTCACCGACACCGACGGCGGCGTGAGGTCGATGACAAAGGTGGGCGACGCGGCGACAGGGCGGTTGCCGTTGACGTAGCGCACCTCGAGGACTGCGCGGTAGGTGCCCTCGGGCAGCACCCTGCCCGAGGAATCGCGGCCGTCGAACCGTGTTGTCGTCGGCGCCGACCTCTCGCCCGCATAGGCGCGCCGCGCCCTGCCCGTGGAGTCCTCGATGGTCAGGGTCCAGCGCTCGATGCCGCTTTCCACGGGCACGAGGGGGACCAGCTCGACCGTGTCGCGGACGCCGTCGCCGTTGGGCGAAAAGAACGCCCGGTCCACAGAGAGCGTGACCGGCGTCGCCTGGGTGTTGACGATGATGTTCGGCAGATCGGCCGAGCCGCGGTTGCCGGCGCGGTCTGTGGCCTCGACCCTGTAGCGGTAGACGCCGTCCGGCACCAGAACCGCAGCGTCGTCGCGACCGTCCCACTGAAACGGCTGCGGCGCGCTCTGCTTCCAGGACATGCTCGCCACCGCCGATCCCGACGGCGCGCCCACGGTCCCGGTCCAGAGATCCTCGACCGAGCCGCTCTGCCGGACCGGCAGCGCGTCCTTGTTGCCGTCGCCGTTGGGCGAGAAGACGAGGTAGGGCGCCGAAACCTCGACGGTCGGCGGCGTGTTGTCGACCACGATCGTGCGCGCGTCGCTGCGGGCCGCGTTGCCGTTGTCGTCCCAGGCCTCGACGTGCCAGGAGTAGGCTCCGTCGCCGACCGGCTCGGCCTGATCGGACAGCCCGTCCCAGCGAAGGGTCTCGGGCACGGCGATGCCGCTCTTGACGCAGCGCAGCCGGTCCAGGACGTTCTTGAAGGTGACGTTTTCAGGCCGGTCGTCCTTGTTCAGGATCGTGCGGATCGCCCGGCCCGACGGGTCGGCGATCACGAACCGGTAGCCCTTGACGTAACGCTCGTCTTCGATCGACAGCGAGGTGACAAAGTCGTCCTGGACTCCGTCCTGGTTCGGCGAGATCCACACCTGCGGCTCGGCGCCGAGGCTGATCCGCGGAGGATCCCGGTCCACCACCCCCAGAGGGACGTTGACGCCTACGCCGAACGCCCACACGTCGCCGGGCATGGGCGTTGCGCTCAGGTTGATCCGCACCTCGCTGCGGTTCCAGTTGCGCGCGGCCGCGTCGGCCAAGTCGGCGCTCTCCCTGGCTGCGGTCTTGATGCGCACCGTGGCTCCGAACGAGAACGGCAGCGAAGCCTGGGGCAGGTCGCCGAACGCCTCGGCCGCGTCGAACAGATAGCTCGCGCGCAGGAACACGGTGTCGCGGATCGCGGCCTCGGCGCCCGCGGCAAAGGCGAGGTGGGCAAAGCTCGGAGCGCTCAGGTCGGCTGCCAGGCCGAGGGCGAAGGACTCGTTGCCCGCGATCACGGCCCGGGCGCCCACGGCAGGGGTGAACGGCGCCGGGAACGGGTCCCGGTCCGGGTCGGGGGCATACCCCTTGCCGATGTCGCGCACGGCGGCGCCCCACCGCAGGTCCCGAAGCAGGCCGGCATCGCCCGCCAGATGAACGAAGCCGACATCGAGACCCAGGCCCCAGTCGGTTTCCTCCTGGCTCCCGTAGACGGCGCTGAGGCCTGCACCCACAAGGAGGTTGGGAAACAGGTCCTTGGCGAACGACAGGTTGAGCGACACCAGCGAGCCCCAATCGACGCTGTCGAAGGAGGCCGATCGGAAGCTCAGGCCCGCACCGAAGACGCCGACCCGCGTCGGCCGGGTGATCCCGGCGTTGAGCGCGCTGCCGCCGAGGCCCGACTCCTCGCCCACGCCCGCGAGGGCGACGTAGGAAAAATCGAGCGTGGTGCGCTGGGCCGCCCCCGAGCCGGCGGGGTTCAGCGCATCGCTGGCCGGCGGCTCGAACGTCGCCGGGTCGCCGGCGCCCCCGAGAAGCACCGGGGAGGCGAACGCGTCGATCCCCACGGCTCCCGGCGGCGGCTCCCACTGAGCGGCAACAGGCGGCGCGAGGCCCAGGAGGAGGCTCGCCAGCAGCAGCGGCACCTTGTTCATGGGCGAAAGGGTATCGCCGGAACGGGCTTTGTTCAACGGGCCGGGACCGCCTGCGGCACCACAAAGGGCACGGCCGCCTCGTGCAGCTCGAAGCTGGCGTCGAGGGCGCCCGGCTGCTCGCCGTCCATCTCCAGCGGCACCGGAGTCGCGCACCGGATCGTGACCAGGCGCCCGCGCCTGACCCGCACCTGCGGCAGCAGCAGGTGGCGGCCCGAGTAGAGCCTGCCCACATGGCGCACGACCTCGGGCGGGGACAGGGCGCCCACCACGACGACGTCGAAGAGAGCGTCGGCCGGCCGGGCGTCGGGAGCGATCATCATGCTGCCGCCGAAGAATCGTCCGTTGGCCACAGCCGCCAGCAGCACGGCGCCCTCATACAGCGCCTCGCCGTCGACGTCGATCGACATCCGCTCGTTGCGCAGGGAGGCAAGGCTCCTGAAGACCGCCGTGAGGAACGCGAGCTTGCCGCCGAACAGCTTCGACTTCCTGTTGACCTTCTGGACGATCACCGCCGAGAAGCCGACGCTGGCCACGTTGAGAAAGCGGCGCTCGACCGCCCCGTTCGGCCCGCTGAAGCGCGCGATTCCGCAATCGAGGTGCTGAAGCGCGCCGTCCTTGAGGCCCGCCAGCAGGCGGTCCACTGGCTGGCCCGCGATGCCGAGCGTCCGCGCCAGGTCGCCCCCGGTGCCGCAGGGCAGCATGGAAAGGGCGCTGCCGGGCCTGCGGGGCCGGCCGTTTGTGAAGAACCCGTTGAGAGCCTCGTTGAGGGTGCCGTCGCCTCCGACGGCCACCACCAGCCCCGCCCCCTGCTCCAGCGCGTCGGCGGTGAGCTCCGTGGCATGTCCGGGCCCGCGCGTCAAGGAAAAACGAAGGCCGCGGCCCAGCGTCTTCCACAGGCGGGCGGTTCGACCGGCGCCGGAGGCCGGGTTCACCACGAAGAAGGCGTCCATCAGCGACATGGTGTACACCCGCGCAGGCGCCCGCGCAAGCGGCGCCCCGCGGTTGTGCGGGGCCGCGGCCGCGGGTAGACTCAAGCGCGGTGGTACGGATGCGCTGCGGAATGCTTGCCGACGACCTCACGGGGGCCATGGACGCTGGGGTGCGCGCGCTCTCCGCCGGGCTGCGCATCGGCGTGTGCCTCGAAGCGGGGCGGCTTCGCGAGGTCGCCGGCGGTCTCGACATCGTCGTGCTGGACACGGAGAGCCGCAACGAAGCGGCGGGCGAGGCCGCCGCCCGCGTCGGTGCCGCGCTCTCGGCGCTGCGCCGCGCCGGGATCAGGCTCCTGTACAAGAAGATCGACTCGACGCTGCGGGGCAACCTCGGTGCCGAGCTGGACGCGGTCCTGGAGGCTGGCGACGCGGCGGCCATCGTGGTGGCGCCGGCCCTGCCGTACAACGGGCGAACGACGCGCGGCGGGACCGTCTACGTCGACGGCGTTCCGCTCTCCCAGACCGAGTTTGCGGCCGATCCCCTTTCGCCGCTTGCGGACTCGAGGGTCGCCGCCCTCATCGGCCGCCAGTCGCGGCACCGGGCTGCGCTGGTGAGTCTCGACGCCGTGCGCGGAGGCGGCCTCGAGGCGGCTCTGCGCAGCCTCCAGCAAGCGGGCACCCGCATCGTGGTGGTCGATGCCGAAACCGAGGCCGACCTCGCCCTGATCGCGCGGGCCGTCTTCGAGCAGGAGGCGCTTCTCGCCTGCGGCTCGGCCGGCCTCTTCGATCAGCTGCGGCCGCTCCTGGGTGCAGGCGCGGCCTCTGATGCCCGGCCGCCGGCGGGCCGCGCCCCGCTGCTCGTGCTCTCGGGATCGCCCTCGCGCGTGTCCAAGGCCCAGCTCGCCCGCGCCGCCGCCGACGGCCGCGTCGCCGCCCTGGCCCTGGACGGCCGCCTGGCCGATCGGCGGGCGCGCGAGGCCGAGGCGGGCCGCGTGGCGGACCTCGCAGCCGCGGCCCTGCGGGCGGGGAGGAACGTGGCCGTTGACGCGGCCGGCGCCGGCAAGGCGGAGATCCTGCGGGCCCACGGGGGCGACGCGCGGGCCATGCTCGCCGAAAGCGGGCGCGTGCAGCATGCCCTCGGGCTGCTGCTCAGCCGCCTGCTCGCCCAGACCCGTCCCTGCGGCCTGCTCCTGTTCGGGGGCGACACGGCCCTGGGCGCCTGCCGCGCGATCGGTTGTGCGGGGCTGCGGATCGTGGCCGAAGCGGAGCCGTTTGTTCCCGTGGGCCTCGCCATCGGCGGCCCGTGGGACGGCCTGCCGCTGGTCACCAAGGCCGGGGGATTCGGCAGCGAGCAGGTGATCGAGAACGCGCTACGGCTGCTGCGCGTCTAGAGCCGGAGGCTGCCGAGGGCGAGGGCTGCGGCCAGGGCCGCGGCCGCGGCCGCCGACGCAGCCCACTCCCAGGGACGCAGGCCGGGAAGGCGCGCGGGGGCCGCTGTTTCCGACCAGCAGCGCGCTTCCATGGCCGCTGCCAGCGTGTCTGCCCGCAGCAGCGTCTTTCGCAGGAGCGGCCGCGCGAACGAAAGGATCCGCTCGCGCAACGACGGGTGCCTGTCGGCCAGGCGTGCGACCCGGGCCAGGCGGATCTGCTCCAGCTCGCGGGCGAGCAGGGGCAGCGAGGCGAGCGTCAGGCCCGCCATCATCGCTGCCCGCGCGCCGCGGCCGCGGGGCAGGGGGCGCAGAATCCAGGCGACGGCTGCCCGGAGGGCCGTGGCCGTGGTCGAGGACACGAACAGGGAGCCTGCGAGAGCCATCACGAGCAGCCGCAGGGCGTAGACGACTCCGAGGCGGAGCCCCGCCAGGGAAAACAGCAGCCAGCGCGATCCGCCGGGCACGGTGAGCCCGCGCGACGCGACGATGAGCGCGGCCAGCGGCAGCAGCGCCCGCACCGTCCCCCGGCCAGGGGCCAGGCCGGCGACGCCGTGCGCCGCTGCAGCGAGCGCCAGCAGAGCGAGCAGACCGGCCGGGCCGGCTGCAGCCGCGGCCGCGGTCGCCAGCACGGCGAGCGCCAGCTTCAGCCGCGGATCGAGGCGATGGACCGCCGAGCGCCCCGGACGGCAGCCGGGCAGCGGCGACTCAGCCATCGGAGAGCCACGTAAGCGGATCGCCCCGCGGCGGTCGGCGCACGCCGTAGGACTCGACGTCGGGCAGCAACGCCGCAGGGCTGCCGTCGCGGGCCACGCGGCCCCGCTCCATGAGCAGCAGGCGCGTGGCGTGGGCGGCGATCTGGCCGAGGTTGTGGGTCACCACGACGAGGGTTCGTCCCTCGGCGTGCAGGCGGGCGAGGGCTTCCAGAACCGCCACCGCGCCCGGATAGTCCAGCGCTTCCAGCGGTTCGTCGAGGACCAGCGCTTCGGGTTCCATCGTGAGCACGGAGGCGATCGACAACCTCCGCTTTTCCCCTCCCGAGAGGACATGGGCCGGGCTCGCCGCCCGATGGGCGAGGCCCATGCGCTCGAGCTCGCGCAGGACGCGATCGCGCACCTGCGCCTCGTCGAGGCCGAGGTTGCGTGGACCGAAGGCCGCATCCTCGAACACGGTCTCTCCCACGATCTGCGCCTCGGCATCCTGAAAGACCATGCCCACCAGGCGCCGCGCCCGGCCGCGGTCCCTGGCCACGGGAACGCCATCGACGAGCACCTGGCCCGATGTCGCCGACATCAGGCCGTTCATGTGGCGAACGAGCACGGTCTTGCCCGAGCCGTTGCTGCCGGCCACCAGGACGAACTCCCCCCTGCCGATGGCGAGGCTCACCGAGTCGAGACCGAGAGTGCCGTCACGGAAGCGGTGGGACACGGCACGCAGCTCGATCAGGCTCACCGCTGCTCCCATTCCGCGACCAGGGGGCGCGCCCATCGGGCGGCTGCCGCTGCCGCGGCGACCTTGAGCCCATCGCCCGGCACGAAGGGAAGGAGACCCAGGAGCACCGCGCGGGCGGGCGAAAGACGCGCCGCGAACGCCAGCCACGGAACGCCGACGAGGTACACGACGGCGGCGCCGGCAGCGGCCGCCCCGGCAAGGGCGACGGTCGAGCGGGCCGGCCGGGACAGGCGACCCACGACCACGACCGCCGGGATGTAGCCGACAAGGTAGCCTCCGGTAGGCCCCGCGAAATGGGCGAACCCGCCGCCGCCTCCGGCCAAGACCGGCAGCCCGAAGAGGCCCAGCAGCAGGTAGACCAGCACCGAGGCGAGGCCCCACGACGGCCCGAGCAGCAGCCCGGACAGCAGCACGAAGAAGTTCTGCAGGACGATCGGCACGGGACCCACCGGGATGGCCGCGTAGGCTCCCAAGGCCATGAGGGCGGCCATCAACGAGGCGAGCACCGTGCTTCGCAGTCGCTCCCGTTCCACTCAATTCACCGTCTTCGAGCGCAGGCATGCGGCTGGAGGCACGTGCGCGAGCCTGCCGCCCGGCAGCCGGAGCACCAGCGCTCCCCAGCGGTCGATGCCGGCTGCGACCCCGCGGATGCGGCCCAGAGGCGTCGCGACCTCGACCATGCGGCCGGCCTGGTTGCTGCGGGAGCGCCACTCGGCTGCGAGCGAGGAGGCCGCCAGGCGATCGAGCCTGCGGTCCATCTCCCCGGACAGCGCGTCGAGCACCTCGGCGCGGCGCACGGGGCGCCCCAGGGCCTGCTCGAGGGACACCGCTGCCCTGACAGGGGGGCGGCCCTTCACATTGATGCCGACGCCGACCGCGTACCAGACCAGGCGGTCGGCGCGGATGCTCGACTCGACGAGCACGCCGGCGAGCTTGCGGCCCTCCAGGAGCACATCGTTGGGCCACTCCAGCGACGCGCGCAGCCCGTAGAGCCGCCGGAGGCTCGTCGCCACTGCCAGGGCCGCGGCCAGGCCCACGCGGGGCAGCAGCGCGGCCGAGACCGGTTCGCTCCGCAGGTAGGTGGCGTACAACCCGCCGTCCGCCGAGCTCCAGGCCCGCCCGTTGCGGCCTCGCCCCCGGCTCTGCCTGTCGGCCACCACCACGGTCCGACCTGCGCGGCCCCTCTCGGCCAGGCGGCGCGCGTCGTCCATCGTCGAGGCGGTCTCGGCCGACCAAGCCAGACGGCGAGAGAGGCGGGGGAACTCCCAGGGCAGCAGCAGGTCGGCGCCGGCGCGCAGGCGGTAGCCCTGCCTGCCGGCGTCGATGGGGTAGCCGAGGGCCTGCAGCGCCCGCACGTGACGCCACACAGCCACGCGGCTGACGCCCAGGCACGCCGCGAGCCGCTCGCCGGAAAGGCTGCGAGGCGTCCGCCGCAGCCGCTGCAGCAGACGCGTCCGGGTTCCGCTCGTCGTGGTTAACATTACTTCCGGCGTACGTTAACAAAGGGCTCCCGCGCTGTCAATCCGCAGCGCCGCCGTCGTCCGGGCCGCTGCCGCCCCTTCATGTTGCTGTCCAACGAGCTCGCCGAGGGGGGGAGGGCGGCCGACGCCTGCGCCGGGCTGAACGCGCAGCAGAAGTACGCGAACCTGCGCGACGGGGCTGCTCGGCGCCGTCGAAGCGACTCCGGCGGACGTCAAGCGCCTGCTCGAGCCTCTCAACACCCGCTTCGACCATCCCCGGTACTTCCTGAGCGACCTGGCCACCGCCGCCGCCCTGGTGCGGGAGATCGGGCACCCGAGGCTGAAGGTTTCGTGCGGCCTGCACCGCTTCCATGTCGCCGACGTTCCCGGACGACACGAGCCGGGCACGCGGCTGGTCGACTGGCAGGCGCTGCTGCGCCGCGTCCGCAACCGCGGCTACGGCGGCACTGTGGGGTACGAGTACTCGCCGCTGGGGGACTCGGCCGCTTCTCTGGATCGCATCGGCGAGCTGTGGCGGAAGGCGATGCCGTAGGGAGACCGCGCGCCCCTTCCGCTTCGCGGCGCGGGGCTCCGGCTTGACTCTCCCCGGGGGGTCCCGTATCTTCTGGGACCGTATCAAGCTGGGTGGGGGACAGAATGCCTCGATCGCTGGTGATCGTCGAGTCACCTGCCAAGGCACGTACGATCAACAAGTACCTCGGCAAGAACTACCTCGTCAAATCGAGCGTGGGCCACATCCGCGATCTGCCCGCGAGCGGCACGGGCAGACGCAGCGCCCCGGCCAAGCCGGTGGACAAGGGCCTTCCGGCCGTCAAGCGCCGCGCGCTCAAGGCCGCCCGGGAGCGCGAGGCGCTCGTGCGGCGCATGGGTCTGGACCCCGAAAACGGATGGGAGGCGAGCTACGAGATCGTGCCGGGCAAGGAGAAGGTGCTCCAGGACCTGAAGAACCTGGCGGACCGCAGCGACCTGATCTACCTCGCCACCGATCTCGACCGCGAGGGCGAGGCGATCGCCTGGCACCTGCGCGAGGCGATCGGCGGCGCCGAGGAGCGGTTCCGCCGCGTCATCTTCGCCGAGATCACCAAGAAGGCGATCACCGAGGCCTTTGGCGCACCGTCGGGCATCGACATGAATCGGGTGCGCGCCCAGCAGGCGCGCCGCTTCCTCGACCGGGTCGTCGGCTACATGCTCTCGCCGCTGCTGTGGCAAAAGGTGGCGCGCGGCCTGTCCGCCGGCCGCGTGCAGTCGGTGGCCGTGCGGCTGATCACGGAGCGGGAAAAGGAGATCCACCGCTTCGTCCCTGAGGAGTACTGGGAGGCCGTGGCGAGCCTTGCCGCCCGCAAGGACCGCTTTCCGGCCAAGGTGACGCGGCACCGCGGCGCGGCCTTCAGGCCGCGCAGCGGCGAGGAGGCGGAGGCCGCCAGGAAGGAGCTGGAGGCCGCCGAGTACGTCGTCGCCAGGCGCGAGGACAAGCCGACGCGCAAGAACCCTCCGCCGCCCTTCATCACCTCGACGCTCCAGCAGGCGGCGAGCATCGGTCTGGGGTTCGGCGTCAAGAAGACGATGACCCTCGCCCAGCGGCTCTACGAGGCCGGCCTGATCACGTACATGAGGACCGACTCGACCAACCTCTCGGCCGAGGCCGTCGGCGCGTGCCGCGCCCACATCGAACGGGCTCACGGGGCCCGCTACCTGCCCGAGCAGCCTCACGTCTACCGTTCGAGCGAGAGCGCCCAGGAGGCCCACGAGGCGATCAGGCCCTCGGACGTCGAATTGGCCCCGGCGCATCTGCACGGCCTCGACCGGGACGCGGTGAGGCTCTACGAGCTGATCTGGCGGCGCTTTGTGGCCTGCCAGATGAAGGCCGCCGAGTACCACGCGACCGTGGTGCTCGTGACCGCGGGCGAGTACGAGCTTCGGGCCAACGGCAGGGTCATGATCTTTGACGGCTGGACGCGCGTGCTGCCGCTCGGCGGAAAGGAGACCGACGACGTGGTGCTGCCCGCGGTCGAGGCGGGGCAGCCCCTGGAGCTGGTTGCCCTCGACCTGTCTCAGCACTTCACCAAGCCGCCTCCGCGCTATTCCGAGGCCAGCCTGGTCAAGGAGCTGGAAAAGCGCGGCATCGGCAGGCCGTCGACCTACGCCTCGATCATCTCCACCATCCAGGAGCGCGGCTACGTCCGCCTCGAGAACCGCCGCTTCTACGCCGAGAAGATGGGCGACGTCGTCACCGAGCGGCTGGTCGGCCATTTCGACGAGATCCTGGACTACGGCTTCACGGCCAGTCTCGAGCAGGAGCTCGACGCGATCGCGCAGGGCAAGCTCGACTGGAAGGAAGCGCTCGATCGGTTCTACCGCAGGTTCAAGAAGGACCTCAGCCGGGCGGCCGTGGAGATGGCGCCGTCGCAGCCGACCAGGACCGAGAGCCCGTGCGGAGTCTGCGGCAGACCGATGATGATCAGGACCGCGCGCACCGGCGTCTTCCTGAGCTGTTCCGGCTACGACCTGCCCCCCAAGCAGCGGTGCAAGAACACCGTCAACCTGATCCGCGGCGACGAGGTCGAGCACGTCGGCGGCGACGAGGGCGAGGAAGAAGCGCGGGCGCTTCTGGCCCGGCGCCGGTGCCCCAAGTGCGGGACCGCGATGGACAGCTACCTCATCGACGAGGCGAACAAGCTCCACATCTGCGGCAACAACCCGGACTGCGACGGCTACCAGATCGAGGCCGGACGCTTCCGCATCAAGGGCTACGACGGCCCCGTGATCAAGTGCGACCGGTGCGGCGCCGACATGCAGCTCAAGACCGGCCGCTTCGGCAAGTTCTTTGCCTGCACCAACTACCCGGCCTGCCGCAACACCCGCAAGCTGCTGCGCAACGGCGAGCCGGCGCCCCCGCGCGCCGACCCGGTCCCGATGCCCGAGCTCAAGTGCGAGAAGTCCGAAGGGTACTTCGTCCTGCGCGACGGGGCGGCGGGGCTCTTTCTGGCCTCGAGCGAGTTCCCCCGCTCGCGGGAGACGCGCAGCCCCCTCGTCGCGGACCTGGCCAGGCACCGGGACGAGCTCGCCGAGAAGTACCGCTACCTCGCCGACGCGCCGCTGCAGGACCCGCACGGCAACCCGGCGGCGGTGCATTTCAGCCGCAAGCAGCGCGAGCACTACCTGGTCGGGGTCAAGGACGGCAAGCCGTCGGGTTGGGCCGCGCACTACCGGGATGGGCGCTGGCAGGAGGCCGGCGACGGGGCGCCGCCTCGGCCGCGTCCCAGGCGGGCCCGGTCCGCGGCGGGCAGCGGCAGGGGCCGGTCGCGCCGGCCGGAGGCGTGAGCATGGCCGAGCAGCGGATCAACCCGGGCGTGGAGCGGGTGAGGCCCTACGTGCCCGGCAGATCGATCGCCGAGGTGGTGCGGGAGCGTGGGCTCAAGGACGTGCTGAAGATGGCCTCTAACGAGAACGCCCTCGGCATGTCGCCCCTCGCCCTCCAGGCTCTCAGGGACCATGGGGCCTCGGCCTTCCAGTACCCGGAGGTCGGCACGCCGGACCTCCGCGCGGCCCTTGCGCGCCTGTGCGGGGTTTCGCCGCGGCAGGTGATCACGGGCAACGGCTCCGACAGCGTCATCTATGCGGCCGGCATGACGCTGCTGGCAGCCGGCGACGAGGTGGTCATCCCGAAGATCACCTTTCCCGTCTACGAGACGATCTCCCTGATCATGGGGGCGCGGGTCATCGAAACCCGGATGGACGGCTACTCGATCGACCTGGAAGACGTGCTGCGGGCGGTGAGCGAGCGCACGCGCCTGCTCTGGCTCTGCAACCCCAACAATCCGACGGGAACCATGTTCGACGAACAAGCCTTTGGCCGTCTGCTCGACCGGCTGCCGGCCGGGGTCTTCGTGGTGCATGACGAAGTCTACCGCGACTTTGCCGACGCCCGGCCCTTCCCGACGGCGCTCGAGCGGGTGGCCGCGGGCGCGGAGAACCTGCTGTGCATCCGCAGCTTCTCCAAGGCCTACGGCCTCGCAGGCCTGCGTCTCGGCTTCGGTATCGGCGCCGAAGCACTCATCGACCTCATGTACCGCGTGCGGCCGCCGTTCGACGTCTCGGTGGCCGCGGAAAAGGCGGGACTGGCCGCCCTGCAGGACACGGAGTTCTACCGGCAGACCATCCGCATGGTGCTCGAAGGCAGGCAGATGCTGTACCGCGAGCTGGAGGCGATGGGGCTGGAGTGCGTGCGCAGCCAGACCAACTTCGTGATCGTGCGCGTCGGAGGCGACGACCGGCAAATCGTCGATCGCCTCATCGACGAGGGGGTCATCGTGCGACCCGGCAGCGTCTACGGCCTGCCCGGACACATCCGCGTCACGGTGGGACGCCGGCAGGACAATGAGCGTTTTGTGCGATCGCTGAAGAAGGTGATCGGATCATGACAGTCGTGCGGCTCGCCGCTGCGGTCGTCGTTGCTGCTGCGGCCGTCGCCTGCACCGGCAAGCCGCCCGAGATCGGCCAGATCGACCTCAGGCCGATCTACGTGCGCAACCCCGAGACCGGCGCCGTCGATGGGCGGATGCGGCTGTACCTGCAGGCCTCGGATCCCGACGGCGCCGAGGACCTGGCCGCCCTCTACCTGATCCACGACGGCAAGGAGATCTTCTGGGAGGTTCGCGGCGGAGGCTGGCAGAACGCTGCCAACGGCTGGATCGGCACGCATTCGCTCGCCCTGCCGCCCGGATGGCCGGTGCCCGGCGGCGACTACCGCGTGCTCGTCGAGGACGCTTCGGGCGAGACGGTGGAGCGGCAGGTGAGGATCGAGGCGGTCGCGCCGGCGGGACTTCGCTTTCCGCGGGCCTCGAGCGTCGGGGGACGGGTCACCGTCGATCCGCCCGCGGCCTGGGTGTGGGCCTACTCCGCCTCCGGCGAGCTGGTCTCGGCGGCGCCGGCCGCGGCCGTGCCCTGGGAGAGGGTGGCCAGCTACTACGTGTACGTCGCCGACGCGCAGCGACGGGTCGGGTTGCTGAGCGGCCCCTACGCGAAGTAGGCTACCTGCGGCGCCGGAACAGGCTCTCGGCCGCCTTGCGTATCCGCTCCCAGAACCCCTGTCCGTACCGGCGCGAGAAGTCGAGGATCGCGTCCTTCATCTGGTAGCGGCCGCCGTAGCGGCGCTTGAGCTCGTCCCAGTGGCGCACCGTCCAGACGTAGAGGTCGGCGGCCGTGCGCCCCGGGAAGCGCGGCAGGACGTTGTACTCCTTGATGATCCCTAGGATCGGCAGGTAGACCGTGTCGTACCACGAGAGCATTCCCTGTTCGAAGGGGATCTCGTACTCCTTGTCCTGGTTGATGAAGTACTTGTGGCCGTTGATGTGCTGGATGATCTCGTCGTAGCGGCCGGGAGCGGTAAAGGTCAGGTCGCAGCCGGGCCGCAGCCGGTCCAGCCGCGTGCTTTCGAAGAACCGGGTACGCTCGAACGCCAGGACCTTGCGCCGCAGGTCCTCGTCGGTGTCCCCCGGCTCGAGCTTGATCTCGGCGTTCAGCGACACCACTTCGGCGTCGATGAACTCGACGCCCCGGCTGCGCGCCACCGAAACGCGGTGGTTGCCGTCCCTCACGAAGTACACGCCGCCGATCTCGTAGAGCTTGATCGCCGGCAGGTTCACCTGCCGGTAGTGGGCGAGGTCGACGTTGGTCCAGCGCGGCTTCAGGTGCTGGCGCTTCGGGAGGAACGAGCGGTTGAAGTCCCGGTAGCGGCCTTCGCTGCCCACGATGCGGGCCACGGGCACGGTCCGCATCCCGAGATAGGTCTCGGAGCGCGGCTTGAGGATCGTGCGCACGTCGTGAAACGAAAGCATGTCGTCCTTCTGCCCCTGCAGCACCGACATCAGGCGGGAGAACAGCTGCCGCGAACGGGCCTTCTGGAAGTCGACGTCCGCCATGCGGCGGTAGTCAAGATCGGACATCGGGGTCCTCTCTCAGCTGCACGACCACGTGATCGTAGGCGTTGATGACCGTCGTTTCGCAGTAGCGCGAGACCCTGGGCTGGTTGCGGTCCCAGAGGTGCACGTGGCCGTGGATCAGGTAGCGGGGTCGGAACTTCCTCATGAGCCAGAGAAAGGTCTTGAACCCCACGTGGGCGCGGTCTGCGCCGTCCTGCACCCCGAACGGCGCCGCGTGCGTCACCAGGACGTCGAGATAGCGGCCATGGCGCATTCTGTTCCAGAGCAGCCGCGGCACCAGGCGCAGCGCCCTGACGAGCATGCTGCGCTCGCCGAACTGGTTGTCGCCCCCGTTGTACCAGGGGCTGCCCCCCAACCCGGCCACGAGCAGTCCCTTGATGCGCACCGCCCTGCAGTCGATGTACAGGCCTCCGGGTCCCCTGGAGCGCCCGCCGGCCCAGCTCGGGGCCTTTTCCAGAGGATCCGCACGGCGGCTGAGATCGCGGAACCCTGTGAGGTTGTGGTTGCCGAACACGAACAGAAGCGGCTTGCCGAGGCTCGTGCAGATGAAGTCGAGGTAGTCACCGGGCAGGTCGCCCGCGCCGATCACGAGGTCCACGTCGCCGAAGCGCTCGCGGATGGCGCTCGAGTACACGATCGGGTCGATGTGATCGGCCACTGCCAGTATCTTCACTTCTGCCGCCAGTGTCACCGTCTCTCACGGGCGCCGTCGGCGCCCCTCGCCGGGTCGCTCCGCTCGGTCGTCCCGCCGACAGCGGCAGCGGGCCGCACGACCGCAGTCAAGACGGGCAGCCCGCTTCCGACCATTGGAATGGGTGATCGACACGACGGTCCCAACCCGGCGGACCCACACTAAATGGTTGGCCGGGCTTAGTCAAACCTGACCGTCCGGCCTGCCTGCCGCGGGCCGCGGCTGTATATTCGAGATATGCGAGAGCGGGAAGCCATGAGAACCATCACGGTCGCTGCCCTGATCGCCGTCGCTGCCGCTGCCGCGGCGGCTCTGAGCCCGTTCGAAGAGGGCGAGAAGCTCTACGCGGCCAACGAGCCGCTCAGGGCCCGGGCGCTCCTCGAGGAGGCGCTCAAGCAGGATCCGGGCAACCCCAAGATCTACGCCTACCTCGGGGTCGTCTACGAGCAGCTCGGGGACGCCGAGAGGGCGATCGCGATCATGCGGCGCGGTCTCGCCGTGGCGGGCGACCTGAAGTCGGCCCTCTACTACAACATGGGCAACAACTACGTGCGCCGCGGCGAGCACCTGCAGGCGGAAAAGATGTACGGCGAGGCGATCGCCCTCGACGAGAGCTTCCCGGAGCCGTGGCTCAACCGCGCCAACGCCCGCGTGACGCTCCTCAGCTACGAGGGGGCGATCAGCGACTACACGATGTACCTGCGGCTCGCCCCCCAGTCGCGGCAGCGCGCCGACGTCGAGCGGATGATCGACCTGCTCACGGCCTTCCTCCAAAAAAAGGAAGCGGCTGAGCGGGAGCGCAGGGAGCGCGAGCGGGCCTTGATGGAGCAGGTGCTCAACGCGCTGCGGACTGCCTCGGAGGATGCCCAGAACCTGTCCGCGAAGTCCGACAAGATCCTCGAGGAGAAGGAAGAGGAGATCGACATCGACCAATGAACGCCAAAGCCTCGAGTCCGCGTCCAAAGAAGGCGGCGTCGGCGGGCGGCGCGGCCCCGAAGCCGCAGGGACGCGCGGCGAAGCCGGCGCCCCGGGCCCCCGAGTCCCCGGCCGGCGGCGCTGCAGCCGAGCGATCGCGCGGCCGCAGGCGCCTGGCGCTGGCCGCGGTCGCCGTCGCGCTGCTGCTCGCCCTCGGCGCCGGGGCCGTGTTCGTAGGCCCGCGGCTGGCCGCAGCCCTCGGCGGCCCTGCCTCCAGGGGCGCGGAGGCCCGCAGCGCCGACGCCGAGAGCCGCAACGCGCTCACCCTCGCCGAGCGCTACGCCGAGCAGGGCGAGTACGAGCGCGCGCTGAACATCATCGACCAGCTGCTGCTCAAGGATCCCGACAACCGCGACGTGCTCACGGCCCAGTCGCGCATCCTCGAGCGCAAGCGCGCGAGCGATTCCCAGGCGCAGGAGCAGCTGCGGCGGGAGCGCGAAGAGCAGCAGCGGCGCGGGCAGCAGGACCTCGCGCGCATCGTCGACAGCATCCAGGACCGCCGCGCCGAGCCGGCGCCGCCGCCGGTGGTCGAGGTGGTTAAGGCCGACCCGGCCAGGGAAAAGGACGCGGCCGAGCAGGAGCGCGTGCGCAAGATCAACGAGCTGCTCGGGCGCGGGGTCAGGCAGCTGGAGAGCAAGGACTACGCGGCAGCGCGCAGGACGTTCCAGGAGGTGCTCGACCTCGACCCGGACTCGGCCCAGGCCTACGCCTACACCGGCGAGGCCTACTACCAGGAAGACCCCAAGGGCGAACAGAACGTCGAACAGGCGATCTACCACGCGAACAAGGCCGTGGAAAAGGATGCGGCTCTCTGGGTGCCTCACAAGACCCTGGGCCAGATCTACCAGGACCGCAGGAACTGGGATGCCGCCATCACCGAGTTCAGGGAGGCGGCGCGCCTCAAGCCCAACGACTACTACCTGCTGTACAGCCTCGGCGTCGCCCAGTACAACGCCAGGCGCTACTCCGACGCCCAGCAATCGTTCGGCTCCTCGATCCACCTCAAGGACGATTTCTACCCGGCCCACTACCGGCTCGGCCGCACCGACATGGCGCTGGGCCAGGACGCCCGCGCGCTGGCTTCGCTGCGGCGCGCGGCCGCCCTCAAGCGCGACGACGACGTGGTGCAGTACTACATCGGCGAGGTGCTGCGTCAGCAGGGGGACCTGACCGCGGCCGTCGCGGCGTACGACCAGGCCAGCCGCCTGAACCCGGGCGAAACGGCCTATCACCGCAAGGCCGCCGAGACGCTGCTGACCCTCGGCCGCGCGGCGGAAGCCGAAACCCGGTTCCGCACGGCGCTGGCGCAGGATCCCGGCAGCAGCGTCACGCACTACAACATGTCCCAGGCGCTGGTGGCGCAGCGCAAGTACGAAGAGGCCCTCGCCGCGGCAGCCAGGGCCGTCGAGCTGCAGCCGAACTCGGCGCTGTACAACTTCCAGGCCGGCTTCGTCCAGGAGCAGCGCGGCAACATCGACGAGGCCGTGCGGCTGTATTCGCAGGCGATCACCCTCGATGCCGCCTATCCCGAGCCGCTGATCAACTTGGGGGCGCTGTACAACGAGAGGGGCCTGCACGACAACGCCCTGCAGCTGCTTGCCAGGGCCTACGAGCTGGCCCCGAACAGCTACCAGGTCAACAACAATTTGGGCAACGTCTACGTGCGCAAAGGCCTTCACGAGCAGAGCATCAGCCACTTCCAGAAGGCCATCTCGCTCAAGGCCGACGCCACGGCGCCGCGCTACAACCTCGGCCTGGCCTACCTGGAGACGGGGCGTGACGCCGAGGCCAGCCGAACCTTCTCGGAGCTGATCAAGATCGACGCCGCCTACTGGGACGCTTACTTCCAGCTGGCCAAGGTCCTGGTCAAGCAGGGCGACAAGGCCACGGCGAAGAACCTGCTCGAGACGCTGTTGAAGAAGAAGCCCGACTACCGCCAGAGGGCCGAGGCCGAAGCGCTGCTTGCCCAGCTTTAGCCGGACTTGCCTCCGGCACGTCGCTGACCGGCGGGTCCCAATCCGGTGTGCTGCCGTCCCACGGCGGCATGCTGGTCCCGGGGCCCCGCTCGAGGTCCCGCTGTTCTGCCCACCCGCGCATCTATCTCCGGCTGCGGACTCGGCGCCAGCGGCGGTTGCAGGGCGGGTGAAACCGCAACTGCCCAACGGCTGCCTGCGCCCCGCTTCCGCGCAAGCGCCCGCGGCCTCCGTCGGCCGCTCGGCCGGCAGCGCCCGGGCGCCTCTCAGTGACGGCGCCGAGGCTCACACGACGCGGCCGACCAGCCGCAGAAGCTCGTCCCTGCTGATCGCCGCCCAGAGGGGGCGGCCATGGGGGCATCGCGCATCGGGGAGGGCCAGGGCCGCGGCTGCCAGCTCGGACGCCGTGACTGCGTCGACTGGGTCGCCGTCCTTGAGCGCGGCCCTGCAGGCCGCCAGGCTGTGGATCTCCCGCTCGAGGATCTCCGGCGACCGGTCGAAGCTCTTGAGGAACCGCACCAGCTCCCCCGCCTCGATCGCCTCGAACTCCGGCGGAAGGCCTGTGACCTCGAACGTGCCCGGCCCGCTCTGCTCGAGGCCGATGGCAAGGCGCTCGAGCAGGGCGGAGCGCTCTCGCAGCACCCGCGCCTCGTCGGCGGTTGCCTCGAAGCAGATGGGGAGCAGCAGCTCCTGGCGATGCTTCTGCCGGGCGAGCATGCGGTCCATGAGGATGCGCTCGTGGGCGGCATGCTGATCGATCAGGTAGAGGGTCGCGCCCCACTCGACCACCAGGAACAGGCCGAACACGCGGCCGAGATAGCGCGGAAGCGCCGCTTCGTGAGTGGAAGCGGCAGGCGGCGGGCCCGAAGCTGCCGCGCGGGAAACCGCCTCCACGAAGCGCTCCCGAAGCCGCTCGCCGGGCGGGGTGGGGCGCTCGGGTGCGAAAGGCAGCCCAGCGGAGGGCGGCACGGATGCGGCCCGACGGGCGTAGCGGGGCAGGAAGCCCTGAACCGAAGCGACGACGGCACGGTGGATTTCGGGGAGGATCCGGATCCGGGCCTCGCGCTTGGCCGGGTGGACATTGAAGTCGACGAGCTGCGGTTCGATCCGGGCAAAGACGAAGGCCACGGGGTGGAGCCCGCCCGGCACCGTGCCGGTGTAGCCGTACTCGACCGCCTGGACGAGGGCGTACTCCTGGACGCGGCGGCGGTTGACGAAGATCTGCACGAGCCTGCGGTCGCGGCGAGCCGCTTCGGGCGCGCCGAGGATCAGGCGCAGGGAGAAACCGTCGCCCTGGGCCGCCACCTCCTCGAGCAGCGACGCGTGCTCGAGGGAGCGGGCGAGCACGGCGCGGGCGCGCTCCAGGGGCGCGGCTGCCGGATAGAAGGCCTTGAGCTCGCCCGACACGAACAGCCGGAACGCCACCTCCGCAAAGGCGAGCGCCCTCTCCTCGAACACGGCCCGGCACAGGGCGCTCTCGGCCGATGCCGCCTTCATGAACTTGCGCCGCGCCGGCATGTTGAAGAAGAGGTCGCTCACGCTCACGAGGGTGCCGCGCCTGCCCGGGCAACTCTCCGGAGCCCGCCTGCGGCCCCCCTCGACGACCAGCCTGAAGGCAGAGCCCTGGCCGTCGGTCCGGCTGATGACCTCCAGGCGCGCACAGGCGCCGATGCTGGCCAGAGCCTCGCCGCGGAACCCGAGGGAGCTGATGCGCTCCAGATCCTGTTCGTCGGTGATCTTGGACGTGGTGTGGGGGAGGGCGCAGAGCTCGAGGTCGGCGGCGGCGATTCCGCTGCCGTCGTCGGATACCTCGATGCGGCCAAGCCCGCCCCGGTCGAGGCGGACCGTGATCTCGCGGGCGCCGGCGTCGAGGGAGTTGTCGAGCAGCTCCCGCACGACGGAGGCGGGGCGGTCGATCACCTCGCCGGCCGCTATCTTGCGGGCCACCTCCTCGCGCAGCCGGTGGACGCGCGGCGGCGGGTTGGGGGAGCCGCCCAAGGGGGCCCCCTCTCCCGCAGCGTCCGTCGGCTTCATCAGAAGTGGATCTGGGTCTCGATGCTGACGGTCGTCGCCAGCTCGGGCAGATCGCCGTCGTAGATCACGTTTCCGCTGGCGTCCCTGGCCAGCGCCGTCGTGGCAGTGAACACGATGTCGACGGTCGGACTGACCCCGTACCACAGGGTGGTCTTGACCACCGTGTTGGCGTCGAAGAAGCCGTATGCGTTGCCGTCGTCGGCATGGCCGCCGAGCAGCATCGGCACGAAGAAGTACCGGTCGTAGGCGACGGCCGCAGCGATGTTCACCACCGGAATCACGCCGCGCTCAAGCCTG
>CAZKGO010000008.1:53413-65467 GCA_964552235.1 uncultured Spirochaetales bacterium | reverse complement strand
GCCTCCACGTGCAGGTAGTCCATCTCGGCCGGCTCCCACGAGCCGCCGTCGACGGTGAACGGCCACAGGTAGCCGACGCTGAACGAGAAGCGCTTCTCCCAGCTCCAGCCCGCCTCGCCGTAGATGCCGAGCGTCAGGGCATCGAACTCGCCGGCGGACGGGTCGGTGGTGTAGCGGGCCACGCGCATGGCGTAGGAGCCGCGCTGCCGGTCGTAGATGTTGTCGAAGATCGAGGGCAGGAATGCCCCCGTGTAGTAGCGGAACTCGCCCCGGTAATCGAGGGGCCCGACACTGCCCAGCGCGCCGGCGATCCATCCGTAGTTGCGCAGCCCGCCATCGACAAAGAGGGTGTCGGTGGCCAGGCCCTGCTCGATCGCCGCGTAGGGGCCCGTGCCGTCGTCGCGGTAGTAGGGCAGCATGCCCGCGATGTCGGCGAACAGCACCACGGACAGGAGGTCTCTCTCGATCAAGCTGTACTCGAGGTCGAGCCCGACGTTGACCAGCATCGGGTCTCCGACGAGGTCCTCCCACTCGACTCCCGGGCTCTCCTCGCCGAGCTGCCGCGCGGGGTACAGGTCGACGATGGTGCTGGCGCCGATGGCCAGCGGGAACACCTTGGGGGCGGGCCTGAAG
This sequence comes from uncultured Spirochaetales bacterium, assembly GCA_964552235.1. Taxonomy (GTDB): domain Bacteria; phylum Spirochaetota; class Spirochaetia; order SZUA-6; family CAVTHK01; genus CAVTHK01. The sequence goes on along the minus strand of CAZKGO010000008.1, from coordinate 64,834 downwards.
TACAGCCGCCCTCCGACGATCTGCACGTCCGCGAGGTCATTGGTGACGGCCTCGAAGCCGGCGCCGCCGAAGTCCATGCCCAGGTTGAGGCCGACCCGCCGCACCGCGGGGAACTCGGCGTCGTTGGCGTAGTTGCGCATGATCAACCCGTGGCCCACGGTGAACGTGTTGAGGTTGCCGAGCTTGAAGAAGAAGGGATCCCGCAGGTCCCCGTACTGCAGGTACTTGAACTTGAGCACCAGGTCGCCGGCAAAGTCCGCCGCGATGTCCATCCAGTCGTCGCCCTGGTCGGTGCCGAAGGACCACTCGTTGTTGCCCGCCGGCTTGTACCAGTCGTTCGGGTTGAACAGGTCGTCCCGGTAGATGATCGGCAGGTACAGCTGCATCCGCAGCTTGTTCAGGGCGATCGCCGGCGAGAGCACGGCCTTGGCGTAGGTCTCGTCGTCGATCGTGACCGAGCCGATCTCCACCCCGAGGGCGCCGAGCAGCCGGTCGATGAGGCCGGGCTCCTCGGGCTTGGTCACGGTCTCGGGCGCGCCCGCGCCCTTGACCGGCTCGACCACGGCCGCCTCAACCTGCGGCACCGACGCGGGGTCGAGCTTCTGGAACTTGAGACTGCCCTCGAGGCCGGCGGCCTTCTCGGCGCTCATCCTGGCTGCAGCAAAGGAGGCGGCCAGGGCGTCGGCGAACTCGCCGGCGTTGATGACGATTGCCGGGCCTCCGGCCAGCTTGCGGAAGTCGATCGATCCCTTGAAGACGAAGGCTTCCTCGGAGCCGACGTCGATCGACATTCCGAAATCGGTTCCGCGCGCGCCGCAGACTGAGGTCTGCCCGCGCACGCTGTACCTGTAGGTGCCGGTGCGTGCGGCAACGGCGCGGAACTTGCCGAAGGCGAGGGAGAAATCGTTGCTCGCCGCGCCGCCGACCCCCTGCAGGGCCTCGACCTTGAAGTTGGTGTTCTCGCCCACCTTGATGACTGTGCCGTTGGAGAGCATGGTGAGCTCGGCCGAGTCGCCCTTGCCCGTGACCACCGTCCAGCCGACGGGGATCTCGTCGCCGAACGAGAGGGCGGCCGCGGCCTTTTCCTGTTCTCCCCTGGGACCGACGATGCGCAGCTCCCCGCTGTTGTGCTCGAAGTACGAGAGCTCCACGCGGCTCTGGGCCGAGGCGGCGGCCGCCGCCAGGACGAGGGCGAGAACGAGCGGAATTCGGTGAAGCTTCATCAATCGCACCTCCTAGTTCAGGCGAACCAGCGTCTCGAGCCCGGAGCTCACCTCCGGGTCGTTCCAGTCGTTGCTGTTGTAGCGCAGCAGGTAGAAGAACGAAATCACGGCGGGGCCGGATCGGTAGTTCAGGCGCGCCTTGATGACCGAACCGAAGGAACGGATCAGGTCGCGCGGCTCGCGGATGAGCACCTTGTCGTAGGAGGCATCGAAGAAAAAGCCGGGCAGCAGCCCTTCGGTGACCTCGAAGAACCCGGTGAGGTGCGGGTAGTTCAGGTAGTTCTGGTCGTTGTCCGGGTCGACCTCGCCGAGCGGGCCGTCGAGGCTCGCCTTGAACACGATGCTGTCGTTGAGCAGGCTCATGCCGAGGGTGGCGAACCAGCCGACGAAGCCCGGCGTGCTCAGGGCGCCCTCCGCGAGGGCGTAGCGCTCGGCCCGGGCGATGTCGTAGGTGCTGTCGAAGTAGACCGGGACGAAGTCGTCGCCGACAAAGCGCAGCTGCGCGCCGTAGGTGAGGATCCCGATGATGCGGCCGCCGAAGCCGAGCATCGCGCCGTAGGCCTCGGACTTCTGGGTGACCGCGTCTGCAAAGGCCGCGAGGCTCACCACCGCCGAATCCAGGATCGGCTGCCGCAAGTCGACTCCGGCGAGCCAGATCAGCTCGTCGCCCGGCGGGTCCACGTCGTCGTAGCGGTACGGGTCCCGATCGGCTGCAAAGGTGACGCCGATCTGCAGATTGCGCACGATCGGCGCCTCGGTGCCGACCAGCGGCCGCACGAACAGCCGGGCCCCCATCACGTCGAACGCCGACAGGTCGCCGACGTGCGTCTCCAGCCCGACGTAGGGAAAGCCGAACAGCTGCCCGTCGACGTCGAGGCTCATGCCAAAGATGCGCCTCTCGGGCATGAACAGCGTGTTCGCGTAGTTGCCCATGATGAACCCGTTGCCGAGCGTTCCGTCGTCGATCGAGCCGAACTTGACGAACAGCGGCTCACCCTTGAGGCCATAGCGCGCGTAGCGGAACTTCGCCAGGTACAGGCTGAGAGTCTCCTGGAACGTGAACGGATCGGGAACCCAGTCGTCCTCCAGCACCGTCAGCTCGCTGTTTTCGAACCGGTAGTGAAGGGTGACCTCGATGCCGATGCCGAACTTCCCGAATGCCAGGTCGGGCGTCAAGGAGATCTTCTGGTAGGTCTCGTCCCCGAACGACTCGACGCCGAGCCCGAGCCCGAGGGCGAAATCCACGCCCCCCGGGTTCTCCTCGGCAGCCGCAGGCATCACGCAAACGACGAGCGCCAGGGCGAATGCTGTAATGACCCTGTTCATGCACACCTCCGGTGAAGCCAAAGCAAATATAGTGCCGAAAGAGGGCGGCATCCACCTGGGATGCTAGGGAGGGCGGCCCGGTCCGGCATCGCGGGGCGCCGGATCGGCGGTGCGCTTCGGCTCGCCCGAGCCGAACCGGATCAGCGCCTCGATTCCCGCCTGAACGACCAGCCGCACCAGGCTCTCGCGGCCGTCGCTGCCCCGGAAGCTCTCGAAGTCGGCGCCGACGGCCAGGGTCGCGGCCACGTGGCCGTGCTCCGGGATGCGGATCTCGCTGCGGTGGCGCACGAGGCCGGTGAACGGATGCGAACCCCAGGCCGCGGTGAGCTCCAGCGATTCATCGTGGACGAAGAAGGCTCCCCGCGTGATCTCCGCGTCGAGCAGCGGAAGGCGGACTCCCCCCGCCGGCCGCACGAACCACGTGTAGCTCGCCTGGGTCCTGTTCTCGAGCTCATCGAGGTTCCTGCCGGTCACCGCGAAGCGATTGGAGAGGGTGAGCCTGCTTCCCCCGATCTTTTCCAGTCCGACCAGCGAGTCGAGCCGCAGGTCGGCATTCTCCAGGGAGCCGCCGCGGTCCACCTTGATCGCGACGGCGGCGCTGTTGGCGATCTCGTCGAGGTCGTAGAACGGGAAAACCGGGTGAGCGCCGACCCGGCCGAAGAGGTTGATGGCGTTGGTCTGGTAGGTGAGCTCGTAGCGGTTCAAATCGGAATAAAGGGCCCCTTCCTTCTGGAGGCTCCTGCCGACAACGGCCAGCATGCGGGTCGGAACAAACAGGGCCAGGATCCGGGAGCCGGGCATGCGCGTGATCTCCGCCTGGATCTCCGGCTCGTAGAGCGCCGACGTCACCGCGGCGGAGGCGCTACGGAAGGCATCGCCATCCGAGTACAGCTCCCAGAAGGGGGCGGCGGAGCACAAGTAGCTCTGATCGCCGAGGTCGCCGGCCAGACGGCTCCAGTCGGCGAGGAACGCCCCCTCGTCGGCCAGGGTCGTTGAGGTCTCCAGCCGGCGCTGGTAGGCGGCGGTCAGCACCGTTGCGCCGCGGCCGTCGATCGAGAGCGGCACGGCGAGCCGGGCCTTGAGCGTGTCGCGCTGCTCCCGGCCCCCGCTCGACGGCAGGCTCTCCACCGACGGCTCGAGCTGCAGCGTGAAGCCCACCGGCTGAGGACGAAGCGCCAGCTCGGTCGCGGCCCGCGAGGCGCGCTCGAGCAGCGCCGCCCGCGCCGGGCCGACGAAGCGGTAGCCGAGCAGCCAGGCGTCGAAATAGCCTCCCTCGGCATGCTCGTAGTCGAGCGTGGTGAGGCCGAAATCCGCGACCAGGCTCCCGCTCCAGCGTCCGGCGGCGCCGGTGAATCCGCCGCTCCACTCCTGGGTGAGCCGGTCGTCGGCGGCCGAGGCGCCCGCGCTCGCGTCGGCCGTGGCCCACCGCGCCAGCGACAGGCGCACGCGGGTTTCGCGGTCGAACGTGGCATCAGGGCCGGGTGCGCGCAGCTCGAAGCTGTCGGTGAACGACAGGGGTCCCACCGAGGCGACAAGCGCGTGTCCGCCTCCGAGAGTGACGTCCGCGTCCGCCCAGTCCACGGCGAGGTGGGCGTCGAGCCGGCTCGCCGGCAGGCTCATCGCCACCTCGGTGCGGCTGGAGCCCCCCCAGGCTTCGGCCGGCCGGCCGTAGAGCGGCGAGAATCCCGGCGTCGTCGCACGGGCGATCTCGCGCACCTGCAGGTCCGATACGAGGGGAAAGCTTCCCAGCCGGACGATCGGCCCCGGCACGCTGAGCCGCGCGTCGACAAAGACCGCGGCGCCGACGCTGCCCAGAGGGGAGGCCATGTGGAGCTCGTCGACGTAGAGGAGGCCGGCCGAACCGTCGCCGCCGCGGCAGCGCACGCGGAACTGCACCAGCGATTCGTGGCGGTCGACGGAGACCGAAGCGCCGGGCGGCGCGGCGCCGTCGATCTGCAGCTGCTTCTTCTCGATGTCCACGCGGACTTCGCGCCAGTCCGCAAAGGCGCCGGGCGCGAAGCTCCACGTGATGCCTTGGTCTTGGCTGTCGAGGAGCTGGAACTCCAGCGTCGAACCGGGGGGCACGACGGGAGCCCGGAGGTAGTGCACGACCTCGCGGTAGCGCGCTCCCTCCGTGCCGGCGCTCGTGAACCCCCTGACCGTCCAGTCGTCGGCCGCCCCCGATCCGTTCCACTGGATTTCCAGCACCTTCTGCACCTGGCCGCTCGCGTGGAAGATGTCCTGGACGACGTCCTCGAACTCCTCCTCGAGGGTCCTGGGAGGCGCCTGCTGGGCGAAGCGTTCGGCAACCTCGCGGGCGGCGACCGTGGTGTCCGTGCTCTCGATGACCGCGAACGTGCTCCCCGCGAGCGAGAGCCGGTCCAGGAGCAGGCGACCGGTGGCCGTCGCGGCCGCGGTCTCGCGGACGAACACGCGGACCGCACGGGCGCGGCGAAGGAGCCTGCGGTCAGCGGAGTCAAAGATGTCCCGGCGCACCTGCCAGCCGCCTGCTGCCGCGGCGAAGGCATCCTGCACGAACGACCCGTCGTCCCTCTGCAGGTGCTCGTCGCCGTCGAGATCCTCGGTGTCGATCCGGCCGTTGCCTTGGCCCTTTGGCCCTCCTCCGACGAGCAGCCAGACGCCGTTGCCGCTGTCGTCGAACCGGAAGCCGGTGGCCGAGGCCGACGACTCCTCGTCGAGCTTGTTGTCGTAGTCCACGTCCTCGGCCACGTCGCCGATCTCGATGGCGACTTCGACGGTGCCGGTGAGCTCCAGCATGCGGTAGGAGGTGATCAGGGCCTCGAGGCTCGAGAGATCGGTCAGGGGTTGGCCAGGCAGCACCGGGATCTGGAAGCCGGCCCACTCGCCGGCATCGAGTGCGAAGTCGAGCACGAGGCTCTTGTCTGCATCGTCGCTCGACCCGCCGGCCACGTTGTACGGGCCGGGCCTGGAACCGCTCTCGTACGGGTAGACCTGATCCGGGGGAGGGCTCCACTCCGGTCCGCGCAGCGTCGAGGTGCCGAGCAGCCCGTAGTCGCGGTAGTCCTTGTAGAGAAGCCTGCCGCGGCTGGACTGGTCTGCGAGGCCGCCCGGGTCGGGGGCGGATGCGGGCAGCGCCACGTTCTCGTCGAGCGGCACCTCCAGGCCGCTCGCCTCCATGCCGGCCAGGCGCAGCCTGCCGGTCGTGTCTGGATGGGCGTAGGAGACTGCCGTCTGGGCGTCGAGCGAAAAGTTGTCGAGGCTGCCCGAGACACCGCCGGACACCAGCACCGCCCCGGTGCGGGTGAACGGCTTTTCCGAGTAGGCGCCGGGCAGGGCGTTCCAGCGGAACCCGGCGGCAAGGTCGGCGACAAAGGGCTCGCGCAGGGCGAAGCGATTGCCCCACGCGAGGACGAGGTCGCCGTTGTCGAGGAGAGCGCCCTTCTTCTTGTAAGTGATCTCCAGACGGTCGGTGGCGCCGATGGGCGTGAGGAATGTGACCTGGCCGGTCCCGGCATCGACGGTAAAGCGCGTCTCCGGGGTCCCGTTGCGCGTCACCGACACCGAGCCCGACAGGATATCGGGCTCCAGGAAATAGCCGCTGACCGGGGTCAGGGTCTCGACGAGGATCTCCCGGTCGTAGAGCCCGTCGGAATCGTCGCGGAACGGCCCGTACAGGCGCGCCCGCGTGGCGTCCTCCTCCAGCAAAGGATAGAGGTTCTCCAGATCGCGGGGATCGTCGAGGAGCGAAGCGACCACGCGCGACAGCTGCGGATCCACCCGCAGGCGGGCCTGGGGCTTCGCGCCCCGTGTCTCGTAGGTGCCGCGCTCGACCAGCCGCGCGTTCACCCGCCACGCCTCGGCGGGAAGACTCGTGCCGGGCAGGTACGTGCCCTGCATGTCGAACAGCGAGAACGCGCCGCGCGAGTGGAGGAGCAGCGCAGTGCGGCCCTCGATGGTGAGCAGGAGGTCGGCTCCGACGCCGGTGTCCGGTGAGACCCACAGGGCCTGAGTCGAGTCGAACGTGCGCGGCGTGGCGGGGTCCACGGCGCCGGTGGCGGCGCTGACCGTGGCGATCGAGTCGATGCCGAGCCCGACGTCTCCCACCGTCAGCGCGCCCTTGGTATAGTGGACGAGCACGCGGCCGGCCGGCCTGGCCTTGAGCGTCACGATGCCCGTTTCCTCGTCGGCGATCGCGTCGGCCGCCGTCGCCATTCTGTAGCGCCGCTCGTCGCTGGCGATGAGGGTTCCGTCAGGATCCTCGAGGTACAGCCGCAGGCCCTGCACCTGCGCGTCCGGAAGGCGGAGCCTCATGCCCTGCTCGTAGGAGGAGAGCGGAATGCGTACTTCCTCTACGGCGTTCTGGCCCACGAACACCTTTCGTCCGCCGGAGTTGTTGTCATAGCGCAGCAGGATCTCGTGCCTGCTGTTGCCCGACGCCAGCGTGGCCTCGGCGCCGAGGCTCGAGTCGCCGGTCTCGGGCACCTCCAGGTACGGGTAGGGATCGATCCCGATGCCCCTGTTGCCGACCACCAGGCTGCGCAGAGTCCCGTCGCCCTCATAGCCGGCCCTGAAGGCGTTCTCGTCGAAACTGCCCAGGACCGTGTACTCGACGAAGTAGTGCCGGCGCAGCCACACGGCGAACGTGAGCTCGGGCTCCTGGCTGAACTCGAAGCCGAGCGGAAGCGCGGGAAAAAGGTCGAGCGGCTGGATGCCCTCGCCGGATCGCACGAGGAACCCCGTCGCACCGGCGACGCCCGCGCGCCAGGAGCCGTCGAGGAACATCTCGACGTCGCTCGAGCCGATCGTGGTCTGGAACAGCGATTCGGGGGCTTCCTCCGGCAGCGGCAGCGGGGTCTCCTGGGCCGGCGCCGTCGCCACGCAGGACAGGAGGATCAGGACAGGCCACGTGCGCGACATCGAGCCTCTCGCCGGGTGCGGGCTGATCAGGAGGCGCCCCGCGGTGTATATTGCCACATGCCCAAGGCCAAATCCAGGCGGAATCGGCCGGCGCTACGGCCGCTTTCCTGCCGCGGCGGCCGCCCCGCGGCCGCGGGCGAGTGAGATCGTCGCCGTGGTGGTATCGCTGATCCGTCTCATCATCGAGATCCCGGGGAGCGTGTCGCTTAAGGACAAGCGGCAGGTCGTCTCCAGCCTCAAGGAGAAGATTCGCAGGCGCTACCACGTGGCGATTGCCGAGGTGGACCTCCAGGAGTCGCTGACCTTTGCCGAGCTCGGAGCCGCTTACGTCTCCAATTCGCGCGAGCTCGGCGAGCAGGTCATGAACCGGATCCTGCGCTTCGTCGAAGACAACGTGCCGGGCCGGGTCGGCGACGTTCAGATCGTCTCCGAGTTCTACTGACGGGCGCTCCTGGCGTCCGAGGCGCCCCCCCTGCCCAGTGGAGCGAAGCGGAACCGGGTTGACTATTCGCCTCCAAACAGGTAGCTTCTTGCGCTGTCGAAGCATAGACGGGAGCACACGATGAGCAGGAGTTGCGAAATCACGGGCAAGAAGACCCGTTTCGGACGCAGCGTCCCCCGCAAGGGCATGCTGAAGAAGCAGGGCGGCGCCGGCCAGCACATCGGCGTCGTCACGGCCCGCAAGTTCAAGATCAACCTTCACAAGAAGACCGTCGTCATCGACGGCGTCAAGCGGCGCATGCGCGTGAGCGCTCGCGGCCTGCGCACCCTGCTCAAGGCTGCGCGGTAGGGGCACCGACGCGGCCTACTCGGCGCTTCCGTCCGGGGCGTCCCTTCGACCCTCGATGTTGACGATTTCCGTGATCGCCTGGACGCAGCGGTTGAAGTCCCGCAGGGTTTCGCGCAGCGACCGGTAGTTGAGGCCCGAGAAGTAGATTTTCGCGAACACCGACAGCACGATCTCCGCCTTGCCCGCGAGAAGGTTCGGGTAGCAGCCGAACTCGTAGGCGGCGCGCATGATCTCCTCGAGCCGCTCCTTCACGAACTGCGACAGGGACGGCGAGAAGGAGAAGGTGTAGCCGATTTCCAGAAACCGGCTCTCCCTGTCGATGAACACCCCGCCCTCGACGCCCCCGGGGCCCGTGAAGGTGGCGCTGTAGGACTCCTCGGAGCGCTCCGCGGGCTCCGTGCGGTAGCCGATCTCGCGAAACAGGACGCGGACGCGGCGGATGCGCTCCTGCATGAGCCTGCGCCTGCGGGTCACGAGGAGGCTCCCAGGGCGGCCGCGCCTGCAGGGGACGGCCCCGGGCCGCCGGCCGCCAGCGGGTCGAGCGAGGCGAGGGCCGCCGCGATGTCGTCGCGGTCGGGGCACAGCAGGCACACGTGGCGGAGGGTGCCGGCGAAACCCCGCACGACGGCGCCGCCGAACACGGAGCCCGACTGCTCGTAGGGAATCCACTCCTGCTCGTCCTTGATCGGAAGGTCGATCTCGAACGACTGCCTCTCCGGGACGTCGATGATCACCTCCTCGGGCATCACCTCCCGGCCGAGGATGCGGGCCGCGGCGGCCGCCAGCTCGGCTTCGTAGTCCATGCGCGAACCGAGGCTCTCCAGCCGAGCGTGCAGAGGGCTCGCGGGCGCGAACGGAAGCCGCACCACGGCGCGATACAGGCGCCGGCTAAAAGCCTTCTGGGCCAGCTCGAACGGCGGATACGACACCGACGACATGAGGCTGAGGAACTCCGAGTCGTCGATCCCGTACAGGCTCGAGGCGCCGATGACTCCCGCCGAGAGGCCCATCAGGATCGCCTTCTTGATCATGGCGGTGACGACGCGAACCGTGCGGTGCCAGTAGACGTTGCGGTACATCAGGTACTTGGCGAACAGAACGCTCTCCACCGACCCGAGGCCGCGGCTTGATATGGCGAGCCCCTTTTCGGGGTGGGGATGGATCTGGTCGAAGATGAAGTCGATGTCCTGGACTCCGTAGGGCACCCCGCAGAAGTAGGCGTCCCGGTTCAGGTAGTCGAGCTTGTCGGGGTCGAGCACGCCGGAAAGCAGGCCGCGGTAGACCCGGATCGGAATTGCGGCCCGGCACTGCAGCCGATCGTCGACGATCGCCGCCACCCACGCCGCAGGGACGCGCACCTGCTCCTCGATCACCCGGGCAAGCTCGGGCTCCCGCGTGATCGTCTCGCCGGTCAGCTGCTCGTGGGGCTTGACGGCCAGGTCCTTGAGAGAGTGGGCAAAGGGGTAGTGCCCAAGGTCGTGCAGCAGCGCGGCGCAGAGAAACGCCTTGACGCCATCGAGGGTGTGGACGCCCGAGCTGTCTTTCCGCACGAGCTGCCTGACCATCCGCCGCGCCAAGTTGAAGACGCCCAGGCTGTGGCTGAACCGCGTGTGCGTCGCCCCGGGATAGACGAGGTACGTGGGGCCGAGCTGCCTGATGCCCGCGAGCTTCTGAAAGGCGAGGCAGTTGGTCACTGCCAGCAGAGGCTGCGACAGGTAGATGTGCTTCCAGATCGGGTCGCGGTACGGCCGCGTGTAGTCCTCGTCGAGGTGCCTGAGGATGCGCTCGCGCTCGCTCACCGGCCTGCCTTCATATCACCGTGCCGGGAGGCACCACCGCGTCCCTGGGCAGGATGATGATTCCGCTGCGCACCGAGTAGCCCTCGTAGTCGCCGTCGGGGCGGGACTGCTGGTCGACGCCGATGCGGACGCCGTCGCCGATGCGGGCGTTCTTGTCGAGGATCGCCTTGCGGATCTTCACATCGCGGCCCAGACCGATGTCCGGGACCCCGATCCTGCGGTTCTCGGCCCTGTCCTCGGCCCGCTCGTAGAGATCGGCGCCCATACAGTAGACGCCCTCGAGCTCGGCGCCGGCTCCGATGATGCTGCGGATGCCGATCAGCGAATCACTTATCGCAGCATGGTCGATCACGCAGCCTTCGGCGGCCAGCGAACGCTCGATCGTGCTGCGGTAGATCCGGGCCGCCGGCAGGTTGCGCCTGATGGTGTAGATCGGCCGTTCGTTGTCGTTGAACTCGAAGGGCGGGCGCGGCGAGGTGAGGTTCATGTTGACGTCGTAGAACCTGCGAATCGTGCCGAGGTCCTCCCAGTAGCCGCTGAACACGTAGGCGCGCACGTCCATGCTGTGTATGCACGCCGGGATCACCTGGCTGCCGAAGTCCGTCATGGCGTTGTCGAGCGCCTGGCGCAGCCGCCCGTAGCGGAACACGTAGATGCCCATCGAGGCGAGGAACGGCGCCTGCTTCTCGCCTTCGAGCAGCCCCATGGGCGCCCTCAGGTGGTCGATGTTCTCCTCCTCGCCGGGCTTTTCCAGGAAATCGACGACCCGGCCGTTGGGATCGCAGGCGAGGATGCCCATGTTCGCCGCCCGTTGGCGGGTCACGGGCTTGGCCGCGAGGGTCACGTCGGCGCCGCCTTCCACGTGGCGCCGCACGAGGCGGCTCAGGTCCATGCGGTACAACTGGTCGCCCGAAAGGATCAGGAAGTGATCGGGGCCGTGGCCCCGGAAGTGGGCGAGGTTGCGCCGCACCGCGTCGGCGTTCCCGCCGTACCACTCCGAGTGGTCGAGGGTCTGCTGCGCCGCCATGATCTGGACGAAGCCGCCGCTGAACGCGTCAAAGGTGTAGGTCTGGGCGATGTGCCCGTGGAGCGAGATGGAGTTGTACTGGGTCAGCACGTAGATCTGCTTGAGGCCCGAGTTGATGGCGTTGGAAATGGGAATGTCGACGAGGCGGTACTTGCCCGCAAAGGGAACCGCCGGCTTGGCCCGCTCCTTTGTCAGCGGATACAGTCGTGTCCCCCTGCCTCCTCCGAGGATGATCGAAAGGACACTCAAACAGGACTTGCCTCCGGCGCCAGATTCTATGCTATAATCCGAAAAACGGTCAATCCAGCTACGAGGACTCCGCTGGACAAGGGTCCAGCTACGAGGACTCCGCTGGAC
>CAZKGO010000008.1:0-53313 GCA_964552235.1 uncultured Spirochaetales bacterium | reverse complement strand
TCCAGCTACGAGGACTCCGCTGGACAAGGGTCCAGCTACGAGGACTCCGCTGGACGGCTGGAGGAACGCAACCGCAGCTGGGAGGGGGCTGTTGGTGTTCGAAGAAGTCGTGGAATCCCTGCGCGGGGACCCACGATTCATGGCCAACGTCTCTCACTGGGAGACGATCCCGCCGCGCACCGGCCGATACGCGGACTTTCCCCGCGACCTCGACGACCGCCTTCGGGAGGCCCTCGCCCGGCAGGGCATACGGCGGCTGTACAGCCACCAGGCGGCCTGCTACGAGGCGGCACGCGCGGGCCGCAGCCTCGTCGTGGTCACGCCCACCGCCTCGGGCAAGACGCTCGCCTACAACCTTCCGGTTCTGCAGACGCTGCTCGAAGAGCGTGATGCGCGGGCGATGTACCTGTTTCCGACCAAGGCGCTGTCCCAGGACCAGCAGTCGGAGCTGAACGAGGTCGTTCTGTTCGGCGACCTCGGCGTGCGCATCTTCACCTACGACGGCGATACGCCTAGCTCGATCCGCATGTCCGCGCGCGACCAGGGCCAGATCGTGATCACCAATCCGGACATGCTGCACTCGGGAATTCTTCCCAACCATCCCAAGTGGATCAAGTTCCTCAAGGCGCTGCGCTTCGTGGTCGTCGACGAGGTCCACACCTACCGTGGCGTGTTCGGATCGCACCTGGCCAACCTCGTGCGCCGCCTCAGGCGCGTGCTGGCCTTCTACGGCTCAGATCCCGTGTTCGTCTGCTGCTCGGCGACGATCGGCAACCCGCGCGAGCTCGCCGAGCGCATCGTCGAGCGCCCGATGGTGCTGGTCGACGACAACGGCGCCCCCTCGGGAGCGCGCCACTTCGTCCTGTACAATCCGCCGCTCGTCGATCCCGTGCAGGGCATCCGGCGAGGCACCGTGCTGGAGTCCCAGGCTCTGGCCAGCCGTCTGATCAGGAGCGGAGTCAAGACGATCGTCTTTGCGCGCTCGCGTATCCGCGCGGAGCTGATCGCGTCCTACATCCGCGAGAGCCTGCGCAATTTCTACAACGAGGACTACGGCCTGCGTGTGGCATCGTACCGCGGCGGCTACCTGCCGAGCGAGCGGCGCCGCATCGAGAAGGGTCTGCGCGACGGCAGCATACACGGGGTCGTCTCGACCAACGCGCTGGAGCTCGGCATCGACATCGGAGGGCTCGACGCCTCGATCCTCGCCGGCTTCCCGGGATCCTTCGCCTCGGCCTGGCAGCAGGCCGGCCGGGCCGGACGGCGCAATTCGGTGAGTCTCTCGGTCCTGATCGCCTCGGCGTCGCCGCTCGACCAGTACATCATCAGCCATCCCGAGTATTTCTTTTCCCAGTCGCCCGAATCCGGCTGGATCGATCCCGACAACGTCTACATCCTGCTCGACCAGCTCAAGTGCGCGGTCTTCGAGCTGCCGTGGAGTCGGGGCGAGGGATCCCAGCAGGCGATGGAGCCGCTGCTCGGCCACCTGGAGGAAGCGGGCGTCGTGCGCCTGAGCGAGGACAAGTGGTACTGGTCGGACCGCTCGTACCCGGCGGAAAAGGTCAGCCTGCGCACGAGCACCCCGGAGAACGTCGTCATCATCGACTCCACCGGCGGCAAGGATCAGGTGATCGGCGAGATGGACCTGTGGGGCGCCAAGCGGCAGCTGTACGACAACGCGATCTACCTCCACCTCGGAGAGCAGTACGTCGTGCGGCAGCTCGACCTCGCCAACCGCCGCTGCGTCGTCGAGGAGTCGCGGGTCAACTACTACACCGATTCGATCGTCAAGAGCGACATCAAGCTGCTGCACCGCGACTGCAGCGAGGACAGGCTGGGCGTCGAGCTGGTCGTCGGCGACATCCTCGTGCGCAGCGTGGTCACGAAGTTCAAGAAGCTGAAGTTCAGGACCCACGAGAACATCGGCTACGGCGAGATCAGCCTGCCCGAGGACGAGATGCACACCCGCAGCATCGTCCTGGTGTTCCCCGGGCGCCTGCCCTCCGGGAGCCTCTTCGCGGCCCTCCCCGAGGAGCGGCAGGGCGCCCTCATGCGGAGGCTCGGCTACGTGGTGCAGAACGTCGCCCCGGTCTTCCTGCTGTGCGATCCCCGCGACATCGGTATCGCCGAGCGGCTGCGCGACCCCGAGCTCGGCGACCCGTGCCTGTTCGTCTACGACAACTATCCGGGGGGCACCGGCCTGGCCGAGGGGTTCCAGAGGAGCTTCGCGTCGATTCTCGCAGCCTGCCTCGAGGTGCTCACCCGCTGTCCCTGCCGCGACGGCTGTCCCTCGTGCATCGGCCCCCCCGAGGCCGACGAGGGACAGAGCCTCAAGGAGTCCCTGCGCTCGTTCCTCGCCGCCCTGGCCGGAGGGCGGGGGTGAGCGAAAGCCTCACGCGCCGCCTCGGCTACCTCGGGCCCCGGGCGAGCGCCGCGGCCCGGCCGGTCCAGCCCGCGCCGCCCGGGCCCGACTGGACGCCGATCGGCCGCTGGACGTGGCGCCGGGTCGAGAGGGTGGCTGCCGGATGGGATCCGGCGTTCGACCTGCGCCGCCTCGGCTGCTCCCCTGAGCCCGGCGGGCTGCTGTTCTACGACACCGAAACCACGGGGCTGTCGGGGGGCGCGGGCAGCCTGGCGTTTCTCGCGGGCCTAGCCCGTCCCGACGGGGCGCAGATCGAGCTCGAGCAGCTGTTCCTCGCCGACTTTCCCGGCGAACGCGAGTTCCTCGAGGCCCTCGCGCCCCGGATGTTCGCCTCGCCTGCCACCCTCGTGTCCTACAACGGCAAGGGGTTCGACTCGCACCTGCTGCGGGCCCGTTTCTCCCTGGTCGGGCTCGAAGCATCGTTCGGCGAGCAGATGGACCTGCTGTACCCGGTGCGCCGCCTGTGGCGCCGCGTGCTGCCCGAGTGCGGCCTGACCGCGGTGGCGGAGGCCGTGCTGGGGGTGCATCGGCCGCGGGACCTGCCCGGCGCCGACGTGCCGGAGGCCTACTTCGAGTACCTGCGGCACAGCGACACGACGTCCCTCTCTCTCGTCTTCGAGCACAACCGGCAGGACTTGCTCGCGATGGTGGGCCTGCTCGCGCACATCGAGGCCCTGCTCAGCGGCCGGATCGAGCCGGCACGGGTCGACGCGACCGCCCTGGGAGCGTGGCTGCTGGACAGAGGCGAGGAGCGGGGGAGGGACCTGCTGCAGCGGCGCCTGGACGCCGGGGACTTGTCGGCAGGCCGCCTCCTGGGACGGCACTACAAGCGGCGACGGGAATGGGACCGGGCGGTGCAGGTGTGGGAGCGCATGGCCGCGTTGCGGGACGCCGAAGCGGTGGTGGAGCTGGCCAAGCACGCCGAGCACAGGCTGCGTATGCCCGAGCGCGCCCTTGCGTGGCTGGACTCGGCGTGGCCTCAGGTGCTCGACTGCCGCCGCGACGACGCGCGGCGGCGGCGCACGCGGCTGCTGGCCAAGGTGGGGCGAAGTGGCTGAAGTCCTGGACAGGGGCGGCAAGCTCTATCTTGCCGCCGGCATCGGCCTGGCACTGCTGATGCAACCGCTGTCGCCCGGCGACCCCGAGCGGCAGCTGGCGCGCCACGTGGCGGCCGTCGAGCGGCTGCTGGCCAGGACCCCGGCGGGGGATGGCGGGCAGGCTGCGGCGGAGGTGGGCCGCTACATGCAGCGGTTCGGACCCGCGGTGGCGCGCATCAAGCAGCAGCTGCGCCGCTACGATCCGGCCCGCAGCGTGGCCGCCTACCGCAGGATCGAGAGCCGGCTGGCTCCCCTGATGGAAAGGGCCCGCGATCACGCGAGCCCCGAGCTGTACCGGATGCTCCTCGACCTCCTGCCCTAGTCCGGCGGCCGGCGGAGGGCCGCCGTTTCGCCGGTCCCGAGCCTGTTTTTTATGGCGCCTGCTGTCGATCATATGAGTGCGGCAGGACGCCATGAAGCGCAAACGGATCCGTTATCTGATCGACCGCGACTTTCAGCTCCGCTTCGTGGGCGGGTTCCTGCTTCTGATCGTCGGCGCGTTCCTGCTGTTCTCGGTGCTCGTGAGCCTGTACTACTGGGGACGCTACATGGCGGGGGAGAACGTCTTCCGCGAGTTCATCATGATCCAGCGCCAGGTCGTGGACGTGGACGGCAGCGGCGCCCGGGTCACGCGCACCGAAGACGTACCGCCGGCGAACCGCATCGAGCTCGTGCTGCCGCCGATCCTGCTGAACAACCTGGTGATCCTGGTCCTGACCGTGGCGATCGGCCTGTTGTACTCCCACCGGATCGCCGGCGCCGCCTACCGCATCGAGACCGACATCGCGCGCAGCCTCTGCGGCGAGCGGGACGTGCAGGTGCGCCTGCGCAAGAAAGACAAGCTCCAGCGCCTGGCTGTTCAGGTGAACAAGCTCATCGCCGAGCTGGACCGCTGTCGGTAGCCGGCGGCGCCCCTCGAAGGAGCCTGCGTGACGAAGACCCTGATCGCCCTGGGGCTCGCCCTGGCCGCCGCGCTGCCTGCGGCCGAGCTGCGGGCCGACGACGAGAACGGCGACGGCAAGCCGGACCGCTGGTTCCTCTCCAGCAACGGCCGGCTCGTCGAGTACCGCGCCGATCGGGATTTCGACGGCCGCGTCGATGTCCTGGTCAGGTTCGCGAACAACGACCGGACCGAGTACGAGGAGTACGACTACAACCTCGACGGCGCGATGGACGATTTCTACTTCTTCGAACACGGCCTGTTGAAGCGGAGGGAGATCGACTCGGACTTCGACGGGAAGGTGGATCTCTGGCTGGTGCTGGCCGATGGCCGCCACATCGAGCGGATATCGCGGGACACGGACTTCGACGGGACCGCCGACGTGGTCAAGGACTACCGCAAGAGGAAATGATCCCCGTCACGGGCTACCACGCGATCGAGGCCGCCATCGCCCGCGGCTGCTCCGGCGCGGTGCTGCTGGTCGGGCGCTCCTCGCCGCGAATCGAGCGCCTGGCCGGGCTGGCGGCGCGGCAGGGGCTCGCGGTCAAACGGCTGGCCATGGACGACCTCGACCGGCACGCGGGCCGCGACGAGCACAGGGGGCTCGTCCTGCTGGCTCCCGAGCGGCCGCGGGCCGCGACGTCGCTTCGGGAGGCGGTCCAGAGGGCCGGCGGGCAGTCGCTGCTGCTGCTCCTCGACGGCGTGACCGATCCCCGCAACCTGGGCGCGATCCTGCGCTCGGCCGACATGTTCGCGGTGGACGCGGTCGTGACGCCGCACAGGCGCAGCGCCCACGAGACCCAGGCGGTGCGCACGACCAGCGCAGGGGCCGTCGAGTGGGTGCCGGTCATCTCGGTCGCCAACCTCGCGCAGGCCATCGCTGCGCTCAAGGCGGCCGGCTACTGGGTGTACGGCGCCGAGGCCGGAGGCGAAGACCCTGCCGGGGTCGACCTGCGCGGGCGGGTGGCCCTGGTCCTCGGCGCCGAGGGCAGAGGGCTGCACCGGCTCGTGCGGGAGTCGTGCGACCGCCTGATCGGCATCCCGACCTCAGGACACGTGGATTCGCTGAACGTGGCCGCCGCGGCGGCCATCCTCATGTACGAAGCGCGCCGCCAGCAGCGGGGGCGATAGCCTCACTCGGCGAACAGGCGGCGGCCGATGTCGGGCCTGAACCAAGCCCCCTCGAAGCGCACCTGCGACGCGAGCGCGTAGGCCCTCTCGGTGGCTGCCAGGGCGTCCTCGTGGACGCCCACGACGGTAAAGCAGCGCCCGCCTCCGGTCAGCAGCCTTCCGTCCCTGTCGCGGTGAGTCGTGGCGTGGAACACCAGCCCTTCGCCCTCCCCGGGGGCGGGGAGGGCGGTCACCGGCACGTCCTTTCTGTAGGGCCCCGGGTAGCCGGCGCTGGCAACGACGACTCCCGTAGCCGCCGCCGGCCTCACGCTCACGGCGTACTTCAGCAGCGTGCCTGCGAACAGTGCATCGACGAGGCCGCCAAAGTCCGACTGTATCAGCGGGAGGAGCACCTGGGTCTCAGGGTCGCCCAGACGCACGTTGTACTCCAGCGCCTTTGGCCCCTTGGGGCCCACCATCAGTCCGCAGTACAGGATGCCCTTGTAGGCCAGGCCTTCTTCCTTCATGCCGCCGAGGGTCGGCATCACGACGCGGCTTTCGATCTCGTCGAGCACTGCGCTCTGGACCCAGGGAACCGGGCAGATCGATCCCATGCCGCCGGTGTTGGGCCCGGTATCGCCTTCGCCGGCTTTCTTGAAATCGGCGCAGGGGGGCAGCATCGAGAAGCTCTCGCCGTCCATCAGCACGAAGACCGACAGCTCGTAGCCTTCGAGGAACTCCTCAACAAGCACGGAGCCCTTACGGAGGGCGTCGCGGCCAAAGTCGATCAGCGCGGACTTGTCGTCGGAGGCGAGGACCCCCTTGCCTGCCGCGAGGCCGTCCTGCTTGAGCACCGCCTTGCCCTGGAGGCGGCCGATGGCGGCCTCCAGCTCGGCGCGCGCGGTCACGGTGAGCGCGCCGGCGGTCGGAATGCGGTGGCGCAGCATGAACTGCTTCGAGAAGACCTTGCTCGCCTCCAATTGGGCCGCCCGCCGCGGCGGGCCGACCACCGGGATGCCGGCGGCGGCCAGCTCGTCGACGAGGCCGGCGGCCAGCGGGTCCTCAGGGCCTACCAGCACGACGTCGACGCGATGCGTGCGGCAGGCGGCGACGACCGCCCCGAAGTCGAGAGGGTCAAGGTCCCGCAGGTTAGTGCCCAGATCCTCCGTGCCCGCGTTTCCGGGGGCGACGTAGAGCTCCGACAGGCGCGTGCTTCGGGACAAGGCCCAGGCGAGCGCGTGCTCCCTGGCCCCCGATCCGATGACGAGGGCTCTCACTGTGCGCACCTCCAGAATCGGCGCCGCGGCGCTGCCGCCGTTCGGGCGCCCTGCGGTCCTGTCGCTGCGCGCCGCCGCCCGCCTGCACCAGCGCGAGCTGCGCCGCGGCGCTTGCCGCCTGCATCGACGTGCGCTGCGCGCCGCCGTCCGCTACAGCTTCGCGGCGGCACGAAGGTCCTCCTCGGCCTCGACGGGGATCGGATACCTGCCGCTGAAGCAGGCGTGGCAGAAGCCGTCGGAGGGGCCGAGGGAGGCCAGCAGCGCGGCGAGGGGCAGGAAGCGCACCGAATCGGCGCCGATGGCCGCCGCGACACCCTCGGGATCCATGCGGTTGGAGATCAGCGCCTCCCGGTCGGGGATGTCGATGCCGAAGTAGCAGGGGTGCTTGAGCTCCGGCGCCGACAGGCGCAGGTGGATCTCGCGGGCCCCGGCCTCGCGCAGCAGCCTGACGATGATGCCGGCCGTGGTCCCCCGCACCAGCGAATCGTCCACGATGGTCACTCGCTTGCCCTGCACCACGCCGGGGATCGGGTGCAGCTTCATCCGCACGCCGAGCTCGCGGGCCGACGGGGTCGGCTGGATAAAGGTGCGCCCGGCGTAGTGGTTGCGCACGAAGCCGAGCTCGAGGGGAACCATCGCGGCCTTTGCGTAGCCGAGGGCCGCGCTCAGCCCCGAGTCGGGCACCGGCACCACAATGTCGGGCCGGACCGGGTCGTCGCCGGCGAGAGCCGCGCCGATCCGCTCCCTGGCCACGTGAACGGAGTGCCCGAAGACCCTGGAATCGGGCCGCGCAAAGTAGATCAGCTCGAACACGCAGGCGCTGCGGGGCCGCGCAGCGGCGAACCGCTCGTTGCGGATGCCGTTGTCGTCGACGACCAGCAGCTCGCCCGGCTCCACCTCGCGGCGCTCGCGGATCCGCAGCATGTCGAGGGCGCAGGTCTCGGACGCGACGACCTGCAGGTCGGCCTCCCGCCCGATCACAAGGGGCCGGAAACCTCCGGGGTCACGTACGGCGTAGAGCCGGCCCTCGTGCACCACCAGCAGGTTGAAGGCGCCCTCGAGCAGCCCGAGAACCTCCCGGAGGGCCTCGTGCAGCGTCGCCGCGCGCGAGCGAGCGATCAGGTGCAGGACGAGCTCGCTGTCGGAGGTGCCCTGGAAGATCGAGCCGGCGTCGAACAGCTCGCGCCTCAGCGCGGCGGAGTTGGTGATGTTGCCGTTGTGCACCAGGGAGAAGGCGCCCTTGTTGCTCTCGATCGTGATCGGCTGGGCGTTCTCGATTGTGGCGCCGCCCTGCGTCGAGTAACGCACGTGCCCGATGCCCAGGCGCGAGAGGTGGTGGGCGTCGAGGCAGTCGGCGAGAACCTCAGACACCATGCCGACGTTTCTGCGGGTGGCCAGGCGCCCGTCGCTCTCGTAGCAGATGCCGCAGCTCTCCTGCCCGCGATGCTGCAACGAGAACAGCAGGTAGAAGAGCTTCTCCGGGACGTTGATCGGGCTCATGGACCGCACGCCGGCGATCCCGCAGAAGTGCTTGATCTCGCCCAAGAGCTTCTCCCGAGTTGTATCTACCATCCGCGGGAGAGCGTGGTCAAGCTGCCTGCCGGCCCCTATGCGGGCAGCCCGAACAGGCGATTGGAGTTCGCGTACACCACTTCGGCGAACGCCTCTGTGCTCATGCTGCGCAGCTCCGCGAGAAAGGCCGCAGTCTCGCCCAGGAACGCGGGGCGGTTGCGCTTGCCGCGCTGGGCCGACGGAACCATGAACGGCGCTTCGGTCTCGATGAGCATCCGCTCGATCGGCATGTTCCTGGCCGTCTCGTGCAGGTTGCGCGCGTTGCGGTAGGTGACGTTACCGGCAAAGGAGATGTAGAGGTTCAGCTCCAGGGCTTTCCTGGCGTACTCCCACCCCTCCGAGTAGCAGTGGAGGACCCCGCCCCGGGCGGGAAGCCTGTCCCTGAGGATCTGGAGGACGTCGGCGCCCGCCTCGCGATTGTGGATGACGACGGGCCTGTCGAGACGATGGGCGATGTCCAGCTGCTTGATGAAGAGCTCGATCTGGGCGTCGCGGCTGCCGAACTTGCGGTAGTAGTCGAGCCCCGTCTCCCCGATGGCCACCACCCGCTCGCGCCGTGCGCCTTCCTCGACTCGCGCCTCCCAGTCGTCTCCGGGATTCACGACCTCGGAGGGCGAGACCCCGACGGCGTAGTAGACGTGGTCGGCGGTCCTGAGATTGTCGTACACCTGCTGGAAATCACGGAGGTTGTTGGCGATGCTGAGGATGCGTGCAACGCCCGCCTGCTTGGCTTCCTGCACAACAATGAGCTGCTCGATCGGGTCTTCGTAAATCAACCCTATGTGTGCGTGAGTATCGAAGAGCTGCATATCTCCCCAGTGTCTGACGATATTAAGAGCAGGTACGTTGATGCAACGTGGCTGATGATATCTTACGGCGATCCGCAAGTCAACCTTGATCGCCGTGAGGCGCCGGGGAGCGCAGGGGGGCGCGCGGCCGGCGCGTGTTTGACAAGGCCGAGGCCGTTTGCTACTATTGGGCTCGCATTCCGGGCGTTTTTCGCGCCCTGAGGTGCGCGGACGCGTCGATTTGTCTCGGGAGACCTCGTTGTCACCTGCCCACGACTACAAGAAGTTCGAAAAAGACGTCGTCAACGACCTCGCCGGCCGTTTGCGGGCGTTGTTCGGGTCGGTCCTGTCGTTCTTCCGGCTGCTGTTCCGCAAGGGGCGGCAGCGCTTCACCGTCATGTTCATCCCGCACTCCGAGAAGAAGATCTTCAACTTCCACATCTCGGTCTTCTCGCTGGTGTTCCTGTTCGCGCTCCTCGCGGTGCTGATCGTGGCCTTCTTCGGCCTCTCGACGCACTTCACCAGCGCCAGCCAGCAGATCTCCCGCGTGTCCGCCAGCCTCGGCGCGGCCGAGACGAATCTCGACACCCTCCGTGAGGAGATCATCAACCTCGAGCGGGTGTGGAAGCAGTTCCGTCACCAGATGGGAGGTCTGCTGCAGTACCTGGGTCCCGACGAGGCCCAGCAGTACACCAAGGGCGGGCGCGGCGGCGACCTTTCGTCGTTCCTCGGCTCGGAGTCTTTCGAAGAAGGCACCTCGCGGGAGATCAGCGAGCTGCGCCGTCTGCGGGCCTACCTGGCCAGCATCGACGAGCCGCTGTCGCAGATGTCGGAGCTGCTCAAGGCGCAGAAGGACCTGCTGGTCGACATCCCGACGCTGTGGCCCGTCAGCGGGGGCAAGGGCGGCATTACGGCGGTCTTCGGCCCCGAAGAGCACCCGTTCACCCACACCTTCCGCCTGCACAACGGGGTCGACATCGCCTGGACGCCGGGCACGCCCGTGCTGGCCACGGCGAACGGCAAGGTCCACACGGTGACATTCGAGCCGAACGGCCTCGGCAACAAGGTGGTCGTCCGCCACAGCTACGGGTTCACCACCGTCTACGGGCACCTCAGCCGCTCGGCGGTGCGCTCCGGCCAGCCGGTCTCCCGCGGGCAGATCGTCGGCTACGTGGGCAACACGGGTCTGTCGACGGGGCCTCACCTGCACTACGAGGTCTGGATCGGAACGCAGGTCGTGGACCCGATGCACTTCCTTGACATCAAGAGCCCGCTGGTGGAAAAGTCCTTCAGCAGGTAGGTCATGAGCGACAGCCACGCAGCCGACTCGACACTGCTGAACTCCATCATCGGCGAAGGAACGCGCTTCCGGGGGGAACTGGAGGTCAACGGCCTGCTGCGCATCGACGGGGACTTCTGGGGGACCATCCGCACTCCGGGCAAGATCCTGGTGGGTCTCAACGGCCGCGCGCGCTGCAACATCTACGCCGAAACGGTGGTCGTCGGCGGGGTGGTGCTGGGCAACGTCTACTGCACCGGACGGGTGATCATACTTTCGACGGGAATGCTGCTGGGCAGCATTCACGCCCCTCGGCTCGTCGTCGAAGAGGGCGTCCTGCTCAACGGCGATTGCCTGGTCCGGGGCGCCGCGCAGCATCCCGAGGCCGCCGACGCCCGGCCCGGCGGGACCCGGCGTGCGGCGGCGGGGCTCAGGCGCGAGGTCGAGAGCGTCGCCGGCCGGTAGCCCGGAGGTCCGGGCGGACGGCCGCGGGGGCTCCTGCGGGCTGGCGAATGGACCGAGTAGACTCCCTGGGCTCGGCGCTTCCCCATCGGGAGCCTGAGCGCCGCAAGAAGATCGACAGGAAGAGGCGCGTGAGAGGCTCCCTGCTGCGGTCCGTCGAAGAGGCGCGCGGAGGGGAGTTTTCGCAACTGTTCAGCGGCCGGGAGGTCGACGAGGGGCTCGAAGAGCTGCTCGACGAGGTCAACGAGAGCGGCGAACGGCTGCGCGAGTCGCAGTCGCTGGAGAACATCAGGGGGTTCCGGGACGCGGTCAGGCGATTCCTCGCCTTCGTGATGAAGCGGGCGCTGGACGTGAGCGAGCACGTCTCGGGATCGAACATCCTCAAGCGTAAGAAGTTCACCCTGATCGAAGTGATCGACCGCAGGCTTGAGGGGCTGGCCGCTGCCGTGCTGGCGGGTCAGGCCGACCAGATGGAGATCCTGAGACGCATCGATGAGATCAAGGGTCTCATCGTGGATCTGATGACGTAGGACCATGAAAGAACGCGAAGCGAGCCCTCGAACCGGCCGGGCCGGCTCGACGGTCTACAGAGTCAAGGTGCTGCACTCGAACGCCATCGAGTACTGCGTCGCCGATCAGCCGGTCGAGCGCGGCGATCACGTGATCGTGCCCACGCGCTACGGCAAGGCGCTGGGAGCCGTGCTGGGCACCGTGGGCGGCCTCGCCGCGGTGGCGGCGCAGGAGGTCGTGCGGATCGACCGCAAGGCCGGGCCGGACGACCTGGACAGGCAGGAGCGCAACCGGCAGAAGGAGCAGCGCGCCTTCGCGCTGTGCCAGGAGAAGATCGTGCAGCGCGGCCTGGAGATGAAGCTGGTGGCCGCACATCAGCTGCTGCTGGAGCCGAAGCTGGTGTTCTTCTTCACGGCCGAGGCGCGGGTCGACTTCAGGGAGCTGGTCAAGGACCTGGTGCAGGCTCTGCACACGCGCGTGGAGCTGCGCCAGATCGGCGTCCGCGACGAGGCGCGGCTGGTCGGCGGTCTGGGGGTGTGCGGGCGCACCTTCTGCTGTCACAAGCTGACCGACCGCATGAACCCGGTGTCGATCAAGATGGCCAAGAAGCAGGATCTGTCCCTGAACTCGACCAAGATCTCGGGCCCCTGCGGGCGGCTGCTGTGCTGCCTTTCCTACGAGTACCCCTACTACAACGACGAGCGCAACCGCGCTCCCTCCGTGGGCGCGCGGATCGCATACGAGGGCGAGAACTGTCGAGTCGCCGAGGTGAACATCCTGTCCCGCAGGCTGCGGATGACCGGTGAATCGGGGCGCGTGGTCGTGCTCTCCCTCGATGCCCTGCGCTACGTCCCCGGCGAGAAGCGCTGGACCGTGGCGGCTCAGGAGGGCTGAGGGGCGAGGTCGAGCAGCTCCTCCAGGCGCGCAACGACGTAGTCGGGGGCCGGTTCCTCCGGAGGGTAGGGGCGGCCTCGCAGGTTCACCCAGCAGGTCGCCATCCCGGCCGCCCATCCGCCCCTGATGTCCGACGAGGGGCTGTCGCCGACGCACAACATCTCGTGCGGCGCCAGGTGCAGACGCCTGGCGGCGAGGTGAAACACCGCGGGATCCGGCTTGTTGATGCCGACTTCCTCGCAGACGATGATCGCCTGGAAGAACACCTCGATGCCGGCCTTCGCGATGCGGGGGCGCTGCACCGACGCGATGCCGTTGGTCAGCAGCCCGAGCACGGCTGCGCGCGAGAGGCGGTCCAGCACCGCGATCGCCGCGGGCAGCAAGGGTGCGCGGGCGGCGAGCTCGCGCAGATAGCGGCGCGCGAGATGCGCGGGGTCGACGGCGAGCGACAGCTCGAGGGCAAGGCGGCGGAACCGCTCCTCGGCCAGCCGCTCGCGCGAGATGGTGCCCGCCTCGGCCTCCTTCCACAACGCCCCGTTGATGCGGCGGTAGGCGGCCAGCAACCCGTCGGCGCGGGCGTCGACGGCTGCCAGGAGCGCCTGCTCCTCGGCCGCGTCGAAGTCGAGGATGGTGTTGTCGGCGTCGAAGAGAAAACCGCGGAACGGAGGAGGGGCGGCCATGGCGCTCAGCGGCTCTGCCCGCGCCAGCGGGCCTGCCGGGCCGCGACTTGGCCCCGCACCCTTGCCAGAAGGCGCAGCGTCTCGCCGCGGCCCGAAGGGCCGGGATGAACGCTGAGCAGCCCGACGCGGTAGGTGACGTCCCCGATGCGGTTGATCTGGGAAAAGGTGCGCAGGCGGCTTCCCCCCTCGAGCGCCACCGCCAGGATGGGCAGCCTGGAGGCTTCGACGAGGACGCGCACGGCTGCTGAGTGGTAGGGCCCAAGCGTCCCGTCGCGCGAGCGCGTGCCCTCGGGAAAGATGACCGGGGTGACTCCAGGTTGACGGGCGAGCCTCAGGAGCGCGGCTCGGGTCTGCGCGAAGCTGCCCTTGCGCCTGATGAGCGCGTGGCGGGCGTAGCGCAGGGCGGGGGCCACGAGAGGGATGCGCCTGCCGAGTTCGGCCTTGGCCACGAACCGCAGCATGTGATCGGGAAGGGCGAGGATCACGGCCGGAATGTCGAGCAGGCTCTGGTGATTGCACACGACGATGGCAGCGGGGGGCAGGGGCCGGTCCACGGAGGATTCGACTGTCAGGCGCAGCCCCGTGATGATGCGCGCCAGGCGCAGGATCACGCTCGCCAGCCAGACGTGCTGGCGCTGCAGGCGCAGGCGGAAGGTGCGGGAACCGCAGAAGATCCGCAGGAATCGTATCTGCAGGTCGCCCAGGAGCGCAAGGGCGGCGAAGACGACGACGAACAGCGCTGATCTCATGCTTCTCCCGGCCCCGGTCCCGGAGTTTATCGTCGGCGGCCTTCTCTGTGAAGGCGCGGATCGCGGCTTGCCGACGCTCTGCAACCCTCTGCGCAAGAACCAGTTACCGCGCGGCGGCCTTGACAGAGCAGAGGGGTTTTGGTAACTTCGTCCCCGAGTTTTTCCGCGTCGACAAGGAGATACGAATTGGCAGCCAAGTCGTCCGCACAGAAGCGGCAGGGCCAGAGCGAGCGCGCTCGTGTGCGCAACAAGGCCTACAGGAGCATGCTGAAGAGCCGGACCAAGGATTTTCTCGAAGCCGTCGCCGCCGGCCGCAAGGAAGAGGCGCAGGCCGGGTACCGTGCCCTTGCCGGGATCCTCGACAAGGCCGCCGCCAAGGGGATCCTGCACCGCAACACCGCATCGCGGAAGAAGTCGCGCATGAGCAAGGCTCTGAACAGGGTATAACGGCGCGCGCTGTCGGGGGCGTGGTATGCCGAAAAAGAAGCTGACCAAGGCCGATATCATCGAGAGCATCTACGCCGACTCTGATCTGAGCCGCAAGGGCATCCACCGAGTCATCGACAGGGTTTTCGAGGAGATCAAGAAGGGCCTGCACGACGACCGCGTGGTGGAGCTGCGCGGCTTCGGGACGTTCGAGGTTCGGTTGCGCAAGGGCCGCAAGCGCGCGCGCAACCCCAAGACCGGGGAGGTGTTTCCCGTCGACAACCACGGCGTGCCGGTCTTCAGACCGGGCCAGGAGCTCAAGCAGATCGCCTGGCCGATGAGGACGTAGGTGCGGCGGACCGAGCTGGCGGTCCGGCCCCGGGCGGCCGCCCCCTCGCCCGCGCGCGTGGTGGGCGGCGAGATGGCGCTTCTGGGCCTTTCCGCCCTGCTGTTCGCCCTGTCGTTTCCCAGCTTCGTTTCGCGGTGGGGATGGTTCCCCCTCGGCTACGTGTGCGTGGCGCCCGTGTTCGCGGTTGTTCATCGCGCCGGCTGGTCGCGGGTGGTCGCCTACGGACCGCTGTACGGGTTCGTGAGCTACGCGCTTCTGAACTTCTGGCTGGCCACGTGGCATCCGCTCGGGCTGGTCGTCGTGCCGACCATCTACGCCGCGCATTTCCTCCTGCTGTTTCCCATCCTCAAGCTCATCGACGGCAGGTTCCCGCGCCACGGCTGGCTGTTGCAGGCGGCGGCGTGGATCGGCTACGAGTACGTCAAGACCCTGGGCTACCTCGGCTATCCCTACGGGATCCTCGGCTACTCGCAGTACCTGTTCATCCCGCTGATCCAGGTTGCCAGCCTCGCCGGCGTCTGGCTGATCTCGGCGATCGTCGTCTTTCCGTCGGCTCTGCTGGGCAACGCGGTGCGCGACGGGCTTGCGGGGGCGGCCCGGTTTCTACGGTCTCGTCTGCCGGCGATCGCGGTCTACGGCGCGGTCTTCGCCGCCGGCCTGGTGTACGGCGTCGCCGGCCAGGTCGACACCGCGCCCCTGCGCCAGTGGAGGGTGGCGCTGGTTCAGCAGAACGTCGACCCGTGGCGCGGAGGCGACGAGGCCTACCGGGCGTCGCTGCGGGCCCTGGTGCGCCAGAGCACGGCTGCCGTCAGGCAGGAGCCGGAGATCGTCATCTGGTCGGAGACCTCGTTCGTGCCCAGCATCGACTGGCACACGCGCTACCGGACCGACGACGCGCGCTACAAGCTCGTCAAGCAGCTGCGCGAGTTCCTGGACACCCAGACCCTCGCCTACGTGATCGGCAACAACGACGGGCAGCGGCGGGTTCTGCCCGGCGGTGAGGAGGTGCGGCTGGACTACAACGCGACCCTGCTGTACCGCGCGGGCGAGATCGTGGACATCTACCGCAAGCTCCGCCTGGTGCCCTTCAGCGAGCATTTCCCGTTTCGCGGCCCGCTCACCTGGATGCACGAGCTGCTGCAGCGGTTCGACATCCACCACTACGAGGCGGGCACCGTGCCGGTGGTGTACGAGGACCGGGGAGTGCGCTTCTCGACGCCGATCTGCTACGAGGATACCTTCGGCTCGATCGGACGGCTGTTCGTCAGCAGGGGCGCCGACGTGCTCGTCAACATGACCAACGATTCCTGGGCCGGGTCGGTTGCCTGCGCGATGCAGCACATGGCCATGGGCGTCCTGCGCACCGTCGAGAACCGGCGCTCGCTGGTGCGCAGCACCAACGGGGGCATGACGGTGATCGTGGACCCCAACGGCCGCATCCTCAAGATGCTCGACCCGTTCGTCGAGGATACCCTCGTGGGCGAGGTGCCCGTCGTGCGGGGCATCACCACGCCGTACACCCGCTGGGGCGATTGGCTGGCGCAGGCTGCGCTGGCGGGTACCCTGGCCGTCACCCTGTGGTGCCTGGCGGCGCCCCTGGTCGAGCGGGCGACGGGCAAGCGGGGCGGCGGCAGTTGACAACTCTGTTGGAGTCTGTGACAATGAACCATCCCGCCCGTTGGGACGTGACATGAAACCCAAGGACAAGATCCTGATCGTCGACGACGAACCGATCAACCTCGAGTTCTTCGACGTGATGCTGAGCAAGCTCGGATTCGAGGTCGCCAAGGCCGAGGACGGCGAGGAGGCGCTGGAGCTCGTGCAGTCGTTCCGGCCTGATCTTGTGCTGCTCGACAACATCATGCCGGGCCTCACAGGCTGGGAGGTGACGAAACGGCTCAAGAGCGACGAGAAGTACGAGGACTGCAGGGACATCCCCGTGATCATGTTCTCAGCCATGGACAGCGTCGAGGACAAGATCGAAGGCTTCGATCTCGGGGTCGACGACTACATCACCAAGCCCTTCAACTTTTCCGAAGTGCTCGCCAGGATCAGGGCGGTGCTGCGAAGCCGCGAGCTGCGCAGACAGATCACCAGGCGCGAAAAGCGGATCGCGGTCATCGAATCGCTGAACAGCTCGCTGCTGTTCTTCACGCGCCACGTGCGCAAGCCCGTCACGGAGATTCTGCAGAAGATCCAGGCGGCCGATCCTTCGTCGGAGAAGCAGATGCGGGGCCTGCTGGAGTTCATCCGCAAGGAGCAGCAGGAAATCCTGGCCGCCCTCGGCAGCCTCGAAGGCGAGATCGAGGACCTCAAGAGCCAGGAAAGCCGCCTCAAACAGGGCGACGTCGCCCTCAAGGACCTGGAGGAGAAGTACCGCAAGTCGCTGCTCGCCGGCGCGGGCCGCGCCGGGCGGGGCAGGGCGGAGGCCCCGCGATGATTTCCGAGAAGACGCGGCACGTCCTGGAGCTGTTCGACCAGGGGCGCAAGGCCTACAAGCTGATGCGGTTCGCCGAGGCCCGCAGGTTCTTTGCCCAGGCGCTGCAGGTGGACCCGGAGGACGGCCCGTCCAAGGTGTACTATGCGCGCTGCAAGCACTACATCGAGAACCCGCCGCCGCAGGACTGGGACGGGGTGTTCGTGATGACGACCAAGTAGCGGACGGAAGCCGTGTCCAAGATCACCGACGATCGGATCAGCACGAGCCTCGGCAAGGAAACGAGCTTCAGCGGCACCATGCGCTTCGAGAAGTCGCTCAAGGTCGAAGGGCGCTTCCAGGGACGGATCGTGTCCGCCGGAGCGCTGTACGTCGAGCAGAGCGCCGAGATCGACGCCGACATCGAGGTCGGGTCGGTCGTGGTCGCGGGAACGGTCCGGGGAAACATCGTGGCGCGGGACAGGGTCGAGCTGCTCGGCACTGCGCGCCTGTACGGAGACATCAGGACCGCGAAGCTGAAGATAGCCGACGGAGTGGTGTTCGAGGGCAAGTGCGAGATGATCAAGGACACCGCCGCGGTCGACATCTTCTCGGCTCGGTCTTCCGAGCTCAAGGAATCCCTCAGGGGCGCCTGAGCGGAACGGCAGCAGGCGCAAAGGCGGCAGCCACGCATCCGCAAGCAGGGTACGCGGTCTCGGTCTACCTCGCCACGGCCGCCGAGGTGCGGGCGGCGCTGGCGGCCGCAGGCCTGGATGCGGCCGGCTGCGTCGAGCGGGCCGACCGGACCGTGCTGAGGCCGGCGGAGGGCGGCGAAGGCCGTGCCGTCGACCGCCTGCGGGCCGTGTTCGGGCCGGCCCGCGTGGCCGCCGGCGACCAGAGCCTGGTGGGCCGCGTGGCCGCTTCGCTGAGGGCCGCCGGCGCGTCGCTGGCGCTGGCGGAGTCCTGCACGGGAGGCCTGGTGTGCAAGCTGCTGACCGACCTGCCGGGAAGCTCGGCGTTCCTGCTCGGAGGGGTGGTTGCGTACTCCAACGAGGCAAAGGTGAGGCTGCTCGGCGTGCCAGCGGAAACCCTGGCCCGCCAC
This sequence comes from uncultured Spirochaetales bacterium, assembly GCA_964552235.1. Classification (GTDB taxonomy): domain Bacteria; phylum Spirochaetota; class Spirochaetia; order SZUA-6; family CAVTHK01; genus CAVTHK01. Next base: position 35,240 of record CAZKGO010000008.1, on the reverse strand, counting down.
GGGGCCGTTTCGTCGGCGGTGGTCGAGGCCATGGCCCGGGCAGCGGCGGCGGCGTTCGGCGCGCAGTACGCCGCTGCGATCTCGGGGGTCGCAGGTCCCGATGGGGGTACTGCCGACAAGCCCGTCGGGACGGTCTGGATCGCCGCCGGCGGCCCGACCGATGCGGTCGAGTCGGCGTGCTTCCTCTATCGCGGCGACCGCGGCCGCGTGCGCGAGCAGGCGGCCTGGCAGGCCCTGCTGATGATCGACTCTCGCGTGCGCGGGCAGCCCTGGCAGGCGGGCCCGTCCGGTTGACAGCGAGGCGGGTGAACAATATACTATGAGCAAAGCAGATACCCAACAGCCCCTGGAGTCGGGGGCGGCTCTTCTCTCCCTTCCAATACCTTTTTTCTTGTGGAGCAGGCCTGATGGCTATGATCCGTAAGCGACGCGACGGCGGCAGTGAAACCCAGGAGATCGGTCTGGCGGCACAGACGGCGGAGGCCTTGGACGACGGGGCGGATAGAGGCGGCGTCCCGGCGGCCCCTGCGGCGCCTGTCGCCGCCCCCATGCGCGAGGGCGGGACGCGGCGTGGCAAGCGGAGGCGCATACGCGTTCAGCTGATCAAGGACGGCGGCGAGCCGGAAGAGCAGCCGCGCGAGGACCTGGACGCAGGGGCGGCGGAGGCTGCCGAGGCGGCGCCGCAGGAGCGCGGCCCGCGCCTGGAGGCCGAGGGAGCGAGCCGCCGGGACCAGCGCCTGCAGATCAACGAGCTCTCGAGCATGAGCATGACCGAGCTTCGCGAGCTGGCGCGCACGCTGGAGATCCCCCACGACCGGCTCGTGGCCATGCGGAAGCAGGAGCTGATCTTCGCGATCCTCAAGGCCCACACCGAGCGCGGGGGCACCATCTATGCCTACGGGGCGCTGGAGATCCTGCCCGACGGCTACGGGTTCCTGCGGTCGCCGAACTACAGCTACCTGCCCGGGCCCGACGATATCTACATCTCGCCCTCCCAGATCCGGCTGTTCAACCTCAAGACAGGCGACACGGTGGCCGGCCAGATCCGCTCACCCAAGGAGGGCGAGCGCTTCTTCGCCATGCTGCGGGTCGAGAGCGTGAACATGGACGACCCGCAGGTGGCCCAGACCCGCATTCCCTTCGACAACCTTCTTCCCGTCTACCCGAACGTCCGCCTAAACCTCGAAACGCGGTCGGGCGACATCTCTACGCGGCTGATCAACCTCTTTTCGCCGATCGGCAAGGGGCAGCGCGGCCTGATCGTTTCGCCTCCCAAGGCCGGCAAGACGATCCTGTTGCAGAAGATCGCCAACGCGATCACCGAGAACCAGCCCGAGGTCCTCCTGTTCGTTCTCCTGATCGACGAGCGGCCCGAGGAAGTGACGGACATGCAGCGCAACGTCAAGGGCGAAGTGATCGCCTCCACCTTTGACGAGCAGGCGACCCGCCACGTCCAGGTGGCCGAGATGGTGATCGAGCGCGCCAAGCGCTTCGTCGAGCACGGACGCGACGTGGTGATTCTGCTGGATTCGATCACGCGCCTGGCGCGGGCGTACAACCAGACGGTGCCCACCTCGGGCAAGATCCTCTCCGGCGGCGTCGACTCCAACGCGCTGCACAAACCCAAGCGATTCTTCGGCGCGGCCAGGAACATCGAAAAGGGCGGCAGCCTCACGATCGTGGCCACGGCGCTCATCGAGACCGGCAGCCGGATGGACGAGGTCATCTTTGAGGAGTTCAAGGGAACGGGGAACATGGAGGTGCTCCTCGACCGCAAGATCGCCGACCGGCGGACCTTTCCCGCCATCAACATCAAGCGGTCGAGCACGCGCAAGGAAGAGCTGCTGCTCACCGAGGAGGAGCTGCAGAAGGTCTGGATCCTGCGCAAGGTGATGAACCCGATGGACGACTCCGAGGTGATCGAGCTTCTGATTGACAAAATGAACAAGACCAAGAACAATGCGGCGTTCCTGCAGTCGATGAACGCCGGCGCAGCCGCCGAGTGACGGTTGCCGAGGGAGTCGAAACGACGATGAAAAAGGATATCCACCCGAAATACCAGCCTGTCGTGTTCCGCGACACGGCATCCGGCACGCTGTTCCTCACGCGCTCGACGGTGTCGTCGAAGCAGAAGGTCAGGTACACCGACGGCAACGAGTACCCGGTGTTCGACGTGGAGATCTCCAGCGCCTCTCACCCGTTCTTCACGGGCAAGCAGCAGCTGGTGGACACCGCCGGCCGCATCGAGCGGTTCAAGAAGAAGTACAACATCAAGGACTGAGGGGCTCAGGCGCCGCCGCGGTCGATCTCCCGCTTCCAACGCGCAATCAAGGTGAGCGCCTCCAGGGGCGTGATCCGTTCGGGGTCGATGCTCCTGAGCGCCTGAAGCAGGATCTCGGCCGGAGCGAACAGCTCGGCCTGCAGCGGCGCCCGAGGCGCGGGGGGCGGGGCAGCCGCGGCGGGAGGCCGGTCTGCCCCCCGCGCGAGCAGCCGCTGCGCCTCCTCGATGATCTCAGCGGGGAGGCCCGCGAGGCGGGCCACGTGCAGCCCGTAGGAGTTGTCCGAAGAACCCGGGCGCACCCGCTTGAGGAACCGGATCTCCCCTTCGCGTTCCTCCACATCCATGCAGAGCCTGACCAGATCTGGGTGGTCCAGTCCCGCCAGCTCGTGGTAGTGAGTGGCGAACAGCGTGAATGCGCCGATCCGCTGCAGCAGGTACGAGGAGACGCTCCAGGCGATTGCCAGCCCGTCGCTGGTGCCGGTGCCGCGGCCCACCTCGTCCATGATCACGAGGCTGCGCGCGGTGGCCGAGCGGATGATGTTCGCGGTTTCGTTCATTTCCACCAGGAAGGTCGACTCGCCCCGCGCCAGGTTGTCGGTCGCCCCGACGCGGCAGAAGATCCTGTCGACGAGCGGCAGCGAGGCCTCGCGGGCGGGCACGAAGGAGCCGGCCTGGGCCATCAGTACGATCAGGGCCACCTGGCGCAGGAACGTGCTCTTGCCGGCCATGTTCGGGCCGGTGAGCAGGACGAAGCGCCCCCTGTCCCTGCCGAGGCTCAGGCTGTTGGGCACAAAAGCGCCGGGCGGCAGGTGCGCCTCGACCACCGGGTGCCTGCCCTCGACGATCGAGAGGTCGCCCTCGGGATCGATGCGGGGCCGCGCGAAGCCGTGGACGGTGGCGGCCATGGCGAATGACTGCAGAACGTCGATCTCGGCCACGACGTCGGCGCACGAGAGAAGGGCCGGAACCTGGGCCTTGACCTGTTCCCGGATCTCGACGAACAGCCGCCGTTCCAGCTCGTTGGCCGATTCGGCGGCGCTGTTGATCTCGCTCTCCAGATCGGCCAGGCGTTCGGTCGTGAAGCGCTCCGCGTTGGCCATCGACTGCCGCCTGTTGAAGTGGCGAGGCACCAGCGGCAGGTTCGGCCTGGTCACCTCGAAAAAGTAGCCGAGGACCCGGTTGTGGCGCAGCTTCAGCGAGGCGATTCCGGTCTTCTCCTGCTCTTCCTTCAGCAACGCGTGCAGGAGTCGGCGGGTGTCGCGGCGCAGGCCCCGCAGCCGGTCCAGCTCGGCGTTGTAGCCTTCTCTGATGAGATCGCCTTCGTTGAGGACGACGGGCGGGTTGTCGGCGATCCCGGCGGCCAGAAGCCGCTGCAGCGGCCCCAGACCTGCGAGAGCCGCGGCCAGGCGGCCCGGCAGCCGTGCGGCCTCGGGAGCCTCCGCGAGCAGCCGCGACAGGGCTTGGGCGCAGGCGAGCGAGTCGCCGACAGCGAGCAGGTCGCGGGCATGGGCCCGGTCCATGGCGGCGCGTGCCGTCAGGCGCTCGATGTCGTGGAAGCCGGCCAGCGTCTCCCGCAGGCGCGACAGCAGCACCTGGGCGCGGTAGAAGTGCTCGACGGCGGCCAGGCGCTCCTCGATGCGATCGCGGTCGGTCAGGGGCGCCAGGAGCCAGCGCTTGAGCATCCGGCTGCCCATCGACGTGCGCGAGTGATCGAGCACCTCGAGGAGGGTGTACTTGCGGCTGGAGTCCGAGAGGTTGCGCAGCAGCTCGAGGTTCCGCTGCGTGGTCTCGTCGAGGGCGACGGCGCTCGAGTCCCGGTACACCTCGATGGTGCGGATGTGGGGAAGCAGGCTGTGGGATGCCGAGGCCACGTAGGCGAGAACGGCGCCCGCGGCGGCGACTTCCGGCAAGCCCTCCTGCAGGCCGAAGCCCTTGAGGTTGGCGACCCGGAACTGCCGCGTGAGATCAGCGAACGCGGCGGCTGCGTCGAAGCTCCAGTCGGGCAGCCGGTTGACCAGCAGCCCGTCGCGGCCGGCCACCGTGCGGCCGATCGACGGCTCTTCGAACAGCGACTCCTGGATGAGGATCTCCCTGGGGGCCAGCCGTTCGAGCTCCTTGCGCAGCTTCTCGCCTCGATCGGCCCACGGAAAGGATGTGCAGCGGAACTCCCCGGTCGACAGGTCGACGTAGGCAAGCCCGAGCTGGGGCTCGGCGGCGGCTGGCGCGGCGCCCCCCAGGGCCACGAGGTAGTTGTTGCTCCCCTGGTCGAGAAAGGTCTCGTCGACGAGGGTGCCGGGCGTGATCACCTCGACCACCTCGCGGGGGGCGAGGCCCCGGCCGCCGCGAGGCAGCTCCTTCTGCTCGCAGACCGCGATCTTGCGTCCGGCCTTGAGCAGGCGGGCGATGTAGGTCTGGGCGGCGTGGTAGGGGATGCCGCACATCGGCACGCCGTTGCGCTGCGTCAGCGTCAGGTCGAGGAGCGCGGACACCTCGCGGGCGTCCTGCTCGAACATCTCGTAGAAGTCCCCCAGGCGGAAAAAGAGAACCGCGTCGCGGTGGCTCTCCTTGATCCTGCGGTACTGCCGGATCATGGGGCCTGCCGGGCCGTCTACGCTGCTGTTGCGGGCCTCCCCTGTGGCAGCCATGTCCCGCGGCGTTCAGTTGCCGGGCGTGTAGGTCTTGCCGGCCTTCTCGAAGAGGTGCTGGAGCACCTTCTCGGTGATGTCGCTTTCCGCCGTGAAGTAGAGGAAGATGGGGTTCTGCTTCTCCATGATCATGGAAAATCCCTCGCTTACCGCCACGTAGGCGATGGCGTCGGCGAGCTCTCCGAGGAACGACGACTCGAGCTCGACCTTGCCCTGCCGCGTGCGGTACTCGAGGTTCTTGACCCGCTGGTATTCCCGCAGGAAGTTCTCCTTTTCGAGGATCTGGCTCTCGAGCCTGAGGGCTTCCTCCTTGCGTCCGTCCCGTTCGGCGTCGATCTTGGCGGCGCGGATGGCCGTGATGTCGTCGCTGAGGCGCTTGGACTCCTCGAGGATCGACTGCTTGAAGGCAGCCAGATCGCGCAGGGCCTTGGAGTCCTGAAAGTAGACCGAGTAGATCCGGTTGGTGTCGACGACACCGACCCTGGTGATCTCCTGCTGGGCGTGCGCAAGGTGCGCCGCTGCGGTCGACAGCAGGAGGAGCGCGGCAACAGCAGTTCGTCGCATGGCAGGCAGTCCTCCCCGAGCTAGAACCCGCTCGGCATTGTGATCGAAATGACGAACTTGAGGTCGAGGGGGCCCAGGGGTATGTCGCCCGACTCCAGCTCGATGTCGCCGTCGATGATGCGGAACGCCTGGGCGAGGTAGAGCCTGATCGGCAGGCCCGGAATCGTGAACCGCAGACCGCCCCCGTAGCTGAAGAAGAAGTCCTCGATGCTCATCGAGGACGGGCCATCGGGAGTCGCCCACGCGCCGACGGCGTCGAAAAACCAGGCCCACCAGATGAACTGGCGCGCGATCGGCAGGCGCAGCTCGAGGGTGTTCGCCCACATCGAGCGGTAGTCGTACCTGTACGACCAGCCGCGCGCGACGGTCATACCGTCGATGGTGAGCGCGTCCTTGGTGGTCAACTCCAGGTCGCCGTCAAGCTGGGGGAGGATGAACGACAACTCGCTGTGAGCCGCCAGCACCATCTCGAGCTGGAACTTGTCGGCGAGCGGCACGCTGAACAGCTTGTGGTAGCCGTCGGCCCGGGACGCGAGCTTGATGTAGTGGCGGGTGCCGCCGAGAAGGCCTCCGGTCAGGCCGAAGTACTGCGAGATGTAGTGTCCCCTGGTGGGGTTGTAGTAGATGTCACGGTTGTCCCAGTACAGAGTCGTTGCCCAGGTGTTCACCACCTGCCACGATTCCAGGTTGTCCCGGACGAGGGCGCTGTAGGGGCGGTAGACGTCAGGGTCGTACCAGACGTAGGTGAGCGTGGACGACAGGCCGCTGTTGACGCCCAGCCTGCCGAGAACCGTCCGCATGAACCGGCTGGCCGTGAAGCCCAGCGAGATGTCGATGGAGTCGTACTGCATCGTGGAGTAGTACGGCACGTCGAGGTCGCCCGAATCCAGGGCGTCTTCGTACTCCTCGGGGCTCGTAAAAGGGTCCGGCACGTCGTCGTCGATGAAGATCGGAGGCTCGATGTCCTGGAGCACATTGCGGACGACGTTGTGATAGAACGACAGGCTCAGGCTGCCGCCGAAGTTCGGCCCGAAGAGGTACTCGTCCTTGAAGCTCACGGCTGCGCCCTGGCGGTAGATCGACCCCTCGAGGTCGGCGCTCACGGTCCTGCCGGTGCCGAGAAAGTTCGAATCCGACCAGCCCAGCTGTCCCGAGACCGGGAACTCGCTGCCGGAAAAGGCGAGAGCGAACTTGAACTGGGCCCAGCTCTGCTCCTCGAGGCTCACCACCACGTCCATGAGGCCGTGCTCGCTGCCTTCGACGGGATTGATGTCGATCGACGAGAAGTACTGCAGGTTGTAGAGGTTCAGGTAGCCCTGACGGATCTTGTCGACGCTGAAGATGTCGCCCTCTTCGAACGGCAGCTCGCGCAGAATCACGTGGTCCTTGGTTTTCTTGTTGCCCTGCAGGACGATGTTCTCGATGTGGGCCTTTTCCGACTCCTGGATGATGACGTGGTAGGAAATGGTCTTGGCGGCCTCGTCGCGCGACTCACGCCTGCGGATGACGTTGAAGATGTAGCCGCTGTCGGTGTAGAGGCTGACCAGCTTCTGGTACTGGGCCTCGACGCGCTGCCGGCTGAAGACGGTCCCCGGCTTCAGGCGAAGGATCTCGTCGATCTGCTCGTTGGTGAAGATCCTGTTGCCCTCGTAGGTCATGCCGCCGTAGAGCCAGAGCGCGCCTTCGTCGATGTACAGCGTGATGATCAGCTGCACCCTCTGCTGCTCCTCGTCGACTTCGGCCTGGCGGTCGACCTTGACGACCTTGGCGTCCACGTAGCCGCGGTTCTGGTAGTAGATCTCGATAGCCTTGATGTCTTCCTGGAGCTGGCTTTCGCGGAAGACGCCGGACGCGAAGACCCCCTGTTCCTTGGTCTTCATCTCGCCCTTGAGGGCGCTGGCGGCGATCGAGGCGTTGCCGGAGATGCGGATCTCGCGGATTCGGGTTTCCTGGCCTTCGTCGATGCGGAAGGTGACGACGATCGCGTTCCGGTTCTCGACCCTCGCCGTTTCGCTCGTGACATTGACCTCGGGGAACCCCTTTTCGAAGTAGAGCGCCTTGATGTTCTCCACGTCCAGCCTGATGTCCGGCTGCGAGGCGAAGTCGCCCTTCTTGATCAGGACCTTGTCGAGGATCGCGGACCGCGAAATCCGGCGGTTGCCCGCGACCCTGATCTCGGCCACCACGGCCCGCTCCTTGACGCGGAACACGAGGATGACCGCCGTGCGGGCGTCGTCGGCGGGTTTGGCTTCGGCATCCACCTGCTCGAAGTAGTCGAGCTCGTAGAGCTTTCCCTGGATCTCCCAGAACAGCTCCATGGAGAAGGGTTTTCCGACGTAGGGTCGGACGATCGGCCGCAGCTCGTTGACACTGACCGACTCCAGGCCCTCGAAGGAGAAGTCCCTGATCTCCCTGCCGACGTACCACTCCCGCTCCTGCGCCCGAAGAGGATGCAGCCCCGCAAGCACAGCGAGGGCGACGAGCGCGGGGACGGCGGCCTTCTTCATACGGTCTCCTCTATCAGTAGGAATAGCGCCAGGTGATGCTCAGCCGGTTCCTGTCCCTGACGAACGTCTCCAGGTCATCCTCTCCCGGGCTGATGACCCATTCGAGGTCGAACAGCGGCGTGGGCCAGTCTAGGCTGAACTGCACCTCAGTGTCTATGCCCGAGGTGGGCTTTTCGCTGAACCTCACGTCCATCGCGAGGAACAGATCCTTGCCGATGTACTTGCCCAGGGTCACGGTCGTGTTGTCGAAGTAGCGGCCCAGCGGATCGGCCGCCGGCTCCACGACAGGATCCTCGATGCCGAGCACCCTGTCGACCACCACGTTCTGGATCATCTGGGTTCGGATCGAGAACAGGTCGAGCCCCAGCAAATCGCGCACCCCCTGCTCGAAGGGCCGCAGGAGGCCGAAGTGGCTGAGGATGTCGCTGGAGAGCAGGACCGCGGAGCCCGCCAGACCGCCCTGAACCAGCTGGTCCTCGATCGGGCCGCCGAGAAGGGCCACGATCTCGACCTCGCTGCGGGGCGGGTCGCTCTCGAAGCGCGGCATGAACTCCGACAGCCGGCGGTCGTCGACGACGAGATAGATGCGGACGTCCTCGCCGGCCCGGTCGCGCTCACGGATCTCGCCCCGCAGCGTCAGACGGGGGTCGAAGCGCTGATCCGACTCGTTGAACGCGAGCTCGCCTTCCTTGATGTAGAAGCTGCGGTTGATGTAGAAGACGTCGCCGCCCCGCAGCGCAACGCGTCCGACCACGCGAGTCTGGCGGGCATCTCCGAGGTGCTCGATTCTCAGCCGGGAGCCGGTGCGGGCCGAGGCCCTCAGGACGGGAAAGGCGACAGACGGCCAGAAGAACTCCACGCGCCGCCCGGCGGTCAGCTGCAGGTCGACGAACGGCGTCGAGCGCTCGGGCGCCGGGGCCTGCGCGGCCTCGTTCTGGGAAAGCGTCAGCTTGCAGGTGTCGACCTCGAGGTCGCCGGTCACCCTCACCGCGAGTTCATCGCCGTTGACCCGCAGGCCCCCGGAGGCGTAGCCGTCGACGAACACCGGGCCGAAGTCGTAGACCATGTGGAGGCCCGCCGCGCCGCCGGTCTTGAACTGCAGGTCGTAGCTGCGCGGGATCCACCGCGCGAAGCCGATGACGCCGTAGGCGCTGAGCTCGCCGGGGCCGACCGACGCCCTGGCCGGTTCGAGGACGAGGTCGCGGTCTCTCAGCGTGATGTCGGCGCTGAACGGCGACGTCACGTCCGGACACATGTAGTAGGTCATCCGGACCCCGCGCGCCTGCAGTCTGCCCTGCCAGAGCGGGTCGGCGAGGGACCCGGAGAGGATCACGTCGCCGATCCCGTAGGCCGTGCCGTGGACAAACGAGAACGAGCCGCTCAGGAACGACGAGAGCCAGGCGAGGTCGAACTCGAGGCCGGCGATCCGGGTCTGAGCGCCGGCGGCCTTCAGGCTGCCCGACGCGCGGCCCCGGAGGGGCAGAGGCTTGGCGAGCCACAGGTCGAACGAGCCGTTCTCCGCTACGTAGCCCCTGATCGAGTCGGCGGGGCCGCCCTCGAACGCGAGCGTGTCATCGACCCGGGCGAAGCTCAGGATCCACGACGCCGACACGTCGCGACCGGGCCGCAGATCGGCGACCGCGACCTGGCCGTTGAGCTCGCCCCGGAAGAGGGCGCGCCACAGGGAGATCCCGGGACCGGGCCGCACGAGCCCTGCCAGCCGCAGGCGCGAGGACACGGGAAAGCTCGCGCTGCGGCCCGTGAGGCTGGTCTCGACCTCGAAGCGGCCGGAGCCCAGATCGTAGGAGGCCGACGTGGGACCGATCCTGTAGGAGCGAGTCGCCGACTCGAGGCTCGTCAGCACGAGGCGCCCCGAGGAGTAGGCGGCCTCGATCGAGCCGGTGGCAGCCTGGCCGCTTATCGTCGCGCCGGACAGCCACAGCGAGGTCCGGACAGCCGGATCGGCGTAGGGCCCCGAAGCGCGGATCAGGCCGTTGAGGTTGCCGGTCAGGGCCGGCAACGCCACGCGCGCCAGCGGCGACTCGTGCACCCGCATCTCCGCATCGAACGATGAGGGCCCGAGGTCGAAGCTCAGAGAGTAGCGCTCCGACCCGCTGCGCGTCGCCAGATCGAGGGATCCCTTGAGGGTCTCCCGAAGCGCGAAGCTGGCGGGACGCTCGTTGGCGATCTCGCCGAGCCTGTCGGCAAAGCTGAGCCGTTCCACGCTGATCAGCCGCGGCGAGGCCGCGAACCTCGCCTCGATCCTGCTCGCCCCGCCGGCTCCGAAGGGGAAATCCCGCACCACCAGCCGGGTCACTCGCACGTTCCAGGAGCGGGGGCCGCCCCAGGAGCCCTCCAGCGCGATGTCGATCCGCGTCGGAGGCTGCCGCGGGCCTCTCAGGGGAACGGGCAAGTCCCGGGCCGCCATGTTGAGCGCGTAGGAGCCGTAGAGCGGCTGAACGGCCACCCTCAGGTCGTGGGAGCCGCTGACCAGCAGGCCCAGCGACGGATCCCAGGTGCCGCTGAACCTGTACGGAGACCCGTCGACGACGAGGGCGCTCTCGAACGCGCTCGACTCCGGTCCGTTGTACAGCTCCAGCGACCCGCTGAGCACGTGCCCGCCCCAGGCGGCGGCTATTTCTTCGGCGCGCAGGCGGCCTCCGGCGTAGTGCAGCGACATCGAGAGGGTGTTGCGCGGATCCACCGAATCGGTCACCGAGAGGTTCTGGCTGTCCAGCACCAGCGTGCGGAAGTCGGTGGCGGCGGTGAGATCGGCGTCCACGAGGAGGTCGGTGAGAGCGGGCATGAGCGGGTTGACGCCGGCGGCCGGAACGGGCGCGATCCTCGCGATCAGCGAGAGGGGGACGGAGCGCGCCCGCGTGGAGAACTCCAGCCGCGGCGAGGGCCGGCTGCGGAGGTAGCCGGTCGCGGCGATCGTGCGGCGGTGATGGACGCCCCGCTCGATGGCGGCGTGCGCGTCGAAGCGCAGCTGCCCCGCGGAGGGCCAGAGCGTGAGGTGCAGGTCTTCGAAGACGCTGCCGCCGATCTCGAAGCGCCGTCCTGTCAGGATCACGCTCCGGTCGCCGCGCTCCAGATCGAGGCTCGCGTCGATGCGCTTGTCTGCGAAGGCGGCCACCTCGCTGAGGCGCAGCGATCCCTGGGGAAGGAGCCCCGTCAGCGCGAGATCGCCCTCGAAGCGCAGGTCGCCGCGCGGGGACCTGACGGCCAGCGGCGCGAAGCGCATCACGCGCCGGTCGCCTTCGACCCTCGCTTCCAGCAGCGTCTGCTCCGGCAGCAGACGGCCTCCCAGCTCCGCGTCGACAGCCGCCTCGTAGCGCAGCGCGCCGTCGGCAAAGGCGTACTCGACGAACGACGTTGCGGTGATCGACGCACGGGCGTACTCGTTGAGAAAGGCCAGCGATCCGGAGAAGCTCGCGAGGGTGCGGGGGTTGTAGTTCTCTGTCCGGACCGCGAGGCGAGCCCGCACGGAGTCGACCGTCAGCTGCAGGTCGATGGGCGCCTTGTCGCGTATCCTGCGCACCGCCAGAGTGCCGGCCTCGCGCTGGATGTGGAAGGCCTGCCGGCTCAGCGAGAGCGTTTGCGACCGCAGCCCGTCGACGCGCAGCACCGCGTCCACGGCGGCGAGATCGGTGCTCGTGCGGGCGGTGACGCGCAGCTGGGTGCGGAAGGCAAAGGAGGCGCCGGCGGCGTCGACAGAGGCCCTCGTGACCTGCAGACCGATCTGACTCCCGGACCGCCGGGCCGCGAAGAAGAGCCGCTGAACCCGCACCTGGGCGCCGTCGACGATGAGGCTCAGCGACAGGTTCGTGCCGGTAATCTGCAGCGAGGCGGGGAGCATGCCGAGATCGAACCGGCGGGGGCTGCGGATCGTCGAGAGGTCGCCGAGATCCAGAGAGGTGTCACGGACGTCGACGCGCGTGACCGCGTCGACCGGACGCCGGCCCGCGAGGAGCCGGAACAGGTTGTAGTGGACGCGCAGCCGGCCGATGCGCACCGAAGGCAGCGCCGCGCCGCCTCGGGAGGTCAGCCACAGATCCCGTATTTCGACGTACAGGAGCACCGACGGCGACATGCCGCTGTAGCGGATGTCCCGATCGAGAATCCGTTCGAGGGCCGCGATGGCCTCGACCTTGAGGGCGGCCGTCGCGCTCTCGAGCCCCTGCTCCAGGATGGAGAGGCCGACGGGCGCGAGAAGAATCAGGGCGCCGAGAGCTGCGATCTCGGCGCGGTGTTTGCGGAAGAGGCGGAAGAATCCCTCCAAAAAGCGGCTCCGCGGTTCACGATCGCGTACCCAGCACTATACCCGCTCCGGTGTTCTTTATCAACGCGGCCGGGGCGGGCGGCAGCCCCGTTTGTCCGTTGCCGGCCATCTGGTATGATGGCGGGCGGTGGCCGCGCCGGCGGCGCAGGAGCCTTGGGGTGAGCGAGATACTGAACAGCTTCGTGGTCCTCGAGGGGCTCGACGGAGCGGGGACGACGACGCAGCTTGAGATGCTGCGGGGCCGCTTGGCCGACGCGCGGATCCGCGGGCACTGCACCTGCGAGCCGACGACAGGCCCCATCGGCGTCGTGATCCGCGCGGCCCTCAAGGGTGACCCGCCGCTGGAGGCCCGAACCCTGGCCCTGCTCTTTGCCGCCGACCGCTGGGAGCACGTGGCGGCCCCGGCTACCGGGATTCGCGACCGGGTGGCCGCCGGCGAGATCGTGGTGAGCGACCGCTACCTGTTCTCGTCGCTCGCCTATCAGGGCGTCGCGTGGAGCTTCGACGGGGTCCTGGAGCTGCACCGCGGCTTCCCCATGCCGGCCCACCTGATCTACCTCGACACGCCGGTGGACGTGTGCCAGGCCCGGTTGGCGGCCAGGAGCGGACGCGACCTCTACGACGCGGCCGAGCTGCAGCGCCGCGTGGCCGCAGGCTACGAGCGCGCCCTGGAGGCGGCCGCAACGGCCGGGACCCGCATTCACAGGGTGGACGGCCGGCTGCCCGCCGCGACGATCGCCGAGAGGGTGTGGAACGTCGTCGGGGGCCTGCCGACAATCAAGACATGAGCCTCCGCCGGACTGCCGGCGTCCTGGCGTGCCTCACCCTTCTCGCGGGGCCGCTGGCCGCCTACAGGATCCTGTACGCCGAGCAGTACTACCGCCTGTTCCACGAGCAGCTGGTGATGAGCAGCGACGACATCATGGAGAACATCGTCTGGCTCGAGCAGGCGCTCACTGCCGACTTTGCCAACCCGCTGTATGCCCTTGCGAGGATCGAAAACGCCCGGGAGTGGGAGCAGTACCGCTCCCTGTTCAGGATGCACGTCAACCTCAAGCTGGTCGAGCTGCACCTGAAGCTGGCGAGTCTCTACGACAAGCGCGTCGCCTACTTCTACAACGCCCCCTGGAAGCAGCAGAACCTCGAGAGCCTCCAGACCGCCCGCGGGCTCTACGAGCGCGGCCTGTACTACTGGCAGGAGGCGCTGGCCTGGGCGCGGAAGGTGCGGCCGTACGGCATCTACCTCGAAGAGATCCAACGGTGGGAGGACGAGGCGCACAGGATCCGCTCGGGCGACCTCGACTACCGCCGGATCATCGCCGAGCAGCTGGCGCGCGTGGATCGGGCGCGGGCCGCCTTCGAGGCGATGGGTCCGAACACCTACTAGCCGTTCCTACAGGATCAGCATCGCGTCGCCGTATGAGAAGAAGCGGTAGCGCTCCTCGATCGCCCGGGCGTAGGCGCGGCGCATCAGGTCGAGGCCGGCAAAGGCGCTCACCAGCACGAACAGGCTCGAGCGGGGCGTGTGGAAATTGGTGAAGAGGGCGCCGGTGGCCGCGAACCGATAGCCCGGCCTGATGAACAGCCGCGTCGAGCTCCACCCGCCCGCGGCCCAGCCGCCCGCAGCCGCGCTCTCTAGGGCCCTCACGACCGTCGTACCTGCCGCCAGCACCGTCCGCCCCTCCGACAGCGCAGCCGAGACGGCCGACGCCGTTTCCTCGGGTAGGTGAAACGACTCCTCGTGCATCAGGTGCTCTTCGAGCCGCTGGGCGCGGATCGGGGCAAAGGTTCCGAGGCCGACGTGCAGGGTGAGCCGGGCGACTTCGACGCCCTGCGCCCGCAGGCGGGCCAGCAGCTCCTCCGTGAAGTGCAGGCCGGCCGTGGGGGCCGCGACCGAGCCGTTCTCCCGGGCGAACACCGTCTGGTAGCGCTCGCTGTCGGCCTCGTCGTCGTTGCGGCGTATGTAGGGGGGGAGGGGGACGTGGCCGTTGCGCTCCAGGTAGGCGAGGTCGATCGGCGGCTCAAAGGCGATCGTCCTGGTTTCGCCCGACGCGGCCGTGATCCGGCCCACGCGGCCTTCGGGCATGACCAGCTGCCTGCCCACGCGCTGACGTCTGGCGTTCGAGACCAGGGCTTCCCACGCGCCGGGCGCCGAAGGGCGCAGGAGCAGGATCTCGACGGCGCCCCCCGTGTCCAGGGCGCGGCCGTAGAGCCGCGCCTTGAGCACGCGCGTGTCGTTGAGCACGAGCAGGGCCCGAGGCGGCGCGAGCGACGGCAGGTCGCTCACCATCGCGTCGAGCAGCTCGCCGTCCCGGCGGCGCACCACCAGCAGGCGCGAGGCGCCGCGGACCTGCGGAGGCCTCTGAGCGATGAGCTCCTCGGGGACCTCAAAAGAGAAGTCGCTGGTCCTCATCGCGGGGGACGGCGATGTTCAGGTGCCGGAAGGCGCCCTCGGTGACCATGCGGCCGCGCGTGGTCCGCTTGAGGAAGCCGGCCTGGATCAGGTAGGGCTCATAGACGTCCTCGAGAGCGTCCGTCGACTCGCCGATCGAGATGGCGAGGGTCTCGGAGCCGACGGGGCCCCCTTTGTAGCGCTCGATGATGGTGCGCAGGATCGTGCGGTCGAGCTTGTCGAGCCCCGCGTCGTCGATCTCGAGGGATTTCAGCCCCCTGTCGACGATGCCGGGCGTGATGGTCCCGCTGCCCCACACCTCGGAGAAATCCCGCATGCGCCGCAGGAGGCGATTGGCGATGCGGGGGGTGCCGCGCGAGCAGCGGGCCAGCAGAGCCACCGCCTCGTCTTCGAGCGTCACGCCCAGGATCGAGGCGGAGCGGCGCACGATCCGGGCGAGGTCCTCCGGCTCGTAAAAGTCGAGCCGCCACGTGATGCCGAAGCGCGAATAAAGCGGCCCGGACACCAGTCCGGTCTTGGTCGTGGCGCCGATGAGGGTAAACGGCGGCAGCGGGATCTTGATCGAGCGCGCCCCCGGCCCCTGACCGATCACCACGTCGATCTCGAAGTCCTCCATCGCCGAGTAGAGGATCTCCTCGACCGGCGGGCGCAGCCGGTGGATCTCATCGATGAAGAACACGTTGCGCTCTTCCAGCGATGTGAGGAGGGCATTCAGGTCGCCCGGCTTCTCGAGGGCGGGGGCGGAGGTGGCCCGCAGCGTGGCGCCGAGCTCGTTGGCGACGATCCCGGCCAGCGTGGTCTTGCCCAGGCCCGGCGGCCCCGAGAGGAACACGTGGTCGAGCGTTTCGCCCCGTCTGCGCGCCGCTTCGATGAAGACCGCCAGGTTGTCCTTGAGCCGGCGCTGACCGACAAAGTCGGCGAGCCGCTTCGGCCGCAGCGCGTGCTCATCCTGGTCGTGGCTGTCGAGGTACTGGCCCGCTGCCAGGCGTTTGTCCTTCATCTCGGCTGCTTCCTGCCTCCGAGGAGCTTCATCGCGCGCGTGAGGATGTCTCGCTCCCTCTGCTCGCCTTCCAGCTGCGCGGCGTCGCTTTCGCGGCTCGCCTCGTTGACGGCGTCGCGCGCCTGCCTGCGGTCGAAGCCCATGCCGGCGAGGGCCGCCACGATGTCCTCGTGCACGCCGCCGCCTTGGTCAGGCGCCAGCTTGCCCTTGAGGCGCAGGAGGATCTTTTGAGCCATCTTTTCGCCGACGCCGGGCACCGAGGTGAGCGTGGCGAGGTCGCCGCGTTCGATCGCCTCGGCAAAGCGGCCGGCGTCCATGCCCGAGAGGATGCGCAGCCCCACGCGGGGCCCCACGCCCTCCACCCGCATGAGCTCCAGGAAGAGGTCCCGTTCGGCCGCCGTGGCGAACCCGTACAGCCGCATGGCGTCGTCGCGATGGTGGAGGTGGGTGTAGACGCGGGCTTCCTCCCCCGGCGCCGGCAGCGAGGCGAGGGATTGGGCCGACGTCCAGATCTCCCACTCGAGGCCGCCGCAGGCCAGCAGCAGCCGGTCGGCGTCCTTGCGGGTGATCTCGCCGCGCAGGCTGTTGAACATGATCCGCCTCTCTAGGGGGTGCGCCCGCCGACAAGGCGGCCGAGCCGCGACTGCGTGCTGTGGCAGAACGCGACGGCGAGCGCGTCAGCCGAGTGGGTGCTCGCCGGCCGGTCGCCCAGCCTGAAGATCAGGCGCACCATCTCCTGGACCTGCCCCTTTTCGGCTCTGCCCCTGCCGACGACGGCCTGCTTGACCGTGGCCGGCGTGTACTCGTAGCAGGCGACGCCTGCCGCTGCCAGCGTGCACAGCACGACGCCGCGGGCCTCGGCCACCGGGATCGCCGTGGTGGCGTTGCGCCCGAAGTACAGCCGCTCGACGCCCGCCTCGCTCGGGTGGTAGGTGCGCAGGATCTCGCCGAGAGCCTCTTGGAGCCGCAGCAGCCGCTGCCCCGCGGACGCCCTCGCGCTGGTCTCGATCACGCCGTCGGCCACGTGAGAGAAGCGGTTGCCGTCTGCGTCGATGACACCG
Source organism: uncultured Spirochaetales bacterium (assembly GCA_964552235.1). Taxonomy (GTDB): domain Bacteria; phylum Spirochaetota; class Spirochaetia; order SZUA-6; family CAVTHK01; genus CAVTHK01. The sequence continues at coordinate 18,487 of CAZKGO010000008.1, read as the reverse complement.
TAGCCTGTCGCCGCGAGTCCCGGATCGATGCCCAGGATCCTGGTCATTCATCCATCGCGAAGCCCTTGGGGATGTCGAGGTTCGAGGCGACGCTCTGGACGTCGTCGTTGTCCTCGAGGGCTTCGATGAGGCGCACGACCTTGCGGGTCTCGTCCTGGCCGAGGGACAGATAGGTGTCGGCCAGCATCGAGATCTCCGCCATGCTGTGCCGCATCCCGGCGGCCTCGAGCGCTTTGAGGACGGCCTCGAACGCCTCCGGCGGCGCCGTCACCTCGATGAGCTCGCCGTCGTTGGTCACGTCCTCGGCGCCGGCGTCCAGCACGACCGCCATCACATCGTCTTCGGAGTACCTGTCCGCTTCCAGGCCGATGATGGCCCTGCGCCTGAACATGTGGGACACGCTGCCGGTGGCGCCGAGATTGCCGCCGCCCTTGGACAGCACGTTGCGGATCTCGGCAGCGGTGCGGTTCTTGTTGTCGGTGAGCACGGAGATCAGGAGGGCCACCCCGCCGGGGGCGTATCCCTCGTAGGTGATCTCGCTGTAGGTCACGCCCTCGAGCTCACCGGTGCCCTTCTTGATGGCGCGGTCGATGTTGTCCTTGGGCATGTTGGCGGACCGGGCTTTCAGCAGTGCGTTGCGCAGCCTCGGGTTGGCCTCCGGATCGCCCCCGCCCATCTTGGCGGCGACGCTGATCTCCTTGATGATCTTGGTGAAGGTCTTGCCGCGCTTGGCGTCGAGCGCCCCCTTCTTGTGCTTGATCGTGGCCCACTTGCTGTGGCCGGACATGTCGACTCCTCGAGCCGGCCGGACCGGCTCTCCGGCCGAAGAAGCTACCACGCGGCTGTTTTTGGTGTCAAGACAAAGGGCCCCGGCGGGCCTCCGCGGCGGACGCCCACGCTTGTCTCGGGCGCGGCATATGGTTATGCTCGGCTGGTCACACGCGAGCCACGGGAGGCACCATGGATTTCTTCGAGAGAATGAAGCAGGTGATGAGCCAGGGGGTCGAGACGACGCGCAAAGGCATGGAACAGGCTGCCGAGAAGGCGCGGGAGCTCGGCGAGAAGGGCGTGCTGAAGTACGAGATCATGCGACTGGAAAAGGACGTGGAGCGCAGGTTCGCGCTGCTCGGCAGCCAGGTCTATCGCGTGCTGTCGGAGTCGGGCCAGAGCTCGGTCCCGGCGTCAGCGCCCGAGGTGCAGGGCCTCGTGGCGGAGATCAGGGACCTTCAGAAGAAGATCGAGGACAAGGAGAAGGCTCTCGCGGCCGTGGGCCGCGGGTAGGCGGTCAATACTGCCGCGGTGCGTAGTAGCCGGACTCGTCGCGGCCGCTGCGGCGCTGCTGCGTGACGTCGACCTGCAGCTCGATGTAGGCGCGCCCGAAGTCGGCGTCGGCGCTCGAGGCGAAGCGCAGCGTGTACGTGGGCGGCACCCAGGCCTTGACCGCGTCGACGACGGGCCGCACCCGCCGCGGCGCGTCGGCCCAAGTCGTCGAGCCGCCGGTGCGGCCCGCCAGGAACGCAAGGTCGGGGTGCACCGGTTCGGGGCCGATCTGCAGCACGTGGAACGAGACGTCGTTGTTGCGCAGGTACTGGGCCAGCTCCATGAGAGAGTACTGCGCATAGGGGCTGGGGCCGAGGGAGCCGGTCGACAGAAAGACCAGGGCCCGCCGCGCCCGCGAGCCGGCCAGCTGGGACGCAGCCAGGCGCACGCCCTGGTCGAATCGCCAGTCATCGGAGTAGTCGTCGGCGACGGCAGCTTCCCTGAGCGCGAGCCTGCGCCCGTCCGCGGCAATCGGCAGGCTCGCCTGCCGGGAGGCCGCAGCGAGGCCCAGCGATCCGGAGCCTTCCAGGCCCGCGTACAGCTCCTCGACCGCCCGGGCCAGCTGCGGGCCGCGGCTTCGCATCTGCTGTGACTTCTCGGCGAGCAGCATCACGTAGAGTGGCCGCGCCGCAGAGGCGGGCACGGCGAGCTGCAGATCGGCGACCGGCCGCAGGCGTTCGCTCACGACAAAATTCTCGCGCGTGAGCCCGAGAACCGGCCTGCCGGAGCGCTCGCTTACCGACACATCGACGACGACCTGCGGGAAACGGTCGGCCGAGACCCGTTCGACCTGCACGAACAGGCCGGAGTAGAGGGTCTGCGACTTGGCGAAGTACAGGACCTTGGCCTCGTCGAAATCGGCAGCCAGCACGTCGGAGTTCACGTCGATGGACAGGCCGAGGATCCGCCCGACCCGCGGGAACGGATCGGCGAGCGGCTCGACGGTCTGCGCGCGGACATCCAGCACGACGATCGAGCCCTTCTGAGCGACCAGCAGCCGCCCCCCGCCTGCGGCATGGACGCCTTCGGGCTCGCGCAAGCTGCCCACGGCGCCCATGTAGTTGCCCGTGAGGTCGAACACCTGCAGGACGCCTCGGCTGCGGTCGGCGACGTACAGACGGTCGTCCTGGACCGCGATGCCCGTCGGCTCCTCGAGGCCCGGAAAACCCGGGCCCCGCGTCCCGATCGTGAGGACGAAGTTGCCCTCGGTGTCGAACTTGCTGACGCGGCGGTTGCCGTACTCGCTGACGTACAGGTAGCCCCTGGAATCCGTGGCCAGGTACTGCGGGCCCAGCAGCCTGCCGGGGGCGACGCCCGAGCCGCCGATCGTCGCGAGCCTTTCCCCCGAAGGGGAGCATCGGGTCACCTGGTTTGCCCCGTACTCCGAGACGAACAGCTGCCCCTCATCGCTCTCGACGATGTCGAAGGGACGGTTGAAGCCCTGGAGCCCGCCGCGAACGATGCCCACGACGCTGAAGTTGGAGTCCAGCCGCTGGATCTGGGTGGAGGTGTAGGACACGACGTAGAAGGTCCCGTCGGACCGGGCCCGAACGGCCGTGGGCTTGCCGAGGCGCGGGTCGCGGCGGTCGGTCGCCTCGATGCTCGAGACCAGCGAGTAGCTCTCGTGCGGGGCGAGCACGCGCTGCAGCGAACGGCGCGAGGCGACGGTGCCGATCAGCGCCTCCAGCGCAGCGCCGCCGCCGCCCTTTGCGGCGACGAAGCGCCACTCGGCGAGCGCCTCCTCCTCGAGGCCGTTGCGGTAGAGCGCACGGCCGAGCCACTGCCGGGCGAGCAGGTTGGTCGTGTCGAGGCTGATGGCCCGCTCCAGGGAGAGGATCGCGTTGTTGAACGCCGCCGAATGAAAGGCGCGGACTCCCCACTGCATCTCCTCTAGAGAGCGCAGGGAGGCCACCTCCGGCTGCGCGAAGGCCGTCCGCGGGAGAATCAGCAGGATTGCCGAGAGGGCGAAGCGCGCCAGAGGTCCGCGCGCAGACTTCTCATGACCGGATCGCGCCGTGTCCGAGCCGGAAGGGGAACAGGCTCCCGCGCTCCGGCCGTGATGGTCAGGCATAGGTGTCTACGGCATGATCCTCCGCCACAGGCAGCTTGTCAACTCTCCCCCGCACCGCGAGATACAGAATAGCCTTGATCTCGCTGGCGCTGATGATGGCCTCTTCGGCCGATGCATCAGCCCGGGGAGAGGCGACCTGCGCGAGCGGCGTAGAAATGCTCGTGACAGTCATCTCCTTGCTCCTGTTCAGATCATCGGAACGACCGCGTTTGCGGATTAGCGGCCCTCGGCCGAGTGCGCCAGGACCTCCCGCATGTGGGCGGCGATCTCGCTGTTGCGCGGCGCCAGATCCAGGGCCTTGCGCAGGCACTCGCGGGCCTCCGAGAGGTTGCCCTTCTTGTAGAGGGCCCACCCGAGGGAGTCGAGGTAGGCGGGGTTGCGCGGCTGCTGCCTGACGGCGCGCCGGCACAGCTCGACGGCGCGATCGAGGTGCCTGCCGCTTTCGGCGTGGATGTAGCCGAGGGAGTTCAGGGCGTTGGCGTACTCCCCGTTGAGCTCGAGGGCCTTCTCAAGGGCCGCGACCGCCTCCTCGACGCGTCCGAGCGTGTACAGCACGTGGCCGAGCGAGCCGTAGAGCTGGACCGACTCCAGCCCGGCCTTGAGCAGCTGGTTCAGCTCGTACTGGGCAAGCTGGCCCCTGCCGGTCACCGAGTAGATGTAGCCGAGGATCATGCGGCTCTGGTAGACGTGCATCAAGCTGGTGCTCGAGCTCACCACCTGTTCGAGGGGGATCAGCGCCTCCTCGTGGCGCCCGAGCTTGGCCAGCGTCAGGCCGGTGTAGTAGGCCAGGGTCACGTCCTCGGCAGCCTCGCCCTCGACCTGCTGGAACTCCCGCAGGGCCTGCTCGTACCGCTTGGAGTTGTAGAAGCGGATCCCGCGCTCGAGGGCAGTCATCGGCCCGTCCACAACGGCAGCCGCTCGTACCGCTCCTCGACGCTGTGGTTGAGGGGGTGCACCAGGATGGGCGACAGGGAGATGCGGCCGGCGCGCACGGCGTCCCAGTCCGACCCGTCCTCGCTCTCGGCGTGGGGAAGCTCCCCCGTGATGAAGCAGTACAGCTCCGATTCCGAGAGGGTGAAGCGCTCGAGGCGGTCGTTGTAGATGCGCAGCGAGGGGTGGGTCACGCTGACCCCGGTCCCCTCCCGCGCCCCGCCGGGGAAATTGATGTTGAGGAAATGATCGGGCTCGGGCGACAGCACCTGCCGGAACAGCTCGAGGTTCCTCGCCAGAAAATCCACGGCGAACGGCAGGTCGGCGGGGTCCGCCGTGTACAGCGACGCGGCGATCGCCGGCAGGCCCATGATCGCGGCTTGGCGCGACGCCGCGGCGGTGCCCGAGTAGACGATGTCGGTGCCGAGGTTCGGACCGATGTTGGGCCCCGAGATCACCATGTCCACGCCGCCGCCGGCGAGGCCGAGCCCCACGAGGTGCACGCAGTCGGCCGGTGTGCCGCCGCAGGAAAAGGTCCGCTCGTCGAAGCGCCTCACGCGGATCGGCCTGCGGAAGGTGATCGCATGGGAGCTGCCGCTGCGCTCGTCGTCGGGGGCGACGACGAGGACGTCGTGGTCGCGGCTCAGCCGCTGCCGCAGAGCCAGGAGCGCCGCGCTGGCCACTCCGTCGTCGTTGGTGAGCAGGACCCTCATCGGGGCCGATCATATGCGAAAGCTCCGCAGGAGTGCAACCGCGACCGGCCCCGTGCCGGGCGGCGCGCTTCTCCAAAGAGCGGCGCTCGGCTAAACTCCCGCGCATGAAGCCTGAGCGCTGCCGCGTCTCGACGTCGCTGCTGCTTGCCCTCGCATCGGCGCTGCTGCTGCCCCTCGCGCTGCCCAGCGACCTGTACGCCCACGGCAACCCTCTGGTCGGGCTGGTGGCGCTGGCGCCCCTGTTGGCCGGGCTCGCCTCCGCCCCTTCGTTCCGGTCAGCCTCGGCTGCCGGAGCCCTGTTCGGCGCGGTGTCGACCTTTCTCACCCATTACTGGCTGCTGTTCTTCCAGGAGTTCTCGGTCTGGACGGTGTCGGGCGTCGTGCTCGGGTACGCCTGCTACCACGCGCTGCTGGGCCCGATTCTCAGGGGCGTCGCGCTGCGTCTGAAGGGAGTGCGGCCGCTGGCGCTGGCCGCAGCGTGGACGGTCTACGAGTACGTCAAGTCGTCGGGATTCCTGGCCTTTCCCTGGGGGCTGGTGTCGCATCCGTTCAGCGACGTGCTGCCGCTGATCCAGGCGGCGGACATCTACGGCGTCTGGGGCGTCTCGCTGCTGGTCGCCGGCGTCAACGCGCTGGGCGCCGAGCAGATCCTGCGCGGCGTCCGCGGGGCCGAGCGGCTGCCTCCGCGCCGCCTCGCGGGACTGGCAGGCGTGGCGCTGTTCGCGATCGTGCTGGCGATCGGATACGGAGCGGGCCGGATGGCCTCGCCGCCGGCGCAAACGGGACGTGCGGCGCTGGTGCTTGTTCAGCACAACGCCGACCCGTGGCAGGAGGGAAACGACAACGCCGCGGTCACAAGGGCTCAGGATCTGACGCGGAGCGCCCTTGCCGAGGGGCCTGCCGACCTCGTGGTGTGGAGCGAGACCATACTCCCCCGCGTCGTGCGCGAGAGGCAACTCGCCCGCGACCTGCAGCGCTTCCCGGCTCCCACGAGCCTGATGGCCTTTCTGCGGGAGACAGGAACGCCGCTGCTGCTCGGCGCGCCGTTCCAGGCTGCGGAAAAACGGGGCTTCGAGAACGCGGCCCTCCTGCTGGCCGCCGACGGCAGCCTGCTCGGGCACTACGGCAAGCAGCAGCTCGTTCCGTTTGCCGAGCGTGTGCCGTTGTGGAGGATCGCCGCGGTGCGGCGTTTCGTCGAAGGCGCCCTGGGCCTCAGCGAAGGGTGGACGCCGGGCAGCGGGCCCGCGGTCCTGGCCGTGCCGCTGCGAGCCGGCGGCCAGGCGCGGCTGGCGGCGCCGATCTGCTTCGAGGACGCCTTTCCGGATCTGTGCCGGCGCCTGCTGCGGGCCGGGGCGCAGACCCTGGTGAACCTGACGAACGTCTCCTGGTCGAAGCGCGAGTCGGCGATGCTCCAGATGATCGCCGCTGCGCGCTTTCGCAGCGTCGAAAACCGCTGCGCGCTCGTGCGGGCGACCAATGGCGGCGTGACCGCGGTCATCGGGGCCCTCGGCGAGATCAGGGCGGCGCTTCCCCTGTTCGAGCCGGGGTTCCTGAGGGTCGAGGTGCCGCTCTACGACGTCAGCGGACGGACCGCCTACGCGCTGTTCGGTGACGCGCTGCCCCTGGCGCTGGCTGCGGCGCTGGCCCTGGCCCTGGCTGCCGCTGCCGCCCGCGACCGCGGCCGCCGCCCGTGAGGCGCCGAGGGCGCCCCTACAGGAAGCGGTGCGCCGTGTCCACCGCCGGCGGCTGCGAAGGCTGGTGGGGGATCTGCCGCACGCCCTGCTCGTAGACCGCGTTCAGCAGGCTGTGGATGCGCTCCAGCGGCGATATGTAGCGCACGAACCGCAGGACGATCGGGAACCCCTTTTCCGACATCAGGGGTATGTCCACTCCGAGGCAGTCGGGGATGAGCGCGGGCACTGTGGGGAAGAACCGCGGCCGGATCACCGCGAACGAGTAACGCACGCCGTCGTAGCGGATCTCGGCGATGCGCCGCGGCAGGGGAACGAGGAAGATGAGAAAGGCGGACCAGCCGCCGCCGACGCTGCGGCGCCGGCCTGCTTCGATGCCCCTGATGTTGCGGAAACCGATGCGCGAGCTCTGCAGGCTGACCTGCATCTCGATGAGCGGCCCCTTTTCGGCCCGGCGAGCCACCGGGCGGGGCAGGAGGGCGGCGGCGCTGCGGCCCACCCGCCGTCCGAAGGCCAGGATCAGCAGCAGGGCCAGCAGCAGCAGGAGGGCGGAAGCCAGGAGCGCAAGGGGAAGGCGGACGACGGCCCGGCCCCGGCCGGCGGCCGCCGCGCCCAGGGCCGATGCCGCGCGGTTGACCGCCGCCGAGACGCGGTCTCCGACCGTGGGCCCCCCCTCGGTCCCGGGGCCGACGCGCTCGGCGACCGCGCGCTCGCCCGCCGCCGGCGCGCCGGCAGCGGGCGCAGGGGTCCGGGGCTCGACGCCGGGATCAAAGGTGAGCGCGAGCCTGCCGTCGAGGGGGTACAGGCGCGCGTCGCCGCTGGTTTCCAGGCGCACATTCAGGACCTGGTCGCCCGCCGGCAGGTCGGCCGGAAGGGTGATCGCCGCGTTGATCGTGAGCGTCTGCCCCGGGTTGACCGTGACGTTCTGCGGCGCGCCGAGGAGGTCGGCGCTGCCGTGCCACACGTGCGACAGGGTCAGCGACAGGCCGCCCGGGGTGTTGTTGACGATCGCCAGAGGCAGGTTGAAGGATCTGCCGACCCGGCCGAGGCGGCCGGGCCAGCGCAGCTCCAGCAGTCCTGCCGTCGCGGGCGCGATGGTTTCCTTGCCGGGTCCGGTGTAGGGAAGCAGGCCGCCGCCGAACTCGCGGGCGAGGGGGCCGAGCAGCGACCGGGGCCCGGCGCCGCCGGCGGCGCCGGGCCGCAGCGGCAGGCCGAGGATGTGCACGTACCACCCGTTCATGCGGATCGACCGCGCTCCCTCGAGGAGGCGGGCGATCGCGCCCGCCTGGTCGCCCGCGTACGGGCTGGTGGGAGGCGGGTCGTGCACGCCGTCGGTGATGAGGACGATCTGGCGCGAGCCGACTGCCGGCACCGAAGCGGTGTAGCCCTGCAGAAAGAGCACGGCGCGCACCAGGTCCGTGTAGAGGCCGATCGGCTGCAGAAGCCGGATCTTGTTCACCAGCCGCTGCCGCTCCTCGCCGTCGATGCGCAGCCCTCCCATCTCGACCTCGGTCAGGCCGGCGAAGCTCAGGAGGTGAAAGCGGTCGCCGTCCTGAAGCAGGCCCCGCATGATGTCGGCGATGAAGTAGTCGACGACGTCGGCGAAGTAAGGGGCCATGCTCGCCGAGATGTCGACCATCACCACCAGGTCGAGGGGTTCGGCGGGCGCGAGCGCGGCGCACGCGGCCAGGACGATGAGGAGCGCCCGAAGCTTCATAGCATTTCCGCCGGGGCCGTTTCGATGCGCTCGATCCTGTAGTGATACTCCTTCTCGTTGATGGTGAACCGCAGCTCCTCTCCGAGCTTGCGGTTGTACAGGCGGCTGCCGAGCGGCGAGAGGTAGGAGATCACCCTCCGGTTCGGATCCGACTCCCACGGTCCAAGGATAATGTAGTCCTCGTCGGCGCCGGTTCCCAGGTCCTTGAGGATCACCCGCGTGCCGAACGAGACGGAGCCGGAGTCCACCTGCGAGGGGTCGAACATCTGGGCGCTCTGCAGCTCGGTCTGGAGCTTGGCGGCCGCGGCGTTGAGCATGTCCTGCCTTTCCAGGGCCGCCTTGTATTCGGCGTTCTCGCGCAGGTCCCCCTTGGCCATCGCGGCGCCGATCTCGCGGGAGTTCTGCGGGACCTCCACCTCGAGCAGGTGCCTGAGCGTCTTCTGCTTGCTCTCGTAGCCGCTGCGCGTCACCAGGAGCCGGCCGGCGACCGACTCGGCCTCCGGAGCTTCGCCCAGGAAGCGGAATCCCGGGTGCTTGTCCTTGATCCTCTGCTTGAGCCTGATCTTGATCGAGGGGTCCAGATCCTTGACGTCTTCCACGAGGGTGTAGAGCCGGGTGATCGAATCCACGTCCGCCTCCATCAGGTAGGCGGGCAGCCGCTCTTCTCGGAACAGAAAGTCCTGGATCTGCTTGTTGATCTTGCGGTTGGTGCTCACGTCCCTGCGGTTTTCGATCTCGCGGAAGCTGATGTCCAGGAGGTGGATGCAGGCGATGTAGACCTTCTCCATGGGCACGGCAAAGGCGGCGAACCAGCTCTCGTCGAGGACGTTGCGCACGAGCCAGACAAAGCTGTCGCGCTGGTCGCGGTACTGCTCGAGGCTGCCCAGGAACAGGTCGCGGATGACCTCGAGCTTGCCGTGCGCCACCAGCTCATCGATGACGAACCGGCTCGGCGCCGCGCGGAACAGCCGCGCGAACATCTGGGGCCAGTCGTCGACGAACCTCTCGATGTTGCGCAGGAACTCGTGCTGCAGGTCGGCGTCCTCGATGCCGGCAAAGAGGGCGGGAACGTCATCGACCTGCTCGAGCAGCTGCTGGAAGTCGAAGCCGAGCCCCTGGTTCAGATACGGATACTGCGAGACGATGCGCTGCACGAGCAGGTAGCTGCAGATGGTCATTTCGTTGACCGAAGCAAAGGACTTGAGGAAGCCCGTGAAGTACGAGAACATCTCCTCGAAGTACTCGCTGTCGGGCTCGGCTTCCTCGAGAAAGTCGCGGATCGCCTGGACGCGACCGAAAAAGGCGGGCTCGCTCTTGAAGCGGTTGAAGGTCTTTTCCTCGAACGTGATCGGCGACTCGCGCACGACGAAAAAGTCCTTGCGGTCCGCCAGGTTGCCGAAGGCCGGGTCGGTCTTGAGCACCTGGCGGGCGTCGGCGTTCCAGCGCGACCACTCGGCAGCCGTGAGCACGTCGGGGACAAGCTCGGCCTTGATGCGCTTGAGATCGGCAACGTTCTCGAAGCTGCGGATGACGGTCTTGAGGGCCCACGCCGGGTCGGCCTTGACGCGGGCCTTGAGCTCCTCGCGCTTGAGCGTGGCCTTGAGCACCCAGATGTGCTCCTGCGGCAGGATCGCGAGAGCGCCGACGGCCATCTTGAGCGACATGCGGTGGTCGCGCTTGGAGGCGAAGTCGATGATGAACACGTCGTCCTTGATGTCGCGGATGCGGCCGATCCCCCACGAGCGGTGGTGGACGAAGTTGCCCTTGTCGAAGGAGATGTGCTTTTCGAAGTCCGCGATCGCGTCGTGGACGTTGCGCCAGGACTGGGTCAGGTTCGACAGGCGCACGTACTCCTCGAGCTGGCTGTGGGCCTTGTACTTGGCGCGATAGCAGTCGATGATCTGCGTGCGCGCCTCGGCGTTCTTGGGGTCGTAGGCCAGCAGGCGTTTGAGCAGGCCGATGGCCGTGTCCCACTCGCCTTTGGCGACGTAGATCGGGTAGAGGGCAGCCAGAAGGGTGGCGGCCCGCTCGCCGTTGAGCACCGAAGCGACCTTCTTCTCGGCTCTCTGGTAGAAGTCGATGTCGCTGGGGTTGAGCTCGAGGAGCTTGGCCCAGACATCCCGCACCTGGGAGAACATCTTCTTGTTGATGTAGCGGTGCAGGGCCTTCTTGTAGTAGTCGACGGCCTGCTCGAGGTTGCCTTCGCGCTCGGCTCGCTCGGCCAGGTGGCGCACGATGTCCGCCTCCTCGTAGTCGACCCGGATGAGCCGCTCCCAGATCTCGAGCTTCTTGGGCTGCTCGTTCTCGTTCTCGTAGCAGTCGGCCAGCGTGCGCAGGGCGTACTTGTTCTCGCCGAACTCCAGGATGCGCTGGCACAGGTACTCGACGATCGCCCACTTGTGGTTGTCGCTGAAGATGTTGATGAGGCCCACGAGGTGCGAGTCGTCGACCTGCTGCCTGCGGAGGCTGATGATGCCGGATAGGTACAGGGCGATGATGCTGTTCTTGGAGTGCTTGAGGTGCTCCTCGGCCAGGTCCCTGATCTCGGTGTCGAGGCCGGCCTTGCGGATCTCGCCGATCAGGTCGTCGAGCTCCTTGAAGTTGCCGATCGAGTAGCTGTTCAGCGTGGCTCTCGTCCACTTCTCTTCGTTGAGAAGGTCGCTCACGCTCTTGACAAGATTGTCGGGCATCTGACTCTCCCTTGACGCTGCTATCGCGTGTATTCCCTGTGGATCGCCGGATCGAGCCGCTTGATGCGCGCCAGGACCTCGTCGACGCGGGACCTGTCTTCGCCGGCGCTGGTGTAGTGGTCGATCAGCCAGAAGTAGTGGTTGAGCAGCCGCGGCACCAGCAGCTCGCGCTCGGCCTTGTCGCCTTCGAGCTGATTCTCCATGCGGTAGATCGACTGCTTGAGCTTCCCGTACTCCAGAGGCCGCAGCTCGCGGCGCACGTTGAGCACCCCGAACACGGTTCCGTAGACCGGGATCCACTCCCGCACCTCGGCCTCCCGCAGGCCCATGGAGCGCAGCCGCTGCACGAGGCGCTGGATCATCCCCGACTCCAGCGTCGACAAGTCGATCTCCTGGGCGCCGACGAAGAAGGCCTCCCGGAAGAAGATCTTGCTGATCCTCGCCTCGCCGACCAGGGCGTAGCAGTCGGCGAGCTCGGCGAGCACAGGCGCGAAGCCGTTCTTCATCTGGTTGGCCTTTTCGAGGTTCTCGATGGCCAGGTCGTAGCTGCCGAGCTCCTTGTGGCAGCGGCCGATGCGCAGCAGCAGCTCCGCGTCGTAGCCTCCCTGCTCGGCCAGGCTGCGGTAGGCCGCCAGCGCCGTGCCGAACACGTACTGCCGGAGGCTGAAGAGGCTCTTCTCGGAAACGCCCCCGATCCTGTGCACGAACTCCACGAAGTGGCGCCATTCTCCGAGAAGCAGCTCGCCGCGCTCGTAGGGCTCACGGATCTCCGCCAGCCGTTCCTGGCGCTCCCGCCAGAAGTTGGCGCACTTCAGCGACGCCGTGACGTCAGGGTAATCGAAGTCGATGCGCAGCACCTTCTCCAGCTGGGCAGCCGCTTCGGGGAAGCGGCCCTCCCGGAACAGGTCGAAGGCGTGGTTGAGCATCTGAGAGATCTCGTCTTCCTTGAAAGTCAGCTGCTTCTCTTCCATCGTCTGCTGCGCTGACACCGAGAGACGGCAGCAGGCAATCGCCTGCGTCACCGCACGAGAGTCCCCACCGCCGAGAGTCGATAGCCCACGGTTCCCCAGTGTACATAGCTCTTGACGCGAGCTTGATTTGTTACAAGTCGATGATATATATAGTTTTGCGTGAATGCAAGGGCCAGGGCGCCCTGGTCCCGAGCGAAGCTCGGCAATGGCCCGGGCCCCTTGCCCGAGCCCGCGAAGAGGTGTTGGGGCGGGCGCCGGGAATGGCCCGGATGCGTGGAATGTCCGGCCGCTGACGCGCGGCCTGCGAGGAGGTCCGCTATTCGCTCGCGCACGGCACTCTGCCTGCTGCTGACCGCGGCGGCGTCTGTCCTGGCGCAACAGGGCGTCCCGCAGCGGCGCGCGGTCGTGCTCACCGCGGCCAACGCTTCCCCTGGCGGTGCGGCCCCGGAGTACCAGCGGCTGATCAGCGAGGCGCTGAGCATGGAGACCGCGGCTGCGGGCTTCGACCTGGTGCCTGCCTCGCGATGGGAGGCGGCCCGGGCGAGCCTCGGCATCGCCGAAGCCGACCTCGCGCTCGGGCCTCAAGCGCTTGCCGTCGCCCGCGCCGTCGAGGCCGACGTGGCGGCCACGGCTCTGTACCGGCTCGAGGAGCGGCGGATCGTCGTCGACATCAAGTTCTACGACGTGAAGCAGGAGCGGCTGATCGCCTCGGTGGCGCGCGCGGGCCGCAGCGGGTTGGCGGTCTACAACCTCGTGAGCGAGGCGGTGCTCGAGGTTTCTTCGGCGCTCGGCAGGGCGCTCGAGCCGGTCCCGCCTCTGCTCGTGCCTCCCGACGGCAGCGTCAAGACGATTACGGTCACGTCCCCAGACGAGGGCGCGGAAATCCTGGTCGCCGGACAGACCGTGGCGACGGTCAGCGAGGGGCGCGGCTCGATTCCCACCGTCACCGGCGGCGTCGATGTGACCCTGGAGAGCCACAAGCGCGGGTTCCACACGCGCACGCAGCGCGTGCGCCTGCCGGGCGACGCGGGGGAGGTGGCGCTGCGGCCGCTGTGGGCCGAGACGAGGTGGGCAGGCGAGGCCTTCTACACCAGCGGGCAGTCTGTCGGCCTGGGATTGGGCGCGCGCTACTATCTGACGCCGGACAAGGTGTTCGTCAGCGCCGACAACTACTTCTATGTCCAGAGCACCTTCGCCGGATCCGACTCGGCGGTCTTTCACGACGACCTGCGTTTTCTCGTCGGATGGTACCTGTTGCTCGGACCTTATTCGCCCGTGCGCCTGGGCGTGGCTGCGGGCGTCGGGGGCATCGTGACGATCTTTTCCGAGGGCGAGGAGGGCGGAGCGTTCGATGCCTACGTGAGCCCCGCCAACCTCTGGATCGAGTGGAACACCCGGCGGTGGGCTGTGTACTGGCGCATCGAAGGCAAGTACGCGGGCGGGGCAGGCAGCGCGCTGCTGCCGCGCGGGTGGCTGACCGTTTCCGACGACGGACCGCCCATGACGATCGGAGTCCTGCACAAATGGTAGGCGCCCGACCGTCAGAGGGACGGCCAAGGGCCGCTCGGCGCTTGCGCCCGTCGGACTGCGCCTGCGGACTGCAGGCGGGCCGCCGGATCGCCAGCGTGGTTAGCAGAAAGGCGATGGCGATCGGCCTGGCCTTTTCCGCACTGGCTGCGTGGGGTCAACCGGCGCAGGTGCCGCGCAAGGTCCTGCTGCGCTTCGAGGCGGCAGCGGCACCCCAACTGACCCGCGAGGACGCGGTCTACCTCTACGCGACTCTCCTGACGCGGCTGCGGCGGCAGCCGCTGGTGGTGCTCGAGGCCGCCTCCGGCACGTTGCCGCAGGGCGAGGATGCGCTGCGCGAGCACGCCCTCGAGCGCGGGGCCGAGGGATGGGTCCGCGTCGCGGTGTCGCGGACCGCGGACGGGGTGAGGCTCGCGGTCGGCTGGGCGGACCTGGCGGGCAGCCCGGCAGCGGTGAGCGAGCGGGCCTTCATCCGGCCAGCGCTCGCCGACCTCGAGGGCGCCTTCTGGGACGAGGTCGCCGAGGCGGTCGCCGCCGCATTTCCGCCGGCCCTGCAGAGGCTGGACCCGGCGTCGGCGGTCCGGGGCGAGGTTACGGTCACGGCTCTGGCGGGCACCGTGGTGCGCGGGCTGGGCGAGGCGCCGCTGGAAATAGGGCCGGAGGGAACGGGGCGCGTGGTGCTGACGCGGCCCGGGCTCTACCGCATCGAGGCGACGAGAGAGGGCAGCCTGCCCGTGCGCGAGGAGCGGTACCTGGCCGCGACGGACACGGTCTGGGAGATCGCGCAGAAGCCCGCTCCGCGGTGGATGTTCGAGGCCTACACTCTCAACGTCAGCTATCCGGGCGGATCGGCGGCCGAGCTTTTCGGCCCGTTCTACTTCAGGCTGGGCCTCACGACGTACATCATCGCGCCGTGGCTGCGCGACGAGGATCGCCAGGAGACCGAGGCGGCGCTGCCTCTCACGGACCTGGTCGCAGGCCTGGGCTACCTGCCTCTGGGATACGACGCGGTAGTCAGGCCTTACCTCGATGCAGGCGTCGTCGTCCGCCTGGCTCACGCCGGCGGCGCGGTTGCCGTCGAGCCGGTCGCCCCTCTCGGCTGGAGGGCGGCTGCGGGCGTCGAGGTGCAGGCGGGCGCGCGGCTGCGCCTGTTCACCGACTATGGGCCGGTGTTCTATGACGTGCACGGCAGCGCGCCGGCAGTCGTGGAAGCCATGCTCACAGTGGACGGAGGGCGCGCTTCGGGGTACCTCTACAAGCCGTGGTGGGACGGCCCGCTGGGCGGAGTGTTGATCGACCTGGTGGGTTTCAGGCTGGGGGTGCGATGGTACAAGTAGGGCGCATTCTGATCGCCTGCCTGCTCGCGGGCCTGACCGCGTGCCGCCTTCCCCCGTACAACCCCGAGGTGTCGCTGGCGATGCTGACTGCCGGCAGGCTCGATCGGCGCGGTTCGGTCGGACCGTTCAGCGGCGACATCGACGAGCGAGTCCGCTACACCTTCGTTCCCGATCGTGACTTCCTCGCTGCGGGGGCTCCGCTGTCCGGCTGGGTGGTGGGCGTGGGGCAGACCTACATGGGCGCGCGCTACTGCTGGGGGGGCAGCTCGATCTCCTACCGGCAGTGGGGGGATTTCCTGGCAGCGTCCGGCGCCGGCCTGCGCCTGCTCACCGTGAGCGTGGCTGCGCCGCCGAGGCTGCTGGTGATGCGCTTCCAGGGGCCGGAGGCATGGCTGCAGCAGCTCTACGACGACGGCGTGTCGTTGCAGGTGCAGACCGCGGCCCGGATGAACGCACTGGGGGTCGCAAGCGACTTCAGGCGTTACGTGGAGCTCGCCGACGCCGACTTCCCCGACATGGCCCCCGGAATCATGGGCGCGGGTCCGGTGCCGGTGCCCTACGGCGCGTCGAGCCAGGTTCGTCTGGCGTTTCTCAGCCGCGACGCGCTCGGAGGAGTCTACAGGGAAGGGGCCGTGACGTGGGACGCGGGCGTGCCCGACATCGTCGCCACCGAACAACAGCCGGCGTTCGTGAGCGGTCTTCCCGACCCAGTCGACGTGAGCTGTTTCTACCAGTTCTGCGCGCAGACGGGGTATGCGTACCTCTCGATTCCGCGTGAGGGCGGCGGCACCTCGGTCTACCGGTGGGACCACAGCTCCCACGCCGCCGAGCTCCTTGGCCTGGACCGGCGCGTGGAGGCTGCACTCAGCACGGGGCGCCTCTTCTGCCGCAGCAGCGACACGGCATACATCCACAGCCCCTCCGGAGAGCAGATCGCCAAGTTCCCGATGGGTGCCCTCGAGTTCGTCGGCGAATACTGGGACTGGGTCGAGGGGCGGTTCCGCATGGTCTTCGTCCTGCCTCTCCTGGGCGGCGAGGACGACGAGGGCCCGCGAACGCTGTCGTTCGAGGTCTATACGTGGCCCACCGAGGACGTGACCAGCCTGGACTGACGCGCCGGCCCTCTACCGGACCAGGCGCTTGAGCTCGTTCAGCAGCTCGACCATGGGAGCGTCGGTGGCGCTCGCCTTGATGTGCGCATCGAGCTTCTGTGAGCGCGCCTGCGGCGTCTCCAACAGCGCCAGATCGTAGACCAGGTCCCTCAGGTCCTGGATCGCCACGTCCCGGCCGACGCTCTGGAAGGCGCGGTCGTAGCGCTTGATGCGGTTCCAGAGGCCGGGAAACACGCCGTCCATGACGTCCGAGGTGAGAAACGCGTCGAGCTTGAGTTTGGTCTCGAGCATTCCGGCGGGGCCCTGGCTCTTGAGGACCTCGTCCTCCGCGGCCGCGTACCGCTTGTAGGTCTCCTGAAGGTCCTGGAACGACTTCTCGATGCGCAGCAGCCGCTGCATGTCCTCGCGGCCCTGGGCCTCGGTCGCAGGCGCCGAAGCACGCTGCGCGGCTTCGGTGCGCAGGCGCGTGAGCTCGGCGTTCAGCCCGTCGATGGTGGCCGTGAGACGGTCACGCTCGGCGCGCGCCTCGTCGCGCTCGGAGACGAGGCGATCGTGGTCGCCGGCGCGGGCATCCAGGTCGGTGACGGCCCTATCCCGCAGCTGCTGCAGAGAGGCCTGCAGCTCCGCGATCTGGCCCTGCGCTTCGCGGATGCGCGCGTCGCGCGCCGCCACCTCCTGCTTGAGGGCCTCGATCTCGGCGAGGCGGCTGCTCAGCTGCTGCTGGAGGGCGCTGTCGCGGGCTTCGCCCGCCTGCTTCTGCTGGGCCACAGCGCGGTTGATGCCGTCGATCGCCTCGCGGGCCTGTTCGGCAGAGGGCCGCCTGGACAGCGCGTCGACGTAGGCGACGATCGACTCGGAGGTGCGGCCGGCCTCCAGGTGACGGCGCGCCTCGGCGAGGGGCGCGGCCGCTGCGGCCGCCCCATCGGCGCGCTCCCGCGCCGACCCCTGGGCGTAGCCGATGGCCTGAATGCGGGCCAGCAGCCGGTCCCTCGCGGCCGCGTCGGCAGGCAGGAACTCCAGCGCCTGCCGGTAGAAGCCGAGGGCGCGCTCGTTCTGGGCCTGGGAGTACGCGGCCTCGCCCTGGGCGAGCAGGCCGTCCAGACGCGCGCGGCGGTCGCTGTCGCCCTGATCGCGCAGCGCCGTAAGCCAGGCGTAGCTCTTCTCGATGTCGGGCACCAGCGCGATGGCCCTGCGATACTGCCGCTCGGCCTCGGCGAGCTGGCCGCGGCCGGCCGCAGCTTCGGCCGAAGCCACGACCTGGCGCAGCTCCGTGATCATTGCGGCCTGCTCCACGAGGGAGGAGGTGTCGCCGGCGCTGCGGGATCTCTGGGTCTCCACCAGGCGGGTCAGCGAATCGACCACGAACGACTCGACCTCGCGCCTCTTCGCCACCGCGGGCAGCTGGGCGATGCCGTCCTGATTCAGGTAGGCGCGGATGTTCCCCAGCGTCTGCAGGGCCTGGTCGTGGCGTCCGGCGTTCAGCTGCTCGCGGACCCCGCTGTAGAGGCCGTTGAGCTGGCTGGCGACGAGATCCTCTTTCTGCCTCTCCTCGGCGATCCGGGCCAGTTCCTGCTCGACGGTGGTCTTTTCCCGCTCGAGCGAACGGGTGCGCGTCTCCATCTGGGTGCGCAGCTCGTCCTCGCGCTTGCGCGCGTCCTGAGTCAGCTGTTCGCGCTCGCGCGTTAGGTTCTGGAGGGTGCTGCTGTACTCGGCCTGCATGCGGCGGAGATTCTCCTCAGCCCGCCTGCGCTCCTCATCGGCCTGGGCGCGGAAAGCGGCGAGCCGGTTGGCGTACTCCTGGCTCTTTTGGGCCTCGAGGGCGCGGAGGCGTTCGGTGATGTCCGCCTCGGAGATTCCCTGGCCGCGCAGGCGCTCACGCTCGCTGGCCAGCTCCTGCTCGAGGGCGGCCCGAAGCTCGCGCTCGCGGTCCTGCACGCGGATAGCGATCGACGACTCCAGATCGCGGCGCTCCTGGTCGATGCGCGCGAGGCGCGTCTGGATCTGGCCGATCTCGTTCTCCTTGGCCTGGAGCCGTTCCTGCGATTCCCGCTTCAGCTGCTCGATGAGCCGCCCCTCGGTCGTGGCGAAAACGGCCTGCTCCTGGACCAGTGACCGCTCCTCGGCTCCGAAGATCAGGCCGAACACGCCGATTCCGGCCACCAGCAGCACGAGGAAGAAGGCGTTGATCAGCACCGGGAAGAGAGCTCCCCGCCGCTCGGGACGCAGATGGAAGGTCTCTGGTGTGACCTGGATGCGACCCTCGGAGGCTGCCTTCTCGATCTCGCTCAGGAACTCCTTCTCGTCGTCGCCGGGGGCGGCGGGCCTGCGTGCGGCTGCAGAAGGCGCTGCTGCCGAGGCTTGGGGCGGGGCGGGCCCGGGCCCCCGGGCGGCGGCCGGCGCGTCCGCCG
>CAZKGO010000007.1:83399-92362 GCA_964552235.1 uncultured Spirochaetales bacterium | reverse complement strand
TCGCACCAGCCTCCGGCCTCGTCGAAGCGCCTGAGGCACTCCAGCAGCCGATGGGCGGCGGCATCCAGGTGGGCTGAGAGGCAGGCGATTTCATCGCCGAGCTGTTCGGTGGGAGTCATAGTAGGACTATACACCAGTATAGTGTAAAGAGTAAGTCTTTCTGCCCGCATGCCCTGACGGGGCACGGTTGCGTCGTGTGGGCAGCGTGGAAGTTCACAACACGCCGATCCGCCGCGCGCCTCCCGCGCCGCGGCCGCTGTCGGCAACGGGCGTGCCGCTCTGGGGCGTGCCCGCAATACAAGAGGGCTCCCTGACGGGGCTCTTTACCGGTGGGCGCGGCGGCGCTGCGGCCGGCCAGGGGTCCGGGTGGGACGCCCCGCCTACACCTTGACGCGCTTCCAGCGGCCCATGCGGAAGTAGACGACCACGGCCAGGCCCTGGAGAAAATCCGCCGCGGACATGGCGGCCCAGACGCCGTCCGTGCCCCACAGGCGCGCGGCGGCCCACGCCATCGGCACCCCGACGGCGATCAGCGCCGCGAACGAGAGCACCATCGGAACAAACGTGTCTCCGGCTCCCTCGACGGCGCGGCCGAGTACCACCGAGAGGCTCATCATGAGCAGAGCCACGACGAAGAAGCGCAGGTAGTTCACTCCCGACGCGACGACCTGGGGGTCGCTGTTGAACAGGCGGATCACCGACGCGGGCGCGGCCAGGAACACCACGATCAGCGCGCCTGCGATGATCCCGTAGAAGCCCACCGAGATCCACGCGCTGCGCTCGGCGCGCTCCGGCTTGCCGGCACCGAGGTTCTGGCCGACGACAACGGCCGTGGCGTCGGCGAGGCTGAAGCCGAGCATGATCGAGAAGATGCGCAGGCGCAGGCCGATGCCGAAGGTGGCGAGGGCAAAGGTCCCGAAGGCGGCGACGATGCGCACCAGGAACAGGCGCGAGACGTTCATGCTCAGCATGCGCAAGGCGCTGAACGAGCCGATGCGCACGATGCGTATCGTGCAGCGCTCGCCGTCGGCTGCCACCAGGCGCGGCCTGCGTCCGTGCCGGAACAGCGGCATTGCCAGCAGCACGACGCCGACGCCGCGCGAGAGCACGGTGGCGAGTGCGGCGCCGGCGGCGCCCATGCGCGGAAAGGGCCCGATGCCGAAGATGAGCAGCGGGTCGAGCCCCAGGTTGAGGACCGACGCGACGCCGAGCGCCCACATGGGGGTGATGGCGTCGCCGAACCCGCGCGCGCCGGCGCTCATGGTCATCGTGAGGAACATGGTGATCGACCCGAGGCAGATCACCTGCAGGTAGCTGGTCCCCGGGCCGAGGACGTCGTCGGCGGCGCCGAGCAGGCGCAGCACCGGCTCCGAGAGGAACCAGCCGAACAGGGCGATCGCGACGGAGCACACCAGGCTCAGGAGCAGCGCCTGCCCCACGGCGTCTTCGGCGGCCCGTTCGTTCTTCTGCCCCACGAAACGCGCGACGAGCGCCACCGTTCCCGTGGAGATGCCCATCGCCAGCATGCGGATGAGGCCCATCACGACGCCGCCCATCGACACCCCGGCGAGCGCCGCCGGGCCGAGGCGCCCGACGAACATCATGTCGACGATGTTGAAGATGTCCTGCAGGGCCGCCGAGATCATTAACGGCAGCGCCAGGTGCCAGATGTTGGCCGCCAGCGGGCCGGTGGTCAGATCGCGCCGCGTGGCTAGAGCTTGCATCGTATCGTCCAGTGTTTCACCGGCGTCCGTCCCTTCTGCCGTTGCTGACGGGCCTCGAGCGGTCCCCGGAGGCCCGAGCGCGCCCGGGGGCATACGCGCGCCGGGGCATCTCGACCCGCAGCGTTCTGCTGGGTGCTCAAGCGCGTGAACCGGAAAAGCCCGCCCCGCCCCTGCTGCGCTGCCGGGTGCAGGCGAAGGCTGGACCGCCAGCGGCCGGCGTCATTTCCATTTTGCCAGCACGTCCCGGGCCTCTTTCAGGTCATCGTTCTCGCTCGCCGTCCGTGCGGGCCGCCTCTCGAGCTCGCGGATCGCCCAGGCCACGAGCGCCCGCGCCTCGTCGCGGTCGCTTTCGTCGGCGAGCTTGACCAGCGCCTCGTACAGGAACGCCTTTTCCACCGGGTCGCTCTTCTCGGCGTACTCGGCGCGCTTGCGTCCCTGCTCTCGTGCGCGCTTGGCGGCGTTCCAGTTCCTGTCCCACAGGTGCTTGGCCAGCTCGGTGTAGGCGTCGTAGTTGAGCGCCTTCTCCCGGCCGGCTGCCACCTCGCGCTGCCGCAGCTCGACCGCCCACCGGCCGAGCGACACCGCCGCATCCTTGTCGCCGAACGACAGCGGCGGCCCGGGCACCGCCTCGTAGAGCTGGCCGAGCACGTAATAGGAGTCGGTGTGCCCGGGGTCGATGGCCAGCGCCTGCCGCAGCAGGTCGCGCATCGGCTTGGCGCGGGCGAGGGCGTTGAGGATGCCCTTGGTCTGTCCCCACCGGCCCGTGTTTGCCGCCTTCCAGTAGTAGCCGAGAGGCGACTTGGGGTTCTCCTCGATCGCCTTCTGGGCGCTCGCCTCCCCCTTTTCGAAGATGGCAAGCCGCTCCGCCTCGCCGGCGCCGCGGCTCTCGGCCTGTTCGCCGGAGTTCAGCCAGGCCCGCGACAGGCGCCAGTGCATCTCCGCGCGCTCGGTCCCGGAGGCGGCGCCCGCGAGGGCGCCTTCCAGCAGCGCGATCACCTGGGCGTTCGCGCCCGCGTCGTGCAGGCTGTCGGCCTCGGCGAGCACGGCTGATGCGTCGGCGCCGGCTGCCGCGGCGCCGGCCAGCGCAAGAGCGAGACTGAGCAGGATGATCATGGCCCCATGCTACGGACTGCGGGGCCCCGCGTCAATCGAGCGGCGCGAGGGCTCGCGAGCGCGCGAGAAAGCGGGGGTCACACGTCGAGGACCACGACGGCGCGCCAGCCGGCGGCGGTCTCCGCCACCGACAGGCGGTGCAGCGTGACCGCCTTTACGTCGACGCCCAGCGTCCGCCGCGAGGGGTCGATCGGCTCGCCTTCGAGGCTCGCCTCGACGGACCAGCCGGCGGCGGTCGGTGCGACGGCGACCCGCGTCGCCCGCATCAGGAGAGCCTCCGCGTCCTTGTGGTAGAGCAGGCGGCCTAGAAAGTCGAACAGCAGCAGGTCGAGGGCGCCGCTTTCGAGCCGCACCGTCCGCCGCGCCTCGGCGGCCAGGGCGGACGGCTCGTCGACCATCACGGCGAGCGTCGCGGCCCAGGCCTCGGCGAACAGCTGGCCGGGCGTGGCGGCCTCGGCCTCGAAGGCGATGTCGGCCAGGGCGATGTCGTCGAGATAGCGGAACGCCACCGGGTCAGCCCTTGATGTTGCCCACGGGAACCAGGCGCGCGACCCGGCGGCTGAGGCCCGCGAGCTCCGCGGCGAGGGCCACCTCGTCGATGCTCTTGTAAGCGGCGCCGGCCTCCTCGGCGAGGCCGGAGTCCGAGACGCAGCGCACGTAGATGCCGCGCGCCTCCATCTTGGCGCGCAGCTCCCTGCCGGTGAACTGCTTCTTGGCCTGGCGGCGGCCCATGGTGCGTCCGCTCCCGTGTGCCGTCGTGTAGAAGGTCTGTGCCCCGCTCTCGACGCCCACCATCAGGTAGGAGCCGGTCTCCATGCTGCCGCCGATGATCACCGGCTGCCCGACCTCGCGGCAGGCGGCGGGCACGTCGCTCATCCCGGGGGCGAAGGCCCGGGTGGCGCCCTTGCGGTGCACGAGCAGCTCGCGCTCGTGAGCTCCCGAGCGATGGCGCTCGAGCTTGGCGGTGTTGTGGGTCACGTCGTAGACGCACTCGATGCCCAGCTCTTTCGGGCTCCTGTGGAAGAGCTCCGAGAAGACCTCGCGGATCCTATGCAGGATCACCTGGCGGTTGGCGAAGGCGAGGTTGACCGCGCACTTCATGGCCGCGAAGTAGTCCTGCCCCTCGGGCGAGTCGAAGGGCGCGCAGGCGAGGTCCCGGTCAGCGACGCTGATGCCGTACTTCGGCATCGCCTTGAGGAAGCTCCTGAGGTAGTCCGTGGCCACCTGGTGGCCGAAGCCGCGGCTGCCGCAGTGCAGCATCAGCACGATCTGTTCCGGCAGATCGATGCCCAGGGCTGCGGCGGTCTCCGGGTCCATCACGTTCTCCGGCCGCGCCACCTGGATTTCGAGGTAGTGGTTGCCGCTGCCGAGGGTGCCGATCTGGGCGTGCCCGCGAGCCACGGCCTCGGCGCTCACCTTGGAGGAGTCGGCGCCGCTCATGCAGCCGCCTTCTTCGGTGCGCTCCAGGTCGGCGGGTTCGGCGTAGCCGCGGCTCAGGCACCAGCGGGCGCCTCGCTCGATCAGTTCGGAGAACTCGCTCTCGGTCGGCCTCAGGAGTCCCGCGCGTCCGACGCCGGCCGGTATGGCTGCGAAGAGGCCGTCGACCAGCTCCCGGAGCCGCGACTTGACCTGGGGCCACGTCAGGGACGTGCGCACCAGGCGCATGCCGCAGTTGATGTCGAAGCCGATGCCTCCCGGCGAGATGACGCCCGAGCGCGGGTCGAATGCGGCGGCTCCCCCGATCGGGAAGCCGTAGCCCCAGTGGCCGTCGGGCATGCAGAAGGCGTAGTCGACGATGCCGGGCAGGGTCGCGACGTTGGTGACCTGCTCGATGACCCCCGGGTCCATCGACGCCATCAGGGTCTCGGTGGCGTAGATGCGCGCCGGCACCCTCATCCCCGGCTTGTAGGAGGGAGCGATCTCCCAGATGGTGTCGGACACCCGGGTCACGGGCTTCGGAATCATGGCGCGGCCTCACCCTTCAGGTTAGTGGAGACAAGAGGCGCGTACAAGAGGCGCCGTTGTTGCCACGGCGGGACCGACCGGCTATGTTGGCTGCGGAGGCTCGCCTGGCAACGACAGGGATCGTCCGCGACCCGACCTACCTCGAGCACAGGAACGGCGGAGCTCACCCGGAGCGTCCGCAGCGCCTGCAGACGCTCTATGCGCTCCTGGATTCGCCCGCAATGTCGGGCCGCTTTGCCGCGCTTCCGGCGCGAGACGCCAGCGACGAGGAGATCCTGCGCGTTCACACCTCCGGGCACCTGACGGTCATCGCCGAAACGGTGAACCAGGAGATCACTTTTCTCGACATGGACACCCAGGCCTGCCGCCTTTCCTACGGGGCCGCGCGCCGGGCGGCGGGCGGCTGCTGCGCCGCTGTCGAGGCGGTCGTGGGGCGCGAGGTGGACAACGCCTTTGCCCTGGTGCGTCCGCCGGGTCACCATGCCGAGCCCGGGGCGGCCATGGGCTTCTGCCTCTTCAACAATGCGGCGATCGCCGCGCGCCACGCTCGGGCCGCCCTCGGCGTCGAGCGGGTCCTCGTGGCCGACTGGGACGTGCACCACGGCAACGGCACCCAGGCGGTCTTCGAGGAGGACCCGTCGGTGCTCTACTTCAGCACCCACCAGTGGCCGCTGTACCCCGGGACGGGCGCGCTCGAAGAGGTCGGCACAGGCCGCGGCGAGGGTGCCACGATCAACGTGCCTCTTGCGGCCGGCACCGGCGACGCCGATCTGCTCGCCGTCTACCGGGAGGTGCTGGTGCCGGTGGCCCGGGAGTTCGCTCCCGAGCTGATCGTCGTCTCGGCCGGCTTCGACATCCACCGCGACGACCCGCTGGCCGGCATGAAGGCGACGGCCGCCGGGGCCGCGGCGCTGACCCGCGTCCTCCTCGACCTCGCAGCCGAGCTGTGCGGCGGCCGGCTCCTGCTCGTCCTGGAGGGCGGCTATCATCTGGAGGCCCTGCGGGGCAGCGTCGCAGCCACCCTCGATGAGCTCGACGGCCGCAGCCAGACGCGGCCGCCGCGGGGGCTCGAGAGCGCCGCGGCCCGCCTCCAGATCGAGCGGGTCCGCGAGGTCCACGGGCGCTGGTGGAAGGCTCTCGCGCGGTAGGCCGCCGTCACTCCCCGAACAGCTCGACCTCGACGCCGGGATAGCCGCGGAAGGCCCTGTCGGCCGTGATCAGCCGCGCGCCTCGATGTCGTAGAGCGCCATGATGTAGGGATGGCTCGGGTCGTAGTGCGTCAGCGTGTCCGCCTGAGCCACGCGCCCGATCGGCCGCACGTTCGCGCCCCGGATTCCGGTGGCCTCGTCGCCGAGATCGGTCCGGCATTCCTGAGCGAGCGCCTCCAGAGCCGACACCGTCTCGGGGTTGCGGTCGGCCACGTCCGTGGTCTCGCCCGGGTCGGAGCGCAGGTCGTAGAGCGCACGCAGAGGCTTGCCGTCGCGCCGGACGTGCAGCTTCCACTGGCCCGAGCGCACCGCCTCGAGGGTGTTCCGCATGTAATAGAAGAAGGTCTCGCGCGGCGAGCGGGCTTGCGGTCCGTCGAAGAGCAAGCAACGTGCGTCGAGCCCATCGATGATGCGGTCCGAGGGCACGGGCGCGCCCGCGAGGGCCGCCAACGTGGGAAAGATGTCCAGCGAAGCGACGAGCTCGCTCGACACCATGCCCGCCGGAATGCGGCCGGGCCAGCGCAGGATGCAGGGAACGCGCTGCCCGCCTTCCCACGTGGTGCCCTTGGTGCCGCGCAGAGGCCCGTTGCTGCCGCCCTCGCCCCTCACCCGCGAGCCGTTGTCGCTGGTAAAGATCATGAGGGTGCGCTCGTCGAGGCAGAGTTGCGCGAGCTCATCGAGCAGCACGGCTGCCGCCCAGTCGATGCAGGCCACCGCGGCCCCGTAGGCTCCATTGCGCGAGCTCTCGAGAAAGCGCCGCGGGACATAGAGCGGAAGGTGCACGTACATGTGAGCGAGGTACAGGAAGAACGGCCCGCCGCGGTTGGCCCTCAGGAATCGGACGGCCTCCTCGACGTAGCGCTCGGTGAGTGAGGTCTGGTCCGGCTGCTCCTGGATCACCTCGTCGCCTCTCAGCAGCGGAAGGGGCGGGTAGGCCTCGGGCGCTCCGGCCTGGCGACCCATGTCGTTGCTGTAGGGCAGGCCGTAGTACTCGTCGAAGCCGTGGCGCGTCGGCAGGAACTCCCTCTGGTCGCCGCAGTGCCACTTGCCGACGATCTTGGTCGCGTAGCCGACCTGCTTGAGCGAACGGGCGAGGGTGACCTCGTTGGGGTCGAGCCCGACCGGCTGGCCGGGAAACAGCACCCATCGGCCTTCGAAGGAGCCGAAGCCGATCCGCGGCGGGTAGCAGCCCGTGAGCATCGCTGCCCGCGAGGGCGAGCACACCGGCGACGCCATGTAGAAATCCGTGAGCCGCAGCCCCTGGGCTGCCATGCGATCGAGGGCGGGGGTCTCGTTCGCCTGCGAGCCGTAGCATCCCAGGTCGCCGAAGCCGAGGTCGTCGCAGTTGATGAGGATGATGTTGGGCCGCTCAGGCATGGCAGAGTCCTCCCGCGTCACGGATCTTGCCGCAATTGTGAGACGCGCGGTCGATCTGGTCAACACGGCGCGAAACGGCGGCCGGCGTCGGCGGCGAGGGGCCCCTTGGCGACTGCGGCCGGCGCCGTGCTACAGTGTCGCTCTCGTGAAGCGTACGGCGATTTCGCTCAGGCGCCCGTCGACTGACAGGAGCCGTCCGCCGGGCCGCGGGACGTCGGGTGTGTTCCGGCGCAGCACGGTTGCCGGATTCCTGAGGTCCTACCTCATCATACTCGGAGTCATGCTCGCCATGATGGGGCTCGCCTACGTGCTGGTGCTGCGCCAGCTGGCGAGAGACACGCTGGCCGATCGCGCGGCGCACCTGGAGCGCATCGTCGACCTGGTAGATTCGCAGATGTCCGAGGTGCGCAGCCTGGCTGTGGAGATTGCCAACGATCCGAGGCTGCGCTCCGTGGAGCTGTACTCCGCCGGAGCGCGGCCGGCCACGGTCTACAGCGTGATGTCCCTGCAGGAGAGCCTGCGGCTCAAGGTGGGACCGCGGCAGGCGGTCAGGAACGTCGTCGTGTACTTTGCCCGCACGGGTCTGCTCGTGACGCCGACCCACGCCGGCCTGAGGACGCGCGACGCCTACGAAGCGCTCCTGCGGTACGAGGACCTTTCCTTCGAGGACTGGCAGGGCCGCATCAACTCCAGCCACCTGGGCGGCGCCGTCTGGCCTGCCGCCCGGGTGATCGACGGCACCGGGTGGCGATGGGTGCTCACCTGCCTGCAGCCGTTTCCCATAGACGATCCGGCGAGCCGCCGCGGTGTCGTCGCGGTGCTCCTCGACGCCGAATCGCTCCTGCACTACTTCGCATCGCTCGCGGAGCAGGAGAGCGGGATTGTCGTGGCGAGCGATCCCGACGGGGCTACGCTGGTATCGTCCGGGACCGTCGGCTCCCGGAGCGCTCTCGTGGTCGAACGGAGGTCCCGCAGCAACGGGTGGCTCTACAGGGTGGAAATCCCCCGCACCGCGATCTCCGCCAAGGCGCGCGAAACGCGCCGGGTCTTCGCTCTGATCGCGGCACTGGCCCTGCTCGCCGGCGTCGCCTCGTCGGTGCTGCTTTCGCTGCAGGCGAGCGGGCCGGTGCTGCGCCTGGTCAGGCGCGTCGAGGGCCTCGTGCCGTCGGACGAAGCCGAAGCGGGCGACGGCTATCGCAGGCTCGAAGCCGGAGTGGAGCGCCTCGCCCGCGACGACGAGCGGCTGCGGGAGGCGCTGGACCGCTACCTTCCCGTCGTGCGCGCCAGTCTGCTCGGGGCGCTGCTGCGCGGACAGATCGTGCGCGAGCAGGACGTGCGAGACGAGCTGGAGCGGCTGGGAGTGCGCATCGCCGGCGGCGCGTATGCGGTGGCTCTCATCGCTGTCGCGGGCGCCCCGGCCGGCGAGCCGGAAGACGGGCGGTCGGAAGCCGCGGTCGTGACGATGGCCCTCGAGGCTGCGCTCGACGGCCTCCAGCGCGGCGGCGGCCTGGCGCATCCCGTCGACAGCCGCCACGTGGCGGTCCTGATCGTGGGCGAAGCTGCCGGCGATCCGGGG
>CAZKGO010000007.1:0-83389 GCA_964552235.1 uncultured Spirochaetales bacterium | reverse complement strand
CCTGCCTTGCCCGGTTCGCCGCCGGGGTCGAGCCGCTCGCCCCGGTCCGCATCGGAGTGGGGGAGTGGGTCTCGTCGCTCGCCGAGGTGCCGGTGTCGTTTCGCCAGGCCTGGGACGCCTGCCGGGCCGCGGTTGCGGGCGGGCGCATCGTGCGGCACGGGGACCTGCCGCCCGAGAGCACGGGCTGGTTCTACCCGCTCGATCTGCAGCAGCGCTTTGTGTCGCTGGTGACCCTCGGCGAGGGCGACGAGGCCCTCAGCCTCTGGAAGCGTCTCTGCCAGGTCAACCTGGTCGAGCGCAGGCTCTCCGAGCAGGACGCGGCGCTCCTGGTCGCGGAGATCTCGGGCACCTTTCGCAGAATCGCGGCCCAGCTCGAGGTTCCCCTGAGCGATGCCGTGCCTTTCCTCTCCGACGTGCGGGCGCGCATGGAGAGCGAGCCTGACCGGGACCGGTTCGCAACGGCGGGGCAGGACGCCATTGAATGGCTGGCCGCGGCGGCGCGGAGGAGGAGCACGAACCGGGGCCGCGAGCTCACCGAAGCGATCGTGGCGTTCGTCGACGCCAACTACGCGCGGTGGGACATGGGGCTCGGCCTGGTGGCCGACCGGTTCAGGATAACGGAGCCGTATCTCAGCAGCTTCTTCCGGGAGCACGTGGGCAGGCACTTCCAGGCCTACGTGACGGAGCTGCGAATGCGGCGGGCCCGGGCGCTCATCGAGGCCGGAGAGGGAGTGGCCGAAGCGGCGCGCGCGGTGGGATACCAGAACGCCACCAGCTTTTCCCGCGCCTTCAGGCGCCACTGGGGGCGCAACCCCCGCGATTGGAAGAGCGGCCTGGCCGCGAGCGGCGCATGATCGGCAAGGTCGGCTGAAGCCCGGTCGGCAGGAATCCGAAGGACGGCAAGCTTTCTCTAGAAATGCCTGTTGCGCCCGCGATCGCCCGATGGGATGATCGACCCATGAGGGTGAACAGCTCGCTCTCGAGGCTTTGGCAGCGGCAGGGCCGCGTCTGGCAGCTGCACCTGCTCTTGCTGCTGCCGATCGCCTGGCTGCTGCTCTTTCGCTACTTCCCCATGTACGGCGCGCAGATCGCGTTCCGCGACTACCAGGCGTCGCGCGGCATCTGGGGCAGCCCCTGGGTCGGGCTCAAGTACTTCCGCAAGTTCTTTGCCTACTACAACTGCTGGCCGGTCATCCGCAACACCCTCACCCTGAGCCTCTACCACCTCGCCGCCGGCTTTCCGGTGCCGATCCTGCTCGCGCTCCTGATCAACAGCACGCGCGCGCGCCGGCTGGGCAAGACCGTGCAGGTGGTGACCTACGTGCCGCACTTCATCTCGACGGTGGTGATGGTGGGGATCATCGTGCAGTTCCTCTCGCCGGACCTGGGGATCCTCGCGCGCCTGCTGAGGGCTGTCGGTCTCGGCGCCGACCGCTATCTCGGCGATCCGCGGCTGTTCGCCTCGATCTACGTCTGGTCGGGCGTCTGGCAGAACGCCGGCTGGGGCAGCATCGTCTACCTGGCCGCCCTGGCTGGCATCGATCCGCAGCTGCATGAGGCCGCCATCATCGACGGGGCCTCGCGGGTGCAGCGGATCCTGCACATCGACATCCCCGGCATCCTTTCGACCGCGGTGATCCTGCTGATCCTCAGTGTCGGCCGGGTCATGGACGTGGGCTTCGAAAAGGTGTTCCTGATGCAGAACCCGCTCAACCTCCAGGCCTCGGAGATCATCAGCACCTACGTGTACAAGGTCGGGCTCGCCTCGCAGCTTCCCAGCTACTCCTACGCGGCGGCCATCGGCCTGTTCAACTCGCTGATCAACCTCGTCCTGATCGCCTGCGTCAACACGGCGGCGCGCAGGCTCGGTTCCACGAGCCTCTGGTGAGGGCCCATGGCGGCGATCCGTTCGAGCAGAGCCGATGCGGTCTTCGACGTGGTCGACGCGGCCGTGCTCACCGTCGTGCTGGCAGCCGTGGCCTACCCGCTGCTGTACATCGTGAGCTCGTCGTTTTCGTCGGTCGACGCGATCTACGGCGGCCGCGTGTGGCTCCTTCCCGTCGGGTTCTCGCTGAAAGGGTACCGGGTCATCTTCGAGTACGCGGCGGTCTGGCGCGCCTACGGCAACACGATCTTCTACGCCACTGTCGGAACGGCCGTCAACGTGACGCTCACTGTCATGGCGGGCTACGCGCTGTCGCGGCGGGATTTCGGCCCGCGGCGGATCTACATGCTCCTGCTGGCTTTCACCATGATCTTTTCCGGCGGCCTGATCCCCACCTACATGCTCATCAGCAGCCTGGGCCTGATCAACACGCGCTGGGTGATGATCATCCCCAACGCCCTGATCGTCTGGAACGTGGTCATCACCCGCACCTTTTTCGAGTCGACGATTCCCGACGAGCTGCTGGAGGCCGCGCGCATGGACGGCTGCGACGACCTGAGGTTCCTCGGGCGGATCGTACTTCCGCTGTCGAGCGCGATCCTGGCTGTGAACTCGATCTTCTACGCGGTCGGCCACTGGAACGCCTTTTTCAACGCCTTTCTCTACCTCAACGACGAGCGGCTGTTCCCGCTGCAGCTGGTGCTGCGCAAGATCCTGATCGTCAACGCGGTCGATGCGGCCCTGTTCGACGACGCCGAGTCGATGGAGGCGAGGGAAGGCTTGAGGGAGCTGCTCAAGTACTCGCTGATCATCGTGTCGAGCGTGCCGGTGCTGTGCCTGTACCCCTTTGCGCAGCGCTATTTCGTCAAGGGAGTCATGGTCGGCTCGATCAAGGGGTGAGTGGATTCGGAGCATGACGCGGGGTCCGCGAGGCCTCGCCGAAATCAGAGTGAGGAGGAAGGCTGTGAAACGAACACTTGCGATTCTGGTGTGGGCCGCGGTGGCAGCGGCCGCCGTGATGGCGGCGGGCGCAACGGAGCCGGCTGCCGCCGCGGAGGCCAAGAGCTACCTGGCGAACCTGACGCCGGCGGGAACGCTGCCGGTGGTCAAGGAAAAGGTGACCTTCAAGGTCCTGGCCCAGGTCGAGCCGAACATCCAGGACATCAACACCAACTATGCCACCAGGTGGATCGAGGGCAGGACGAACGTCCACCTCGAGTGGCAGAACGTGCAGGGCAGCGACGCCTCGGAGAAGATCCGCCTCGTGCTGTCCAGTGGCAAGGACCTGCCCGACATCCTGCTGCGCACCGGCTTCAACCCGCTGCAGTTCGCCCTCTTCGGCGGCCAGGGAATCCTGCTGCCCCTCGAGGGCTACTTCGAGAAGTACGGCCACTGGCTCAACAAGGCCGCCCAGGAGAACCCGCGGGTCAGGAACGAGAACCAGTCTGCCGACGGACACCTCTACGTGATCGGCACCCTCGAGCTCGGGCGCCACGGCGAGTACCCGTCGAAGCTCTGGATCAACAAGACCTGGCTCGACAAGCTCGGGCTGGCCATGCCCTCCACGCCCGACGAGCTGTACGCGGCCTACAAGGCGATCAAGACGCGCGACCCCAACGGCAACGGCAAGGCCGACGAGGTGCCTCTGTCGAGCGCATCGAGCGAGGACATCAGCACCTTCTTTCTCAACGCTTGGCTGTACGCGGACTCCGACGACCGGCTGACCCTGGCCGGCGACAAGGTAGCGGCGCAGTTCATCCAGCCCGAGTGGCGCGACGGTGTGCGCTGGCTCGCCCGCCTGGCGCGCGAGGGCCTGCTCGACGTCGAGGCCTTTGTCCAGGACAACAGCGTGCTCAAGCAGCTGGTCATGGGTCCCGAGATCCGGCTCGGGTCGTTCACGGCGCTGATGCCCACCTCGCTCATGCCAGCCAACAGCGCCCAGACCAAGAACTACACGACCCTCGCGCCGCTGCGCGGCCCGGGGGGCAACGCCACGACGCACTACCGGCCCAAGGCCGTGCAGTCGCAGTTCGGCTTCTCGATCACCAAGGCCTGCGCCCAGCCGGAGGTGGCCTTCCGATGGGCGGATTTCCTCTACAGCCGGGAGGCCTACGAGGTGATGTTCTTCGGCGAAGAGGGAGTCGACTGGCGCCGGGCCAATCCCGGCGAAAAGGGCATCAGCGGCGAGCCGGCGCTCTACTGGAACGTGACCACGCCCTGGAGCGAAGCCCAGCAGAACAAGGTCTGGTTCCACACGGCGCCGTTCTACGCCACCCGCGACGTGTTCCTTGGCCGGGCGGTCAAGGGCGACGACCCGTGGTTCATAGCCGCGCGCCTCGACAGGGAGACCGTGGCCAAGTACCTCGGCAAGGAGCCGAAGCAGGTGATGCCGCCGACGCTGCCCCTCGGCCTCGACGTGGCAGAGGAGTACGCCGAGCTGCGCATGACGATCAACGAGTACGTGCGCCAGTCGCTCGCGCGCTTTATCGTCGGGGACCTCAACATCGAGACCGGCTGGGACGCCTACCTGGCCCAGCTCAAGTCGATGAAACTGGACCGCTATCTGGAGATCGTGCAGCGCGCCCTCGCGGCGGGAAGAAAGTAGCAGGGCCTATCCCCCGGGGGCGCCCCGCGGCGCTCCCGGTCGCCAGGGTAGAGGAGGCAGCGACTGTGGAGCGGCCGAACGTCATCATCGTCATGTCGGACCAGCAGAGGGCCGACTTCTGCAGGGCCGAAGGGTTCGCGCTCAACACGATGCCCGCGGTCGATGCCCTGGCTGCGAGCGGTCGCCGATTCCGCCGCGCGTACACCTCGAGTCCGCTGTGCACCCCCGCCCGCTGCAGCCTGTTCACGGGCAGGTACCCCAAGGCCACGCGGGTCAAGGACAACTACCGCAGCGGCGCGGACATCTGGAAGCCCTGCCCCGACCTGATCGACGTGCTGAGAGAGCGCGGCTACTCGATCAACCTCTGCGGCAAGAACCACGCCTACCTGCGCGAGGAGAACTGCCGCTTCTGGTCCCCCTACGGGCACCACGGCTATCTCGGCTCGCGGCCGCTTGGTCCCGAGGAGCGGCGCTTCGACGCGTGGCTCAAGGCGCGGGGCAACCGCATCGCCGAGGAGCCGTCGCCGTTTCCCGCCGAGCTGCAGCAGCCTCACCGCATCGTCGGCGACGCCATCGAGTGCCTGCGACAGGTCGGTCGCGATCCGTTCTTTCTCTGGGTCTCGTTCCCCGAGCCGCACAACCCGTCGCAGGCGAGCGAGCCCTACTTCAGCTGCTTCGATCCCGCAGATATGCCTCCCCGGCTCGCCACAGGCGAGCACGCCCTGGCCAAGGGCGGCAGGTGGCGCTGGATGAAGGAGGCGCAGGAGGTGTGGAGCCCGGGCATCGAGGCTCTCGCCGACAGGTTCCGTGCCACCTACTGCGGGATGATCCGCCAGATCGACGACGAGGTCGGCCGTCTCTTCGAGCACCTGGCTGCCGCGCGGCTGCTCGAGCGCACCATCGTCGTATTCCTCTCAGACCACGGCGACTACGCCTTCGACTACGGCCTGCACGGAAAGGGCGTGGGGATGCCGGAGTGCCTGGTGCGGATCCCGCTCGTCGTGTGGGGCGCCGGCGTGCAGGCCGGCGTCAACGAGCTCGACTTCGTCTCGATCACCGACCTCATGCCCACGCTCTGCGAGGCCCTCGGCGTCGAGATCCCGGCGGGCGTGCAGGGACGCAGCCTCTGGCCGATGCTCACTGGCGGGAGCTACCCGCACTGTGAGTTCGAGAGCGTCTACGCCGAAGTGGGGGTGGGCGACCTGTACTATGAGCCGTCGACGCCCGACGAGCCTCCGCTGCACTTCGACCTCCGCGGGCCGAGCTTCGACGGCCTGAACTGCGTGAGCATGAGCGGCAAGCAGAAGATGGTGCGCAAGGGACACCACAAGCTGCTCTTCGACATGATGGGACGCGGCGAGCTCTATGACGTCGCGGCCGATCCGGCCGAGCTGCACGACCTCTACGGCAGACCTGAGGCCGCGGCCGTGCAAGCCGACCTCATGGAGGAGCTGCTCGGCTGGACGATCAGGACCGAGGACGACATGCCCAAGGGTCTCTACGAGCACAGGCGTCACCCGCGCAACTGGTACCGGCAGTAGACCGTCCCGCGGATCAGGCGAGGCGGCTCAGGCGAGGCGCAGGCTCACGTAGTCGAAGGTCCGGCGTTCCAGG
The DNA here is from genome assembly GCA_964552235.1 of uncultured Spirochaetales bacterium. GTDB lineage: Bacteria > Spirochaetota > Spirochaetia > SZUA-6 > CAVTHK01 > CAVTHK01. Next base: position 77,285 of record CAZKGO010000007.1, on the reverse strand, counting down.
ACCACCTCTCGCACGAACGCGACCAGCCGGTCGTTGGCCAGCAGAGCCTCCAGTTCGCGGGAGGCGCAGAGGGCGCGCAGCTCCTCGGCCAGCATCGTGTGGCTCCAGCTGCGCCTGCGGTCGTAGCCGGCCTTGCGCGGCGCGAGCCAGCCGACGTAGCGGCGCTGCGCCTCGCGCAGGGGGCCGACCTCCACGCCCCGGCCGCGGTAGAGGTCGATCATGTGCAGCAGCAGCACGTGCAGCTCGTCGTAGAGCTCCAGGCGGCCGCGGTAGACCGCGTGGGGCACGAGCGCCGGCAGGCCGCTTTCGGCCAGCAGCAGCGAGCAGCGGCGCTGCAGGTCGCGGCTGTAGGCTGCGCGAGGCGCGCCTGAGGCGCGGTTTTCGGCGTACAGCTCCTCGTAGCGCGGCAGCAGGTCGCCGTGGTGGTGGCGCAGGGTCTCGAAGAACAGCTCCTTCTGCCTGCCGGGCCGCAGGGTGAGCCCTCCGGGAATGACGAAGTCGACGGGCACCTGGCGCAGGGCGGTGAGCAGGGCCGCGATCTGCTCACCGGAGTCCGAGATCGAGGGCAGAAGAGGCATGGCCAGCACGCCGACCGCGCAGCCGCGACGCTTGAAGGCGGCCAGCATCGCCAGGCGATCGCCCACCGACGAGGCGCGCGGCTCGAAGAGCGCCCGGGGACTGTCGTCGGCGTATACGAGCGAGACCAGCAGCACGAAGCCGGCGCGCTCGCCGACCGCTGCCCACAGGTCGAGGTCGCGGCCCGCGAGGGCGCTCTTGGTGAGCAGCGCGGCGGCGCGGCCATGGCGGGCGAGCGCCTCGGCGCACCGTCGCGTGAGCAGCATCCGCGCCTCCAGCGGCTGGTAGGCGTCGGTGATGCCCGAGCCGATGGAGACGATTCCCTTTTCCCGCAGCCGCCCGAGCTCGGCGTCGAGCAGCGCCGGAGCGTTGGTGCGCACCACGATGTCGCGGTCGAACTCGCCTTCGACGTAGTAGCGCTCGGCCCGGCCGTCGCAGTAGAGGCACCCGTGCTCGCAGGCGCTGTAGGGCGAGAAGCGGTACTTCGCAGCCAGGAACGGCTCCGAGAGCCGGCCCTTGCGCAGCAGAGTCTTGACCTCGCGCGGATGGGGACGGACCGCGGGACTGGACACGGCCGGATTGTAGCTCGCACCGGCCGAGGGCTCAACGCGGCCGCCCCTGTGCGCTATAATGGCCGCGGAGGCTGCCATGGCACGAGCACGCGACGGACGACCGCAGCAGGACGTCGAAGGCTTCGAGCGCGTCTTCAACGTGATCGGGTGGATCGGGTTTCTGGCGATCCTGCCGGTCGCCCTCGACGTGTTCGGCTTTCCCCAGGTGCAGGAGCTCCTGGCGAAGAACCTCGGCCGCTACGGCAGCAAGGGCTTCCTCCTGCTGATCTTCTTCGCGCTGGTGCTGGCGCGCGTGATCTTCGGCAGCGGCAGGATCGTCGCCCCGCTGCTGATCGGGTCGCTCGTCGGCTTTGTCTTCATCGCCACCGCGGCCGGCGTGCCTGTGATGCAGGGGCTGCGCGACGCGGCGCAGGCGTCTTCCTTTTTCTCCAACATGCCCCTGCTGTTCCTGGTGGGCCTGGGCGTGACCCTGCTGGGGATCCTGATGAGCTCGGCGCGCCGGGTTCCGATCGGGGTGCAGATCATCCTTCTCGTGGTGCTGCCGATCGCGATCGTAGTCGCCGCCGGCGCGACCGGCTTTGCCTCGGGCCTGCGCGAGATGGGTCGCTAGAGCCGGTCACGGCATTTCGGTACCAGAAATCAGCACAGGAAAACAAATTCCTCGGCGGCCGATGCCGTACTCTGACGGCCAGCACGAACGGAGGGAACGGATGGCACTACTCGAGCAGATTGCTGAGCAGCTGATCAAGGGCAAGGCGAACGACGTCAAGGCGCTGGTCACCCAGGCGCTCGCCGAAAAGGTGAGCCCGGCGGACATCCTCAACAAGGGGCTGATCGCCGGCATGAGCGTCGTGGGCGAGCGGTTCAAGAACAACGAGATCTACGTTCCCGAGGTGCTCATCGCCGCGCGGGCGATGAAGGCCGGCACCGAGATCCTGAAGCCGCTCCTGGCGGCCGCGGGCGTCAAGCCGATGGGCAAGGTCGTCATCGGCACGGTCAAGGGCGACCTGCACGACATCGGCAAGAACCTGGTTGCGATGATGATGGAGGGCGCCGGCTTCCAGATCCTCGACCAGGGGGTCGACGTGAGCGTCGAGAAGTTCATCAACGCGGCTCGGGACAACAAGGCGCAGATCATCGCTGCGAGCGCCCTGCTCACCACCACGATGACCGGCATGAAGGACCTGGTCGAGGCCGTGCGCGCCTCCGACATCGGCGACTCGGTCAAGGTGATGGTCGGCGGCGCCCCGGTCACGCAGTCCTACTGCGAGGAGATCGGGGCGGACGGCTACGCCCCCGACGCGGCCTCGGCCGCGGACCTGGCCAAGACCTTCATCTCCAAGGACCGGTAGCACGCCGGGCCGAGCAGACGGCTCGATAGGGTTTTTTTGTGCCTATATATGACAAATATAGTAAGGAAGAAGGCCGCATGACGCACAGCGTCGTCTACAGCGGGTCGAAGGAACTGCGGTTCGGCCGCGCTCTCAAGCCCGTGAGGCTGCCCAACGGTCTGGCCATCGGCTGCGGCACGGTGATCCCCGAAGTGAACTTCACGTTGCCGGCCGTGGCACTCAACCCGACGACCATCGAGAGCGCCTTTGCTCAGTACGAGGCGATGATCGACGGCATCTGCGAGCGGGCCGCCGCCCTCGGGCAGACCGACCTCGTGGCCGAGCTCGAGCTGCTGCCTCCGATGACCTACCGGCCCGCCTGGGGAATCGAGAACGCGCGCCGCTTGCGCGAGGCCCTGCTGCGCTGGGAAACCCGCGCCGGCCTGCGTACCGCCCTGCGCATCACTCCCGTCGACATCCGCGAGGACCCGGCTTCTACCCACATGTGGAAGGGCGAGCACTGGGACAAGGTGATGGAGACGTTCGAAGGCTGCGCCCGCGCCGGAGCCGAGCTGCTCTCGATCGAGAGCATCGGAGGCAAGGACGTGCACGACCAGGCACTCATGGAGTGCGACCTGCGCAAGTCGCTGTTCGCCCTCGGCGTGCTCGCCATCCGCGACATGGACCGCCTGTGGGCCGCCATCGCCGGGGTCGCCCGCGAGACCGGCCGCCTGGCTGCCGGAGACACGGCCTGCGGCCTTGCCAATACCGCCATGGTCCTCGCAGACCGCAGGTACATCCCCCGCGTCTTTGCCGCGGTCGTGCGCGTGATCTCGGCTGTGCGCAGCCTGCAGGCCTTTGAGCGGGGGGCCGTGGGGCCCCACAAGGACTGCGGCTACGAAGGTGTCTACGTCAAGGCGATCACCGGCGTGCCGATCGCCATGGAGGGCCGCAGCAGCGCCTGCGCCCACCTCTCCCACGTCGGCAACGTGGCGGCAGCCATGGCCGACCTCTGGAGCAACGAGAGCGTGCAGAACGTCAAGCTGCTCGGCGGCATGGCGCCTACGATCAGCCTCGAGCAGCTGGTCTACGACTGCCGCCTGATGAACGCCGCCTCGCGGCGCGGCGACTCCGAGGCGCTGCTGCTGCGCGACCTCCTCGTCGAGTCCGACGCGGCCCTCGACCCGCAGGCCTACGTGCTGGCTCCCGACGTGGTGCTGCCCATCGCCCGCCGCATCGCCGCCGAGCGGACGCCCTTTGCCCGGGCGCTCGAGGCCGGCCGTGCCGCCGTGGCCGCCCTGCGCGAGGGCGCCGCAGCCGGACGGCTGCGCATCGAGGAGCGCGAGGCGGTCTGGCTCGACACGATGGACGAGCAGATCGCGACAATCGACGACGAAGGCTCCTTTACCGACGCCATGCTCGCCGAGTGCCGCGGCGATAAGTTCGACCCCCGCAAGTACGACCTGTAGCTACTCCGACGCAGCCTCCAGCGTCCGGGGTCCCCGCTGACACGGCGGCGCGCTCTCGCTATAACAGGGGCATGCAAAGCACGGGACTGATCGGCGCGGGCCTCATGGGACGGGGCATCGCGAAGAACCTGCTGGAGGCTGGCTTTCCGCTGGTGGTGCACAAGCGGAACCTGGCCGGCGTCGACGAAAAGACCCAGGCGCTGCGCGACGCCGGCGCGCGCCTGACGAGCGATCTCGCCGACGTGTTCGGCTCCTGCGAGCTGCTGCTGCTCTGCCTGCCGTCGTCGATCGAGGTCGAAGAGGTGATGCTCGGGCCCGCGGGGCTCGCTGCCTGCCGCCAGAAGACCGTGCGGCAGGTGGTGGACTTTTCCACGGCGCGGCCGGCGTCCACGCGGGCGATCCGTGAGAAGCTCGCGGCGCAGGGCATCGGCTTTGTCGATGCGCCGATGACCGGCGGCCCGCCCCAGGCGGAGAGGGGCGAGCTGAATCTCGCCGTCGGCGCCGCAGCCGACGACGTCCGGGATCTGGCGCCGCTGTTCGCGGCGATCGCGAAGAACGTGGTCTACGCCGGGGCGCCGGGCGCCGGCAACGTGGCCAAGCTGCTGAACAACTTCCTCTCGATCATGGACCGGAGCGCCGCCTCCTGCGTGTCGCTGATGGCGCAGGATGCGGAGGTGGACCTGGCCGTGATCAGGGAGTTCGTCTCGGTGAGCGGCGGCTACAGCCGCGGCTTCCAGACCGAGATCGAGGCGATCATCGCCGACCGCTTTCCCCTCGGCTTCGCCCTCGAGCTGGCCCTCAAGGACCTGCGCTACGCCTCGGAGCTGGCCGAATCCGGCGGCCGCAGCTTTGGCCTGCTGCGGGAGCTGCAGGCGCTGCTGGCCGCGGCCGCGGAGGCCGGCTTCGGCAAGAAGGACCTGAACACGGTCTACCAGCACCTCGCGGCTGCGAGCCGCAGGGGAGGCAGGTGATGGTCCTCGACTGGCGATTCGACGCCGCCGGACGCATCGGCGGCCGGCAGCCCGAACGGGCGGGAGCGCCGCAGGTGATCGCCACCGAGCACGGGCCCGCCGTCCTGTTCGACGGCGTCGACGACGCGTTGTTCCTCGACGAGAACCCGCTGCAAGGCCTCGCGGCGTACACCGTCGAGGTGCTCTTCAGACCCGACGCGGGCGGCGGCGAGGAGCAGCGGTTCTTCCACGCCGGCACCGTCGACGCCGACCGGCTGCTCTTCGAGACCCGGCCGGCCGGCGCGGGCGGGTGGGCGCTGGACGCCTTTGTTCAGTCGGGGGACGGCTCGGCCACGCTGCTGGACCGCGCGCGGGCCCATCCGCTCGGCGGCTGGCACTGGGTGGCCGCGGTGGCCGGCGCCGGCCGGTTCGCCTCGTTCGTCGACGGCGAGCCCGAGCTGTCCCGCGGCCTCGCGCTCGGGCCCGCGCCGGCCGGCGGCCTGTCGCTCGGCTGCCGCCGCAACCGCGTCTCCTGGTTCCGCGGCGCCATCGCGCGGGTGCGCGTCAGCCCGCAGGCGCTGCCCGCCCGCGACCTGTTGCGGCTGCCGTGAAGCGACTCACTCCCGCGGGCGGCCACTTCTTTTTCGGCTACTACGACCTGCAGCCCTGGAACGGCGCGGGCGACAGGCACCTGTGCCACCGCGTCGCGTTCATGGACCGGTTGCCCAGGCCGGAGGACGTCGCACGGGTCGGGTTCGTGGAGCCGGCGACGGGCCGGCTGCACGAGGTCGCCGAGACGACGGCGTGGAACTTCCAGCAGGGCGCGATGCTGCAGTGGCACCCCGCGGCCCCCGACGGCGAGATCATCTTCAACGTGCGCGAGGGCGGGCAGGCGCGCGGCTGCGTGCTGCGCCTGGCCGACGGCCGCCGCCGGCTTCTCGAGCGGCCGGTGGCGACCGTGAGCCCGAAAGGCGACCTGGCGCTGAGCGTGAGCTTCGGCCGGCTCTTCGGCTTCAGGCCCGGCTACGGGTACGCCGGCGTCGCAGACCCGGCGGCCGGCCGCAATCGGCCCGACGACGAGGGCGTGTTCGCCGTGGACCTGGCCACGGGCTCGAGCCGCCTCCTGCTGCCGCTCGCCGCACTGTGGGATCTGACTCGCCAGGCTGCGGACCCCGGCGACTGGAAGCTGCTGGTCAACCACATCACGTGGAACACCGACGGCACGCGCTTCGTGCTGCTGCTGCGCTACCACACCGGCACGGCGGGCCGGCCGGGCGGCGACTGGCGCACGGCTGTGCTCACCGCGGCTGCGGATGGGTCGGCGGCGCGCGTCCTTCTTCATTTTTCCTATGCCTCCCATTACCACTGGCGCGACCCGCGCACCCTGGCCCTCCACTGCGAGGGGCCCGAGGGACGGCAGCTGTACGAAATCGACGAGCAGACCTGCGAATTTCGCGCGATCGACCCAGGCTTCTTTCTGAGGGACGGCCACTGCAGCTGGTCCCCTGACGGCTCGCGGATGCTCTACGACAGCTACCCCGACGCCCGGGGGTTCCGCAGGCTGTGGGTCTACGGCCTGCGGCAGAGGGCCGGTCGCGAGATCGCCAGCCTCTACAGCCCGCCGCACATCTCGGGCGACATACGCTGCGACCTGCATCCGAGGTGGGACCGCCTCGGGCGGGGTATCACGCTCGACTCCGTCCACGACGGCTTCCGGGCGATCTACAGGATCGACGAAGTCTGACCTAATATATCCTAGAATGTCCTTGACGCGGACTGAATCATAGGTACATTATTGTACAGATGAAGTCCGCTGGAAAGGTGTTGCCCCCGATCCTGGCTCTCGTGGTCGCCGGCTGTGCGAAGATGCCGCAGGCAGCCGACGCAGCGGTCAGGGGCGCCGAGCAGGCCGCCTCCGAGGTCGCGCGGATGCTCCCCGAGATCGAGAAGAGCCTCGCCGACGCAGGTGCGGCCATCGGCCGGGCTGCGGCTGCCCGCCAGCCGGACGTCAGGCAGCTCGAGGCTCAACTGGAGGCAGCGAGGCAGAGCCTCGAGGAAGCGAAGAAGGATCAGACCGCTCGCAGGTTCGTCGATTCGAGGAACAAGCTGCGGGCGATCAGCGACGCCCTGGCCGCAGCGGCCGGGGCGATCGACGAGGCGACGAAGGCGCGCAGGTAGCGCCCGCCCGGATCAACACGTGCGCGGGGGGGAGGCTTCCCCTCCGCGGCACACAACCGCGGGAGGCGGCGGTGGATCTACGAGTGACCGACCTTCAGAACATGCTGAACGTGTCCCGCAAGACCCTCTACCGCTGGATCCAGGCCAGGAAGATCCCGGCCTACCGCATCAGCGGCCAGTATCGCTTCAAGCGCGAGGAGATCGAGCGGTGGATGGGCAGCTCCCGCGTGGCTACAGCGGCCGAGCCGGCAGCGCCCGAGAGACGGGCTTCGGCCGGGATCGGCGAGCTCCTGCGCCGCGGCGGCATTCACTACGGCGTCGGGGGCCGCTCGATCGCGGAGGCCCTCGAGGCCGCGATCGCCGCGACGGTGCTGCCGGCCGGCGTGGCACCGTCCCACCTGCTGCCCGCCGTGGTCGAGCGCGAGCGCCTGATGAGCACCGGCGTCGGACACGGGGTGGCGGTTCCTCACCCGAGACAGCCGATGCTGGCAAGAGCCGAGGACGAGCGGATCTCGCTCTGCTTTCTCCAGGAGCCGGTGGACTTCCACGCCCCCGACGGAATGCCGGTTTCGGCGCTGCTGGTGGTGCTCGGCGCGAGCCTGAAAGGGCAGCTGCGCCTGCTCTCGCTGATCGCCAGCCTGTGCCGGCAGGACGAGTTCCTGCGGATGATCGCACGGCAGGCCCCGCCCGACGAGATTCTCGATTACGTCGACGCGCGCGGCGTCGGGGGGAGATCTGCGGAATGAGCACCGTCGTGAGGGCCGGGATCCGGCCGGTGCGTCGGCCCGCGGCTGCCCCTCTGCTGCGATCGCGCCCCGCTGCGGCCTGGCCGTCGATCGGCGCGGCGGCGGGCAGGGCCCTGGCTGCCGGCGTCCTCGGGGCGCTGCTGGTGCCCGTCGTCTTTGCGCTGCTGGTGGCCTGGGCGTCGGCCGCCCTGCTCGTCGTCGACCCTCCGGTGACCTCCCTCATGCTGTACCGGGCGGCCACCACGGGCGCGGCCGTGCGGGCGATCGACTTTGTGCCGCTGCGGCTGCTTCCGCCGCGCGTCAAGGCGATGTTCGTCGCCGTCGAGGACCACACGTTCTACCGGCACGGCGGCATCGATGCCCAGGCGATCCGCGACGCCATGCTTCTGAACCGGGAGCTCGGCCGCATCCACCGCGGCGGCAGCACGATCACGATGCAGCTCGCCCGCACGCTCTTTCTCACGCCCAACCGGACCTACGTGCGCAAGGCCTTGGAGGCGCTGGCTGCCCTGACCATGGAGCGGATCCTGGGCAAGGAGCGGATCCTCGAGCTGTACATCAACACGATCGAGTACGGAAAGGGCGTCTACGGCATCGCGGCCGCCTCCCGCGCCCACTACGGCAGGGACGCGACGCGCCTGAGCATCGACCAAGCGCGCAGGCTCGTCACGATCGTCGCCAGCCCGCTCCTCTACGACGTGTGGAGCTTTCCCCGGCGCCGCGCCCTGGCCGCGCGCTACGAGTTCCTCCTGAGCGTGTTCCCGTGAGGGGCGAGGGAGGTGAGGCGATGAAAGAGCGGATCGACGAAGTGCTTGCCGCCGAGAAGGAGGCTGAAGCGCTGCTCGAGAGGGCGCGCCGCCAGGCCGACGAAATCCGCAAGGCGGCCGAGGCCGAGGCTGCCCAGGCGGCGAGGGCCGCGAGGGAACGCTCGATTGCCGCCTCGCGCGAGGCCCTGGAGCGGGCCGAGCGGGAGGCCGAGGAACGCTTTCGCAGGGAGGTGGCCGCGATCGAGGCCGAAGGCGACGCCGCGCTCTCGGCCGACCCCGCGGCCATGGACAAGCTGGTGGACCGGCTCGTGGAGCTGATCGCGCAGCCGGGGTATAGGCCAGAGCCGGCGAAGCCGGGCCGGGGTGGCCCGTCGCAGGATGCTCGGGGCGAAAGGTAGCCGCGTGGCGGGCCGTCTCAAGACCTACGGATTCATCAACGCCAAGCTGAAGACGCGCATCAGCCTGATTCTCCCCCAATCGTTCTACGACCAGCTCATCCGCGCCGCCGACCTGGACGCCGCCCTGACGCTGGTGCGCGAGACCTCGTTCCGCGAGGCCTCGGCCGCCTACGAGCGCACCGGCGACCTGCGCATGGCCGAGCTCGAGCTCTTTGGGCGCGAGGTGGCGCTGCACCTGGAGCTCGAGCGGTACCTGTCGGGCGAGGTGCTTGCCTTTGCGCAGGCGATGGCCGCGCGCTACGAGGTCGAGGCGCTCAAGGCCTCGCTGCGCGTGTGGTTCGACCGGGTGATCCGCGGGCGCGACACCACGGGGGCGGGAGGCTGCCTCTACCGCGGCCGCGTGCACCACGACCTAGAGGTCGACCGCATCCTCGCGGCTGCGAATGTCGAGGAGCTGCTCGCCGCCCTGGCCGGCAGCCCGTACGCCGCGGTCCTCGCCCCGCACGCCGGCACGATGGCGGGCGGCAGCCTCTTCGAGGCCGAGATCGCCCTCGACCGGGCCTTCTTCCAGCGCCTTCTCGCAGCCGCGGCCCGGCTGCCCTCGGAGGACCGGCAGATCGCCGAGCGCATGATCGGCGTGGAGATCGACCTGCTGAACGCGGCGTGGATGGTGAGGTTCCGGGTGGCCTACAACCTGCCCCTGGACCGGGTCCTCGGGTTCCTCATCCCGTCGCAGGCGGGGTTCAGCCGCGAGCAGATCGCCGCCGCCTACGGCAGCGGCCGCGTGGCCGAGCTGGTCTCGGGGCTCGTGAGCCGGCGCTACCCGTCGCTGCAGGTGATGCTGACCGTGCCGGCGGCCGACGAGCTGGCGCGCCTGGTGCTCATCGAGCGGATCCTGCAGCAGATCATGCTGCACGAGGTCGGGCGGCTGCTGTGCGGCGCGCCGTTCACGATCGGCACCCTGCTGGCCTACGTGGTGCTCAAGCGCAACGAGATCCGCACCCTCATGACGATTCTGAACGCCAAGCTCTACGGCCTGCCGCAGGAGCGGATAAGGGGCGTGCTGTGATGTTCGCCGACCGCATGAAGCAGCTGGTCGGGGTGGTCCTCGACCGCGACGCAGAGTCCGTGACCCGTGAGCTGCTGCGCCTGGGGGCGATGCACATGATCCGCGCCACCGAGGTGGCGGTCGAGCACGCCTCGGTGCTCGGGGGGGTCCGGCAGGCGATCTCGGCCGCGAGCATCGCCGAGACGCGCAAGCGCGTCGAGGGGCTGCTCGATCTGGCGGGCGTGAGCCCGGCCCAGGCCGGCGGGCTCGACGTCGAGCGCCTGGGTCCGGTGGACCTGGAGGCCGCGAACAAGGACCTCGAGCGCATCAGCGCGGAGGTGCGCGGCGTCCGGGAGCGGCAGCGCAGCCTGCAGCAGGAGATTCTCAGGCTTGAGGAGATCGGCCGGCAGATCGAGCTGTTCCGCGACATCGGGCAGGGCATCAAGGCGGCGACGCGCTTCTCGTTCCTCAACATCAGGGCCGGAAGCGTCGCCGCCGACCGTCTCAGGGCGTTCACCGAGGCGCTGCGCCAGTGGCCGAGCGTGCAGATCAACCTCGGGCAGGACGACGAGCGGGCGCGGGTGCTGCTGATCACGCTCCGCCGCGACGAGGGCGCGGTCGAGGCCGCCCTCGATGGGCACGGGTGGCTGGACGGCGAGCTGCTGCACGAGGAGGCGGACCTGAAGAAGCAGGCGCTCGCCGAGCTCGACGAACGCCTCTCGGGCCTGCGGCGCGAGCAGCAGGCGTGCGCTGAGGAGATCCGCTCGCTGCTCGACGGCGAACGCGAACGCCTGGAGGACCTCTGGGCGAATCTGCGCATGAACGAGCTGCACCACCGCATCCAGTCCTATTTCAGCACGACGGCGCGCACCGTGCTGCTCTCGGGGTGGGTGCCGGTCTCGATGCAGCGCCCGCTCGAGGCTGCGATCAGGCGCGCCTGCGGCGGCACGTGCCTGCTGGAGTGGCACGATCCCCGGCCCGCCGAGATGGCCTCGGTGCCCGTGCGCCTGCACAATCCCCCCCTTCTCGCCCCGTTCCAGATGCTGGTCCAGAACTACGCGACTCCGCCCTACGGCAGCGTGGATCCGACGCCCTTCGTCGCCGTCACGTACCTGGCCATGTTCGGGCTGATGTTCGGCGACGTGGGGCAGGGCGCGGTCCTGGCCCTGGCCGGCGCCCTCGGTCTGGCGCTCTACCGGGGGCCGGGCCAGAACGTGAGGAACCTGCTGCGCCTGGGCCTGTACTGCGGCCTGTCCTCGGTGGTGACCGGCATCCTGTTCGGCTCGACCTTCGGCTTTCCCTGGCCGCCGGCTGTCTGGTTCGACTACCACTCGATCATCGCCGGCCACGGGCAGCCCTCGGGCTTTGTGCGCGACGTGTACGGGGTCCTCGCCATCACGCTCTACTTTGGCGTCGCCGTCATCGGCCTCGGGCTGCTGCTCAACTGGATCAACCTGGTCATCGCCCGTCGCTGGACGGAGCTGGTGCTGAGCAAGGGCGGCCTGATCGGCGGCTGGCTCTACGGCGCCGGCGTGTACGCGGCCGTCGGTTTTGCCGCCAGCGGCTACAGGACCCTGCCGCCGCCGGGTGAGCTGTTCTGGATGTTCGGCCTCCCCGCGATCCTCCTCCTGGCAGGGCCGCCGGTTCACTACCTCGGCCACGAGGGCAGCCGCGGCCGCTTCGGCCTGCTCACGCTCGTCGACTTCGTCATGGAGTGGATCGTCGAGCTGCTGGAGATCTTCAGCGGGTACCTGGCGAACACCCTGTCGTTCATGCGGGTGGCCGGCCTGGGCATCGCCCATGCCAGCCTGATGATCGCGTTCTTCGAGATCGCGCGCCAGGTGGGCAGGGGCGGCGCCTACGGGCCCTGGTCGTGGCTGGTCCTGGCGTTCGGCAACGCGCTGGTGATCCTGCTCGAGGGGCTGTCGGCCGGCATCCAGTCGCTGAGGCTCAACTACTACGAGTTCTTTTCGAAGTACTTCTCCGGCGCGGGGACGGCCTACATGCCCGTCTCGCTGCGCAGCCGCGAATGACGGTCAGGACGCGGCAGCCGCGCGCTCGAGCGAGCGACGCGGGAGCCGCGAAAGGAAGGCTCTTGTGACAAAGCAGCAGTCGGGGTTCCGCAGGCACACGTCCATGTCGCTGGTTCTCCTGCTGGCGTTCATGGCAGTCTTCGGACTGGTATCGGTGGCCAGGCCGGCGGCCCAGGAGGCGGTGCGCGAGATCAGCCCGGAGCAGGCTGAGGTGATGAAGTGGGAGCTGGTGGCTGCGGCCGCGGCCTTTGGCCTGGGCGCGATCGCCGCCGGCATCGCCATAGCCAACGTCGGCTCCGCGGCCATGGCCGCCATCGGCGAGAAGCCGGAGATCGCCAGCCAGGCGCTGATCTTTATCGCCCTCGCCGAAGGGCTCGTGGTGTTCGGGTTCATCACGGCCCTGATGATCCTGGGCAAGATCTAGGGTCATGGAAGGACCTACTCCCGAAGGCGCGAGCCTGCGCAGCGGGGTCGCGGCGCTCCGGCATGGACCTCGTGGGCCCCGAGCGCCCGCGCGCACGGCCGCCGGCAGGCGCTCGCGCGGGGGGCGGCGGTGAGGTACCACGTCATCGGCGACGAGGACGCGGTCCTCGGCTTCGGAATGGTGGGGGTGCCCGGGCGCGCCGTCAGCACCGCCGAGCAGGCCGAGGAAGCCTTCAGGGCGGCCCTCGCCGACGGCGAGGTCGGCATCATCGTGATGACCGAGCGGATCGCGGACCTGATCCGGCCGATGGTGGACCGCTTCGTCTTCACCGGCCGATTTCCCTTGATCGTGGAGATCCCGGACCGACGCGGCGCGATGGAAGGCAAGCTCGGCATCCGCGAGATGGTCAACGCGGCGATCGGCGTCAAGCTGTAGCGCGCTGCCGCGGCGCGACAGGCTCAGAGGGGAATCGAGCGTGAGCGAACAGGACAAGGGCGGCGCGAATCCGCTGGCGGCCCGCATCCTCGCCGATGCGCGCGCCGAGGCTGCGCGCATCGTGGCCGAGGCCCAGGAGGCGGCGGGGAAGCGGCGCGAGATCTCGGGCGAGGAGTGCCGCGCCATCGAGGCTCAGGCGCGCGCCCGCACGGCCGAGCGCCTGCAGGCGCTCGACCGGAGCACCCGCTCGCGGGTGAGCGTGGAGGCCCGGCGCGCCCGGCTGCGGGTGAGGGATCGGATCATCAGCCGGGCGCTGGAGGCGACACGAAACCGCCTGGCGGCGCTGGCCGCAACCGAGGACTACCGGCGCATGCTGGTGGGGTGGATCGCCGAAGCGGCCATCGGGCTCGGGGAAGCCGAGGCCGAGGTCAACGCAACAGCGGCGGAGCGGGAGGCCCTCGATCCGGCCCTGCTGGCCGAGGCCGAGCGGGAGGTCCTGCAGTCGGTCGGGCGGAAGGTTCACCTGACGCTCTCGAGCGCGCAGCCGCTTCTCGGCCAGGGCGTCGTGCTCACCGCGAGGAACGGCCGCGTGGCCTACAACAATCAGGTGGCCACCCGGCTGCTGCGCGAGCAGACGCGCATCCGCAGCCTCATCCACGATGCGCTGTTCGCACGGGAGTGAGACAGAGGTTGAAGGGGAACCTTGGGGAGACCGTGAATGAGTGAGCGGATCATCGGGAGAGTCAGGCGCGTCAACGGCCCCGTCATCGAGGTCGGGGGAGTCTCCGACGCGATGATGCTCGAGCTGGTGCGCGTGGGCGAGTCGCGCCTGGTCGGAGAGGTCATCAAGCTCGAAGGCGAAGCCGCGGTGATCCAGGTCTACGAGGACACGACCGGGGTCGCCCCGGGCGACGCCGTGTACGGCTCGGGGATGCCCCTCTCGGTCGAGCTGGGCCCCGGCCTCATCGGCACGATCTACGACGGCATCCAGAGGCCCCTCGAGCGGCTCGGTGAGCTCTCGGGCGTGTTCATCGAGCGCGGCATTCAGGCGCCGTCCCTCGATCGGCAGAAGAAGTGGCGCTTCGTCCCGCAGCCGCTCGAGCCGGGGGCGGACCTGGCCGGAGGGGCGGTGCTCGGCTGCGTGCAGGAGACGGGGCAGGTCGAGCACCGCGTGCTGCTGCCGCCCGATCTCGGCGGGCGACTGGTGTCGGTGGCTCCCGAGGGCGAGTATACCGTCGAGGAGCCGATCGCCGTTGTGGAGCAGGGCGGGACCCGGGCGCCGGTGACTATGATGCAGCGCTGGCCGATCCGCACCCCGCGTCCCGTGGGCGAGCGGCTCGCTCTCGTGAATCCGCTCGTCACGGGCCAGCGCGTCATCGACACGCTCTTTCCCGTGTCCAAGGGCGGGACGGTGGCGATCCCCGGCGGCTTCGGCACCGGAAAGACGATGACGCAGCATGCCATCGCCAAGTGGTGCGACGCGTCGATCATCGTCTACATCGGCTGCGGCGAGCGCGGCAACGAGATGACCGACGTGCTCACGGAGTTCCCCAAGCTCGTCGATCCGCGCACCGGGCGCAGCCTCATGGAGCGCACCGTCCTCATCGCCAACACCTCCAACATGCCGGTGAGCGCCCGCGAGGCGAGCATCTACACGGGGGTCACGCTGGCGGAGTACTACCGGGACCAGGGCTACGACGTGGCCGTGATGGCCGATTCCACATCGCGCTGGGCCGAGGCGCTGCGCGAGCTCTCCGGCCGCATGGAGGAGATGCCCGCCGAGGAGGGCTTCCCCGCCTACCTGCCCACGAGGGTGGCCGAGTTCTACGAGCGGGCCGGCTCGATGAAGACCTTGTCGGGAAGCCCCGGCAGCGTCACGATCATAGGGGCGGTCTCGCCTCCGGGAGGCGACTTTTCCGAACCGGTCACGCAGCACACCAAGCGCTTCGTGCGCTGCTTTTGGGCGCTGGACCGGCAGCTGGCCAACGCGCGCCACTACCCCGCCATCTCCTGGCTCGACAGCTACAGCGAGTACCTCGACGACGTGTCCGCCTGGTGGGAGCAGAAGGCGGGTCCGGCCTGGAGCCGGGACCGGGCGCAGATCATGGACCTGCTGCACCGCGAGGTGAGGCTGCAGCAAGTGGTCAAGCTCGTGGGGCCCGACGCGCTGCCCGACAGCCAGCGCTTTGTCATCGACGTCTGCACCCTCTTCAAGAACGCGTTCCTGCAGCAGAACGCCTACGACGACATCGACCGCTTTTCCTCCGTCGACAAGCAGAGCCGGATGCTGGGCCTGATCGCCGAGTACGCCCGCAAGGGAGCCGAGGCGATCAAGCACGGCGTGACCCTGGTCAAGCTGCGGCGGATGCGGGTGTTTCAGGACCTGGTGAAGATGAAGCTGACGATCGCCAACGACGACGGGCCGGCCTTTGACAGGCTCGCGGCCCGGCTCGAGCGCGGGTTCGCGCAACTGGAGTCGATCTATGAGTGAGACCGGAGCCCCGGCGGCCCGGGAGACCGGAGAGCGCGAGCGGCGCCTGCTGGCCGGCCGGGAGTATATCGGCGTCCACCGCATCGAGGGGCCGCTGGTCTACGTGCGCCGCACGCACCCCGTCGGCTATCGCGAGCTGATCGAGTGCGTGGATCCCGCCGGCGGCGTCCGGCTCGGGATGGTCCTCGAGACCAGCGAGGAGGCGGTGGTCGCCCAGGTGTTCGAGGGAACCAGCGGCCTCACCCTCCCCGACACCCGCGTGCGCTTCCGCGGCGAGCCCCTGGCGGTGGGCGTGAGCGAGAAGATGCTCGGCCGCGTCTTTGACGGGCTCGGCCGGCCGATCGACGGCGGCGCGGCCCCCACGGCGGACCGCGAGATGCCGGTCAACGGCATGCCGATCAACCCCACCTCCCGCGAGTACCCCCGTGACTTCATCCAGACGGGCATCTCCGCCATCGACGGCATGAACACCCTGATCCGCGGCCAGAAGCTGCCGATCTTTTCCGGCAACGGGCTTCCGCACAACGAGCTGGCTGCGCAGATCGCCAGGCAGGCGAAGATCCGCGGAGGCAGGAGCGAATTCGCCGTGGTGTTCGCCGCCATGGGCGTCAAGCACGACGTGGCGCGCTTTTTTGTGTCCGCCTTCGAGCAGACCGGCGTGCTGGAAAACGTGGCGCTGTTCCTCTCGCTGGCCGACGATCCGTCGATCGAACGCATCATCACCCCGCGCACGGCCCTCACCCTCGCCGAGCACCTGGCCTTCGAGCGCGACATGCACGTGCTGGTGATCATGACCGACATGTCCAACTACTGCGAGAGCCTGCGGGAGATCTCCACGATCCGCGGCGAGATCCCGTCGCGCAAGGGCTATCCGGGCTACCTCTACTCGGACCTGGCCGAGCTCTACGAGCGCTCAGGCATGATCAAGGGGTACAAGGGCTCGATCACGCAGCTTCCGATCCTCACCATGCCCAACGACGACATCTCGCACCCGATCCCCGACCTCACCGGCTACATCACCGAGGGCCAGATCGTGTTCGAGCGCGAGATGTACGGCCGCGGCATCTATCCGCCGGTGGCGGGCCTGCCGTCGCTGTCGCGCCTCATGAAGGACGGCATCGGCGAGGGCATGACACGCGAGGACCACCCGCACCTGGCGAGCCAGCTGTTCGCGGCCTACAGCTACGTCAAGGACGTGCGCAACCTGGCCTCGGTCATCGGTGAGGAGGAGCTCACGCCGCTCGACCACCAGTACATGGAGTTCGGCGAGGCCTTCGAGAGGCAGTTCGTGGCCCAGAGCCAGAACGAGGAGCGGCCCATCGAGCAGACGCTCGACATGGGCTGGCAGGTGCTCGGCAAGCTGCCCGCCGAGGAGCTGCACAGGGTGACAGAGGAAGAGCTGGAGAAGTACTATGGGAAGTAGGACCGCCGCGGCCGCAGCGGGAGAGGTTCAGTGAGAAACGTCGCCCCGACCAAGACCAGCCTCCTGCGCCTCGCCGGCGAGCTGAGCTTTGCCCGGCTCGGCTACGAGCTGCTCGATCAGAAGCGCAACATCCTCGTGATCGAGCTGCTGACGCTCGTGGACCAGACCGTGGATTTCCAGGCGCGCATCGAGAAGGCGCTCGCCGAGGCCTACCGGACCCTCGAGCAGGCCGTGCTGCGGATGGGGCGGCTGCGGGTGACGCAGCTCGCCGGGGCCGTCAACATCCGCACCGACATCCACATCCGCCAGCGGCGGGTGATGGGCGTGAGCCTGCCGGTGGTCGAGACCCGGTTCGAGGAACGGCCGCCGTTCTACAGCCCGCTGGACACCAGCTTCTGGATCGACGCCTCGGTGAAGAGCTTCAAGGAGGCCCTCGATCTGATGGGCCGCTTCGCCGAGCTCAAGATCTCCGTGATGCGCCTCGCGCAGGAGGTGCGCAAGACGATCCGCAAGGTCAACGCTCTCGAGAAGATCGCCATTCCCGACCTCGTCGAGACCGTCGCCTTTGTGCGCAATCGCCTCGAGGAGAACGAGCGCGACATGTTCGTGCTGATGAAGATGGTCAAGCGGCGGCTGGAAGCCCGCACGGCCGCCGCCGGGCGCGCGGGAGGAGCGTGAGCGATGAATTGCCCGATTCGCAGGATCCTCGTGTACATCGACGGAAGCGAGCAGGCCATCACGGCGGCCCAGTACGCCGTGTTGCTGGCCGGCGCCGCCGGCGCCGAGCTGACGGCCCTCTATGTGGTCAACACCCGGGCCCTCGAAGACCTGGTGCGCACGCGGATCTTTCTGGCGGCCGAGCAGCAGGAGTACGAGCACGACCTGGAGGCCGACGCCGAGCGCTACCTGAACCACGTGCGCGAGCTGGCCCATCGCAAGGGCGTCGCCATCGAGATCATCAGCACGCGCGGGACGGTGCACCAGGAGATCAAGCGGGTGGTCGCCCAGAAGCGGATCGACCTGCTGGTCATCGGCGAGCTGTCCCACATCCGCAGCCGGCGCGACGAGTTCTACAACGAGGCCGAGCGCGCGATGCGGACGGTCCCGTGCGCGGTGCTGATCGTCAAGGACGAGGATCGCGTCTGGGACCTCTTCGGAGGCGACGCGTGAGCGCGGCCGTCGCCTTGCCGAGCGTCTCGGTCTCTGCAATACTGTCGTGGGGGTGTCATCCATGGCGCTGATCGACCTCATCGGTGCGGACGTCGTCAAGGTTCCGCTGACCGGCAAGTCGAAAGACGAAGTGATCCGCGAGCTCCTGGACGTGCTTTCGAGCGCCCACCGCCTGGCCGACCAGCGCAAGGCCTACGAGGCGGTGCTCGCGCGCGAGGCCCTCGGCAGCACCGGCTTGGAGAACGGCATCGCCGTTCCGCACGCCAAGACCACCGCGGTCAAGGACCTGACGATCGCCATCGGGGTGGCCCCCTCCGGAATCGACTTCCAGGCCCTCGACGGCAAGCCGTCGACCCTCTTTTTCCTCATCCTCGCACCTCCCGACAAGTCGGGTCCCCACATCGAAGCCCTCGCGGAGATCGCCCGCATGACCCGCTCGACGGCGTTCTGCAGGGCGGTGGCGGGTGCAAAGAATGCCGAAGAGGTCGTGGAGCTGTTCCGGGAGGAGTGATCACTCCCCCGGCTGATCCGCAAAGGCGTAGTGCTCGCTGCGCATGTCCTCGCGCGGCGGGTTGAAGTAGCCGAGCCTCACCCAGGGCAGGCGCTGCCGCACCCGGGCGATCCACGAGCGCATTCCGAGAGCGGCGACGCCGTCCCCCCTCAGGCCGAGGGCGTCGATGTACCAGTCGGGGTCGATGTTCAGGTTGCGCGTCTGGATCATGTTCACCCGGGTCTCGCGCGCCAGGCGTTCGAGGGCTTCGGTCTCGTCCTCGCGGTCCGTGAGCCCAGGAAACACGAGGTAGTTGAGCGATGTCCACAGCCCGTGGCGCCGCGCCACGCGCAGCGACTCGACGACCGCGGCCAGATCATAGCCCCTCGGGCGGTAGTAGGCCGCGTACCAGGGCTCCCGCGCCGAATTGAGGCTGACGCGTATGCTGTCGAGCCCCGCCCGCGCCAGCCGCTCGATCGCGTCGGGGAGGCTGCCGTTGGTGTTTATGTTGATCACGCCTCGAGCGGTGCGGCCGCGGATCCCCCGGATGGCCTCCTCGATCAGGGCTGCCTCCAGCAGCGGCTCCCCCTCGCATCCCTGGCCGAAGCTCGCCACCGGACGGGGAGCCTTTTCCAGGTGCGGCGCAGCGAGCTCCACGATCTCCTCGGGGGTGGGCGTGAACTCCAGCCGGGACTGCGAAGCGGGCACGCCCGTCGATGCGGGCTGCTGCGAGATGCATCCGACGCAGCCGGCGTTGCAGGCGCGGCTGGTGGGCACAGGGCACTCCCAGCGGCCCAGCACAAAGTTGCGCGCCGCCGGGCAGCCGTAGCAGCGGACGCATTTCTCGACCAGGTGCGCGACGAGGCGGTTGCGGGGGAATCGCGCCAGCATGCGGTCGGCCGCCTGCTCGACCGCAGCGAGGTCGACGAGCCGCAGGTCCTGCCGCACGTCGGAATCGATGCGCACGCCTGCCGCGTAGAAGCGGCCGCCCTTCCACCCCACGGCCGTGTAGCTGTACAGCGGCAGCCGCCTGCGGTCGCCGCCGCGCGCCTCGGCCGCCGCGCGTGCCAGCTGCAGGTAGGCGGGCGCCATGAACGCAGCCACCGCGCTCACCGGCTCGCCGCCGACCTCGTTCACCGCCGCGAAGCGGCGGCTGCGCCGATCCCAGCCGATCGGCAGGCGCCCCGGCAGCACGAAGAGGTTGCTGCCGTAGGGCAGCGGGATCAGGTCCGATGCGTCGGGCAGCAGCGCGCGGTCGAGCGCCATCCCGGTCATCAGGTAATCGCGCGCCTCGAAGATCTCTCCCCGGACGTTGGCGACGGCGAGGTAGGGCAGGCTCACGGCAACCGCAGGGTAGCACCGATTGATCCGCCCGGCCAATCCCCGTATGATCCGCCATCCCCGTGTTTACCGTCGGATTCGTCAGCCTCGGCTGCGTCAAGAACCTCGTCGATTCCCAGATCATGGCCGGCGAGCTCATCGCCGCGGGTGTGATTCTGGCCCCCGCGCCCGAGCAGGCCGACGTGATCATCGTCAACACCTGCGCCTTCATCGCCGACGCCCGGCAGGAGAGCGCCCGGGCGATCGACGCGGCCTGCCGGCTCAAGAGCCGGGGCCGGGTGCGGGCGGTCGTCGTGGCCGGCTGCTTTCCGCAGCGCGAGCGCGATCGGCTGTTCGACCTGTTCCCCGAGGTGGACGCGGTCATGGGCGTCGACGAGCTCGCCGAGGTGGCGGCCGTCGTGCAGAGGCTCGAGCGGGGCGAGCGCCTGTTCAGCCTCGTCTCCGGCCGCCCCCATCGGCTCTTCGAGCCCCGGCTCCTGGAGCCGGGCAGGCATCCGGTGGTCTTCAGCGGCGCTGCGCACGCCTACCTCAAGATCGCCGAAGGCTGCAATCACCGCTGCGCCTTCTGCGCCATTCCCGCGATCCGCGGCCGCTACCGATCGCGTCCGCTGCCGCGCCTCGTGGCCGAGGCCGAGAGCCTCCTGGAGGCAGGCTGCCGCGAGCTGGACCTCGTCTCGCAGGACGTGACCGCCTACGGCATCGACCTCCCAGGCAGGCAGCGCCTGGCGGACCTGCTGCGCGCCCTCGGCAGGCTCGGCGGCCGCTTCTGGATCCGCCTGCTCTACGGCTACCCGACGCGCGTGAGCGATCGGCTGCTCGAGGCCATGGCCTCGGTGGCCCAGGTCTGTCCCTACCTCGACGTGCCGATTCAGCACAGCCACCCCGCGGTGCTCGCCGCCATGGGCCGGGCGGACACGATCGCCGCCGTGGGTTCGCTGCCGGGCCGGGCGCGGGCGGCGATGCCCGACGTGGCGCTGCGCACCACCTGCCTGCTCGGCCACCCCGGCGAGACCGAGCCCCGCTTCCGCCACCTGCTGCGCCACGCGGCCGAGGTCGGCTACGACCACCTCGGCGCCTTCGTCTTTTCGCCCGAGGCCGGAACGCCGGCCGTCGATCTTGCCGGCCGTCCGCGGCCGGCTACGGCCGAGCGGCGGATGGGCGAGCTGCTGGCGCTGCAGCGCGGCCTCGTGGAGGCGCGCAACGCAGCCGCGGTCGGGCGCGAGACCATGGTGCTGCTCGAGCGTCCTGCGGGGCAGGGCCGCTGGTGGATCGGGCGCAGCAGGCGCGAGGCGCCGGAGGTCGACGGCGTCGTGCGCGTGCGAGGCGTCCCGCAAGGAGCGCGGGCCGGCGATTTTGTCCGCGTCCGCCTCGCGGGGGCTGCGGGATATGACCTGCGGGCGGACTGGCTCGGCGCAGCCTGAGCGTGAGGCGGCCCGCTCGAGCTCGAGCGCGACGGTCAGGCGGTGTGGGCCAGCCCTATTCGAGCCTGAGGGCGGCGAAGTCGAGGCTCGTCGCCGGGTCGATCCTCACGCCCTCGACGCCCGACCTGGTCAAGACGTACAGATCGCTGTGCCACAGCGGTATGGTGGGAACCTCTTCGGTCCAGGCCTGCTGGATCATCTGGAAGATGCGCCCGCGCGCCGACCGCTCGAGGCTGCCCTGCTCGAGAGCGATCCAGCGGTCCCACTCGGCGCTGGAGAAGTTCACGCCCACGTTCCCGCTGCCCGCCGTCCCTGCGAACGGGGCGGTGTAGGCGTCGGCATCGATGTAGTCCGGGTACCAGCCGAGCAGCCAGGCGGGCATCCGCCTCTTTCTCCACTGGTCCCTGTAGGTCGGCCAGTCCGTGCTCCTCACCGTGACGCTCACGCCCTTCGACTTCTCGAGCTGGCTCTTGAGCAGCTCGGCAGCCGCGGCATCCGTCTGCCCGTAGCGGGCCGGTGCGTGCCACAGCTCGAAGCGCAGCGGCGCCTCGGCGGTGTAGCCTGCCTCGCGCAGCAGGCGCTCCGCCCTGGCCGGGTCCGGACCTTCGCCGTAGGCACTCCTGAACGAAGGCAGGTGGTGCTCGACGTGAGCCGGCACCATCGAGTAGGCCGGGGTGGCGCGGCCGAGGAAGACCTTGTCGACGATCTGCCGCCGGTCGACGAGAGCCGCGATCGCCTGACGCAGCCGCCTGTCGCCGAACACCGACTGCGATGTCTCGAAGCAGAGGGTGCGGATCTGCGGGCCGCTGCGCCTGTGGACCGAGATGCCGCCCTGCGCCGAGAGCCGCTCGATGTCCGGCGGACGCAGCCCCCTGAAGGCGATGTCGATCTCGCCCTTCTCGAGAGCGAGGCGCAGTGCGGCGCTTTCGGGAAAGACCCGGATGACGATGCGCTCGATGCCGGGTCGCGGACCCCGGTAGCCGGGGTCCGCCTCGAGCACGATCGCTGCGTCGCTGCCGGAGGCGACGGCCCGGTACGGGCCGAGGCCGGCAAGCCCGATTCCGCCCAGCTCCTGCGGACCGTAGGCGATCCGGTCCGCGGGGTAGGTGCCCGGGCTCACGGGAAAGTAGGGTGCGCAGGCGAGCAGCGCGGGGAAAAAGGCGGTCGGCCTCTTGAGCGTGAACCGGACGGTGCGCTCGTCGAGAGCGTCGACCCGGCTGACGAAGTCGGTGACCAGCCACGACGCGTCGCCCTGCAGCCTCGCCGCGCGCTCGACCGCCCACTTGACGACGCCGGCCGTCAACGGAGTGCCGTCGGGGAACCGGAGGTTGCCGCGCAGCCTCACGGTGAACTCGTCTGCCGCCTGGTTCGCCGACCAGCCGGCGGCAAGAACGGGCGCCAGCCGCGCCGTGCCGGGCTCCCAGCCGACGAGGCCCCGGTGGATGTTCTGCAGCACCTCGAGGGTGGGAAAGTCGTAGGCCTGCGCCGGGTCCACACCCGACGGCCGCGAGGTCGTGCCGTAGACCAGAGTCCGCGTCCCGGCAGCCCCGCCCCCGCAGCCGGCGAGGATCAGCGCGGCCGCCGGCAGGAAGAGCAGAGCAGGGCAGAGGCGTCGTCGCATCGGTGGCTCTCACCTACCGCGGCCGCTGGCGCCTGTCAAGCTCGATCGGCCTCCCCGGCGGCCTTGACCATTACATCCGCCGGCGGTAGTGTGCCCTTCGACTTCCTTGTCAGCCGCGGGAACCTGGTGCCGATGGGCTGCGGCCGCGAGGTCGTCGAGGAGCCGGGTTGACCGTCACCATCAACGGGAAACGCGAGGTTCTCGATGGGCAGCGGGTCGCGATCGCCGACCTGCTTCGCCTTCGCGGCGTGGCTGCGCCGGAGATGGTCTCGGTCCAGCTCAACGGCCGCATCCTGGACCGCGGCGCCTGCGCCGCCACCCTCGTGCACGACGGCGACGTCGTGGAGCTTCTCCTCCGCATCTCCGGCGGCTGAGCTCAAACGGCGCGAAGCCTGCTGCGGCGCCGAAGCCGGGGCAGGGCCTGCGGCAGGGTGAGGGCGCGGCGGGGGAGCCGGCCATGGGACTGGGCGAGGATCAGATCATCCGCTACAGCCGCAACATCCTGCTGCCGGGAGTCGGCGCGGCCGGCCAGGAACGGCTGCTCCGCTCCAGGGTGCTGATCGTCGGCGCCGGCGGGCTGGGATCGCCCATCGCGCTGTACCTGGCTGCAGCGGGGGTCGGCACCATCGGGATCGCGGATTTCGACCGCGTGGAGCTCGGCAACCTGCAGCGGCAGATCCTCCACGGCACCGCCGACGTGGGACGGCCAAAGGCCGCTTCGGCCCGGGACAGCCTCGAGCGCCTCAACCGGGACGTGAAGGTGGTGCCGATCGAGGAGCGGCTGGGGCCGCAGAACATGCGGGAGCTGGTCCGGGCCTACGACTTTGTCCTGGAGGCGACCGATGATTTCCCGACGAAGTTCCTGGTCAACGACGCGTGCGTGGTGGAGGGCAGGCCATTCAGCCAGGGCGGTGTGGCGGAGTTCCAGGGCCAGACCATGAGCTGGGAGCCCGGACATGCCTGCTACCGCTGCGTCTACGTCGAGCCTCCGCCCGCGGAGGCAGTCTCAACCCGCAGCGACAGAGGCGTTCTCGGGGCGGTGGCCGGGATCATCGGCGCGGTGCAGGCGGCCGAGGCGCTGAAGTTCCTGCTCGGAATCGGTGTCCGGCTCATCGACCGGCTGCTGATCCTCGACGCGCTCACGATGGAGACGCGGATCGTCCGCGTCCAACGCGACCCCCGCTGCGGCGTCTGCGGGGGCGCTATCGACCCTCAGGGATGAGCGCGCCGGCCTTCTGCCCGAGCTCCGTGGCCGGCGCGATGTCCCGAGCCGTCTGCAGCCGGGCTGTCGCGGCCTGCTCGTCGCCGAGGGCGCGATAGGCGAAAGCGGCCAGCACGTGCGCCGCCTGCGCGTCCTCGGCTCCCGGGCCCGCAGCCAGGTAGCCGTCGAGGAGCGGCAGCGCCTCCGAAGCGGCCCCGTTCTCGATGAGCAGGCGGCTCTTCAGGAGCACGAAGTCCCGGTAGTAGTCGACGGTGGCCGCGGGGCTCACCCGCGCGATCAGTCGCATCGCCGGGCCCCCTTGCCCGAGCCGGTCGTGGGCGTAGGCAGCGTAGAAGCGGGCCGCGGCCTCGGACTCCGGGTCCGCCGCGCTGTCGAGGGCCTGCTTGAAGGACTCGAGAGCCTCCGCGACCCGGCCGTCGGCCAGCAGCGTGATTCCGCTCCGGACCATCTCGCCCGCCTCGTCCTCGACCCAGGTGACCTCTGCGCCGCCCTGGGCGGAGCCCCGGGCGCCCATCTGGGCCGACTGGGGCGCGACGGCGCGGGTGCCCGCGAGGGCGGTCAGCTTGGCGTTCACCACCGAGCCCATGCCCCAGGCGGAGGCCGCACCGGCCGCCTTGAGCAGGTCGGAAAGCCGGTAGGTGCCGCCGCGGCTGAGGGCGATCATCCGGCCGCCGCGGGCGAGCTCCGCGTAGCCGCCGGCCGAAAGCCGCACGACCGCATCCGGCTCCAGGTCGGCACCCACGTCCACCGTCACCCACTTGCCGCCGCGCTGCGCTTCGAGCAGGCCGTCGGCGAACTGCACGGTCACGCTCTGGCCCGGCAGCGGCAGGCTGACCGAAAGCACGAGACCCACGACCAGAGCGAGCTTGTTCATTCTCGTCCCCCGCGGCTGCACGAAGCAGCAGACCCGCGCCTACAAATATAGGACTGCGGACCCCGTGTTTCAAACGACGGCCCGTCCGCCCCTCATCCTGCCGCTTGCGCGAGAAGGAGCGCTGCAGGCGCTCGACGGCGAGCTCCTTGGCCTCCACTTCGACGGTGATCTCGCGGTCGAGCCAGCAGGCGGGAATGTCGCGCGGCTCGACAAAGTCCGCGTGGGGCCGCAGGTCCCGGTCGCGGCGTCCACCCTCGGGGGGCTGGAGACGTGGAACAGCGGCTCGCGGCCAAAGGGGCCGCGGCGGCCCCGCGCCCGCAGCCATGTGGCGGCTGCGCGCTCGGTCGCCTCCGTCGTCGACAGGTCATCCGGCAGCCACCGGTGGTGATGGCAGTCATAGGCAAAGGGAAGGCGAAGGGCCTCGCAGACGGGCGGCAGAGCCGCCGGGGAGTAGACGCGGTCGTCGTTCTCGAGCGGCAGCCGGCGGGGCTCAGGCGCTCGCCGCCAGGCGCGCGAACTCCGCGGCCTCGATCGTCTCCACCTCGAGCAGCCGGTCGGCCACGCGCTTGAGCGCCGGCTCGTCGCCGCGCAGCCGCTCGAGGACCGCCTTGTAGCGCTCGTCGATGATGCGTGCGGTCTCTTCGTCGATGTACTGCTGCGTGCTCTCCGAGTACTCGCGCTGCACCGAGTAGGTCTGCTCGCCGAGGAACGTGGCGCTCTTGCGGTAGGGCAGGTGCACGTTGCGGAACCGCTCGCTCATGCCGTACTCGGTGATCATGCGGTTGGCGATGTCGGTGGCCCGCGTGAGGTCGTTGGCCGCTCCCGTCGAGATCGTCTTGAAGGTGATCTCCTCGGCTGCGCGGCCGCCGAGCAGCACGTCGATGCGGGCCAGCAGCTGTTCGCGCGTGAGCAGGTAGCGTTCTTCGGTGGGCAGCTGCAGCGTGTAGCCGAGGGCGCCCATGCCGCGCGGCACGATGGAGATCTTCTGCACCGGGTCGCTGCCGGGCGTGGCGGCAGCCACGAGGGCGTGGCCGGCCTCGTGGTAGGCCACGATGCGCTTCTCCTCGGCCGAGATCAGCTTGTTGCTCTTCTTCAGGCCGGCGATCACTTTCTCGACGGCCTCGGAAAAGTCCTGCTGGGCGACGCGGTCCCGGCCGGCGCGCACCGCCAGCAGGGCCGCTTCGTTGACCAGGTTGGCGAGATCGGCGCCCACGAACCCGGGGGTCGCCCGCGCCACCGCGTTGAGGTCCACCGCCGGGTCGAGCTTGACCTCCTTGGAATGAACGCGGAGGATCGCCTCACGGCCGGCCAGGTCCGGCTTGTCGACGAGCACCTGCCGGTCGAAGCGGCCCGGCCTCAGGAGCGCGGGATCGAGGATCTCCGGGCGGTTGGTGGCCGCGAGGATGATCACGCCCGAGCGCGCGTCGAAGCCGTCCATCTCCACCAGCAGCTGGTTGAGAGTCTGCTCGCGCTCGTCGTTCGTTGACAGCCCGGCGGCACGGCTCTTGCCGATGGCGTCGAGCTCGTCGATAAAGATGATGCACGGCGCCTTTTGCCGCGCCTGCTTGAACAGATCGCGCACGCGCGCGGCGCCCACGCCGACGAACATCTCCACGAAGTCGGCGCCGCTCATGCGGAAGAACGGCACCGCGGCCTCGCCGGCGACCGCCTTGGCCAGCATCGTCTTTCCCGTGCCGGGAGCGCCCACGAGCAGCACACCCTTGGGGATCTTGCCGCCGATGGCCGTGTATTTTTCGGGGTTCTTGAGGAAGTCCACCACTTCAACCAGCTCGGCCTTGGCCTCATCGGCGCCCGCGACGTCGGCAAAACGCACGCCCGTCTCTCCTTCGGAGACGATCTGGGCGCGGCTGCGGCCGAAGGACATCACGTTGACTCCGCCCTGACCCATGCGGCTCATGAGCATCCTCCAGACAAAGGAGAAGAGGAGGATCGGCACGACCCAGCTCAGGATCACGCCGAACAGCGAACGCTGCTGGGGAGGCGTCGCGTAGTACTCGACTCCCTTTTCCTCCATCAGGGCCACGAGTCCGGCGTCGTTGACCGCCACCGTGCGGTACTGCTTGACGTCGCCGGGCTGGACCCCCCCGGCGATTTGCGCGCGTGTGGCCGAGATCCCCGTGAGGTAGGTGTCGGCCATCTCGACGCGGCGGATCTGGCCGGATCGGATCAGATCCTTGAACCGGCTGAACTCGACCATCTCACCCTGCGGCTGCACGAGGAAGCTGTTGATGATGAACATCCCGACCAGAACGATCAGAAAGTACCACAGCGAGAAGCGGAACTGGTTCTTGTGGATCGGTCCGATGAGCGGCTCGCGCTCCCGGGGCCCGCAGTCCTTGCAGCTCTTGTCCCAGGGCTTCTTGTCTTTCTCGGCCGCCATCACGTTTCTGTCTTTTTCGTCTGCCATGGGCAAAGGGTACTGCCGTCGAGGCCCCGCGATCAACCGAGCCGCATTTCGCCGACCGGGCAGACGCCGGCCGCCGTCCGCTCCGCCGCCCCGGGCCCCTTCCCGCGCCGCCGATCGGCCTATCGGCCGGCGCCGTACTGCTCGAAGAAGGCGGCGAGATCGACGTTGCCGCCGCTGAGGATCGCGCCCACCCGTCTGCCCGCCAGGTCGAGGCGCCGAGAAAGCAGAGCTGCCACCGGAACGGCCCCCGACGGCTCCACCACGAGCTTGAGCCGCTCCCAGAGAAAGCGCATCGCCTCGATGATCTCGGCCTCGCTCACGGTCACCACCGCTTCAAGGTGACGGCTGAGGACCGCGAAGGTGCGCTCGCACAGGTTGGTACGCAGCCCGTCGGCGATCGTGTCCGGCGGCTGCCGGTTCGCCACGACGCGGCCTGCCTCCAGCGAGCGGCGCGCGTCGTCGGCCCGCTCGGGCTCGGCGCCGTAGAGCCTTGCCGTCGCAGCCGCGCCGCGGGCGGCGATGCAGGTGCCGCTCATCAGGCCGCCGCCCCCGATCGGCGCCACCACGGCGTCGAGGCCGCCCGTCTGCTCGAGCAGCTCCAGGGCCGCGGTCCCGGCGCCCGCGATCACGCGGTCGTCGTCGTAGGGGTGCACCATCGTCAGCCCGCGTTCCTCGATGAGGCGCCGGGTGGTCGCCTCGCGGGAGGCCACGTTGTTCTCGCACAGC
This sequence comes from uncultured Spirochaetales bacterium, assembly GCA_964552235.1. Classification (GTDB taxonomy): domain Bacteria; phylum Spirochaetota; class Spirochaetia; order SZUA-6; family CAVTHK01; genus CAVTHK01. Next base: position 49,151 of record CAZKGO010000007.1, on the reverse strand, counting down.
ACGACCTCGGCTCCGTAGGTGTCCCGGGTGGCCGCCAGCTTGGGCGGCGAGGAGCCGCGCGGCATCACCACGACCGCCTTGATGCCGGCGAGCCGCGCAGCCAAGGCCACGGCCTGGGCGTGGTTGCCGCTGGAGTGGGTGACCACCCCGCGGTCCCGTTCGGCTGCGGTGAGCTGGGCGATGGCGTTGAAGGCGCCGCGGAACTTGAAGGCTCCCATGCGCTGGAAGCTCTCGCACTTGAGGAACACCCGGCACCCGGTGCGGCCGTCGAGTGTGCGCGAGGTCATCACCGGCGTGCAGGCCGCGACGCCTGCCAGGCGGGCCGCAGCTTCGCGCACGTCGCCGTAGGTTGGACCGTCGATCATAGGGCCTGAGCATACACGCACCGCCGACCGGACGCCAGCCGGCGGCTGGCAGCCGCGCTTTCCCTTTGGCGGGAGGGCGGCTATATTCTTGCGGGGGGCCTGCCATGGGTCTCGGATTCGGCATCATCGGCGTCGGGATGATCGCGGGCTTCCATGCCCGCGCCATCCGGGAGATGGGCGGCGGGAGCCTGCTCGCCTGCTGCGACATCGACTCCGGCCGCGTCGAGGCCTTTGCACGGGCCAACGACTGCGCGGGCTACACGGACCTCGCCGCCTTTCTGCGGCACCCCGGCCTCGACATCGTCAACATCTGCACGCCCTCGGGCCTGCACATGGAGCCGGCGCTGGAGGCGATCGAGGCGGGCAAGCACCTGCTGATCGAAAAGCCGATCGAGATCTCGCTGTCGCGCATCGACCGAATCATCGAGGCGGCGGACCGCAGGCGGGTGACCGTGGCCGGCGTCTTCCAGTCGCGCTTCCGCGAAGGGGCCCAGGCGGTCAAGCGGGCGATCGACAGCGGCCGCCTCGGACGGGTGGTGCTCGCCGACGCCTACGTCAAGTGGTTCCGCAGCCAGGACTACTACGACAAGGGCGGCTGGAAAGGCAAGCTCCGCTTCGACGGCGGCGGCGCGCTCATGAACCAGTCGATCCACGCGATCGACCTCCTGCAGTGGTTCGCCGGTCCGGTGGCGTCGGTCAGGGCGTACAAGGACACTCTCGGCCACGAGCGCATCGAGGTGGAGGACGCGGCCGTGGCCGCGCTCCGCTTCGCAAGCGGGGCCCTCGGGGTCATCGAGGGTTCGACGGCCGTCTACCCCGGGTTCCTCAAGCGGATCGAGCTCTCCGGCACCCGCGGCAGCCTCGCCCTCGAAGAGGATACGATCCGCACGTGGGCCTTTGCCGACGAACAGCCGCAGGACGCCGAGATCCGCCGCAGGCTCGGCGCCGTCGATTCGGTCGGCGGCGGCGCAGCGGATCCGGCCGCGATCGACCACTCCGGCCACATGCGCGAGTTCCAGGCCATCGCCCGCGCGATCGAGAAGGGCGAGGCGCCGCTGGTCGACGCGCGCGAGGCGCGCAAGTCGGTGGAGATCATCCTCGCGATCTACAGGAGCGCCGAGACCGGCGGCGAGGTGACTCTCCCGCTTTGAGTGGTGTTTTGACACACCGGACCGGGCTGTTCTGGCGGCCCCGGGCCGAAAAGACCCAGCATCCGTCCGGCGTGTCTTTAGGGCGAAAGCAGCCTTCATTTTCGTATCTTTCTATGCAATATGGAGATAGCAGTAGAATCTGACTGCTGGCACGTTTCTTGAAACAGACAGTGCAAAACTCGCATTGGGGAGGTGTGCGATGGATCGGGAGCTGCTGGATCCGGTACAGGGCCTCGAGCGGCTGCAGCGGGAGATCAACCGCCTGTTCGATTTGCCCCATTCGGTCGAGTCCCGCGGGCTCTTCGACCGCACCGTCTCACCGGCGGTCGACGTCGTGGAGGCTGCCGACAACTTTGTCGTGCAGGTGGACCTACCGGGCATCGAGGCCAAAGACATCGACATCTCGGTGGCCGGCAACGTGCTCACCCTCAAGGGCGAGCGGAGAGCCCGGACGCACAAGGGTGAGCTCTACAGGAAGGAGACATGGGAAGGCAGCTTCCAGCGCACCCTCTCTCTGCCGGCTACGGTCGATCCCGACCGGGTGTCGGCGGCATTCAAGGACGGCGTGCTCGAGATCACCATAGGCAAGCGTGACGAGGCGCGGCCCCGGCGCATATCGGTCAAGGCCGGCTGAGGCGCCGCAGCGGCAACGGCGGCCCACGCCGGCTCCGGCAGGCCGCCATGGAAGGAGGAGTGTGATGGCGGAAGACAAGGCTCACGGCAGGACCATCAGGCCGGCGTGCACCTGCATCGAGGACGAAGGCCGCATTCTCCTGATGCTCGACATGCCGGGCGTGACCCGCGATGCGGTCGACATCCAGATCGAGGACAACGAGCTGACGGTCACCGGAAGGCGCAAGGCGCAGCCGATCGAAGGCACCTACCTGGTCAAGGAGCGCGTCGAAGGCGACTTCCGGGCCGGCTACACCGTCGACGACACCATCGATGCCCAGAAGATCGAAGCCTCGCTCGACAACGGTGTGCTCACCGTGACGCTTCACGTCAAGGAAGCGGTCAGGCCCCGACGCATTCCGGTCAAGAGCGGCTAGGCCGGGGCTGACGCGAGCACGGCAGACGTGTACACTGTCGAAAGGAGCGCGCGGCCCCCCGCGGGGGCCGCGCGTCGGGAGCCTCCGTGGCCGTGAAGTTCCGCGACTACTACGAAACCCTCGGCGTGCAGCGCAGCGCCTCCCCGGAGGAGGTGCAGGCCGCTTACCGCAAGCTCGCCCGCAAGTTCCATCCCGACGTGAACAAGAGCCGCGACGCCGAGGAGAAGTTCAAGCAGATCAATGAGGCCTACGAGGTCCTCAAGGATCCCGAGAAGCGCAGGCGCTACGACGCCCTCGGCGACGGGTGGCGCACGGGGGAGGACTTCAGGCCGCCGCCCGGCTGGGACTTCGGGTTCGGCGGCGCAGGCGGGCACACGGGCTCCGGCGGCCCCGGAGGCGGGTTCGCCTTCGATTTCGGAGACCTGGGCCGCGGCTTCAGCGACTTCTTCGAACAGCTCTTCGGGGGCGCCCGCTCCGGTGGGAGCGGGGGGTTCGGCGGCGGCGGCTTCGGGGGACCCTTTGGCGGCTTCGGGCGCGAATCCGTGCGCGAGACCGACACCGGACAGGACACCCACGCCGAGGTCACGATTCCGCTCGAGGACGCCTGCAGGGGCGGCCGGCGCATGGTCACGCTCGAGAGCCGCGAACCCGGGCCCAACGGCACCGAGCGGCGCACCTCCCGTACCTTCGAGGTGACGATCCCGGCAGGCATCACCGACGGCAAACGGCTGCGCCTGCGCGGCCAGGGCGAAGCGGGCTACGGGGGCCGGGGCGACCTCTACATCACGGTCCACATCGCCGCCCACCCGGTGTTCCGCGTCAAGGACCGCGACCTGGAGGTGGACGTGCCCGTGACGCCCTGGGAGGCGGCCCTCGGTGCCGAGGTCGAGGTGCCGACCGTGGAGGGGCGCGCCCGCGTGCGCATCCCCGCGGGCATCCGCTCGAGCCAGCGCATCCGCATCAAGGGCCGCGGGCTCGGCTCAGGGGCCGAGCGCGGCGACCTCTACGCCGCGATCCGCATCGAGGTGCCGCGCCGGCTCTCGCAGCGGGAGCGCGAGCTCTTCGAGGAGCTCTCGCGGCAGTCGCAGTTCAACCCGCGCCGCGAGTAGGCCGGGCCCGGCGTTCGCACCCGCCGCGGCCGGGTGGGTTGACTGCCCCGGCCGCTCCGTGCTACACCGCCGCCGATGAGCAGCGCTGCTGCCTTTGCCGCCTACACCTATCTCTATTCCCTCTCCCGCATGCGGGCGAGGTCGGGGTAGGCGCGCACGCAACGATCGTGTGGGCCCCCGGGCTTCGACCCGGGGGCTTTTTTTTGCCTCCGGGGAACGCAGGCGCCGTGCGGCTCCAGGGAGGTGCGTCGTGACGATCGAAGAACAGGTGCGTTTCCTCATGCAGGGCACCGAGTACGGTGATGCGGGCCTCGCCGCCGCGATGGAGCGCGAGCTGCGGCAGCGGCTCGAGGAGGCCGGCCGCGAAGGCCGCCGGCTGCGGGTCTACTGCGGCTTCGACCCGCGCACCACCGACCTGCACATCGGCCACACCGTGCCGATCCGCAAGCTGAGGCAGTTCCAGGAGCTGGGCCACCACGTGATCTTCGTCGTCGGGACCTTCACGTCGATGATCGGCGACCCTTCGGACCAGGACCGGCTGCGCGCCGCTCTCTCCCTCGAGCAGGCCGAGGCCAACGGCCGCACCTACGCCGAGCAGGCGTTCCGCATCCTGGATCCGAAGCGCACCGAGGTGCGCTTCAACCACGAGTGGCTCGCCGGCCTGGAGGCGGCCCAGATGGTGCAAATGGCCTCGCAGTTCTCGCTCCAGCAGATCCTGGCGCGCGAGGCCTTTCGCAGGCGCTGGGAAGCAGGTGATGCCGTGTGGCTGCACGAGACCTTCTACTCGCTGATGCAGGCGCAGGACGCGAGCGTGCTCGAGGCCGACGTCCAGGTGGGAGGAAGCGACCAGCTCTTCAACATCGTGACCGCCAGCCGCAGGCTGATGGAATCGCGCGGCCAGCGGCCCAACATCGCCGTCATCCTCGGGATCCTCCCGGGCACCGACGGAAGGACCAAGATGAGCAAGTCGCTGGGCAACCACATCCCGATCCTCGCCCCGCCGCACGAGATGTACGGCCAGGTCATGAGCGTGCCCGACGAGGCGATGCCCGCCTGGTTCGCCCTCGTCACGCCGCTGGCCCCAGACGAGATCGCCGGGGTGCTGGCCGGGCACCCGAGGGACGCCAAGATGCGTCTCGCCCGGGAGATCGCTGCGGTGTTCCACGGCGAGGAGGCGGCGCGGGAGGCCGAGGATCGCTTCGTCGCGGTGTTCCGCCGGCGCCGGGAGCCGGACGAGACGCCGGTGCACGCTCTGGCAGCGGCCGCGCCGCTGGTGGACGTGTTGGTGGCCGCGGGCCTGGCGGCCAGCCGCAGCGAGGCGCGGCGGCTGGCCGCGCAGGGGGCCGTGAGCCTCGGCGGCGCGATCCTGCGCAGCGCCGAGGAGCCGGTGGCCCCCGGCGGCCTGCTGCGGGTGGGCCGCAGGCGGTTCGTCCGTCTCGTGGCCGCAGCGCCGGCGGCGGCGGCCGCGCCCGTGACTCCGCGGACGGCATCTGATAGCATGGGGGGCGCATGAATACCGTGAGCGGCACCGGCACCGTAGACGGCGCGGGCAGCGCCGGCGCGGCGTTCGCGGACCGCATCGCCGACGTGCCCCGTTCGTTCATCCGCGAGATCCTCAAGGTCGCCGTCGACCGATCGGTGATCTCCTTTGCCGGAGGGCTGCCGAACCGCGAGCTGTTCCCCGTGGAGGAGATCCGCGCGGCTTCGGACAAGGTGCTGCGCACCTCGGGGGCCGACGCCCTGCAGTACAGCACCTCCGAAGGCTACCCTCCCCTGCGCGAGCTCATCGCGGAGCGCTACCGCGGCAGGGGCATCACGGTCGATCCCGCGGACATCCTCGTCACCAGCGGCTCGCAGCAGGGGCTCGACCTTCTCGGCAAGACGCTCCTCAACGAAGGCGACCGCGTCGTGATCGAGGAGCCGGGGTACCTGGGCGCGATCCAGGCCTTCTCGCTGTACCGTCCGGAGTTCCGCCCGGTCCCCCTTGCCCCCCGCGGCGTCGACACCGCGCTGCTGGAGCGGGAGTTGGGCAGCGGGGACGTGCGGCTGTACTACGCGGTGCCCAACTTCCAGAACCCGTCGGGCATCACCTACGACGGCCAGACGCGCAGGGCCGCGGCCGCGATCCTGCGCCGCACCAGGACGGTGTTCGTCGAAGATGACCCCTACGGCGAGCTTCGCTTTCTCGGCGAGAGCGAGCCGTCGTTCGCGACGCTGCTCGAGGACAATTGCGTGCTGCTGGGGACCTTTTCCAAGATCGTGGCCCCGGCCTTTCGCATCGGCTGGCTCGTGGCCCGGGGCGAGCTCATGGAGAAGCTGCTCATCGCCAAGCAGGCCTCAGACCTCCACACCAACTCCCTCGGCCAGCGCATCATCGCGCAGTACCTGGCCGACAACCGGATCGACGACCACGTCGCCCGCATCCGCCGCGCCTACGGCAGGCAGAGGGACGCCATGGTGGCAGCCATCAGGGGCAGCTTCCCGGCGGGCGTCACGTGCACCGAGCCCGAGGGCGGCATGTTCCTCTGGGCGACGCTGCCCCGGGGCGCCTCCTCGATGCGGCTCTTCGAAGCGGCCATCCGACGCAAGGTGGCTTTCGTGCCGGGTGCGCCCTTCTACGTGGGCCGCGCGGACGCCAACACGCTGAGGCTGAACTTCTCCAGTGTCGATGAGAAAACCATAGACCCAGGCATCGGCCGGCTGGCTGATGCCCTGCGCGAGGTCCTATGACGGTCGGCACGGTTCGTGAGATCACGGCCCACGAGTACCGGGTGGGGCTCACCCCCTCGGGCGTGCGTTCGTTCTGCAGCCGCGGCCACACGGTGCTCGTCGAGAGCGGGGCGGGCAGGGCGGCGGGGTTTCCCGACGAGGAGTACGCCGGCGCCGGGGCGCGCGTCGTCGAGGGCCGCGAAGCGGTCTTTGGCGAGGCCGAAATGATCGTCAAGATCATGGGGCCGCTCGAGGACGAGAGGCGGCTGCTGCGCAGGCGCCAGATCCTCTTTGCCTACCTGCACCTGGCGGCTGCGCCCGAGGCCGCCCGCGCCCTCGTCGAGCAGGGGGTGGCCGCCGTGGCCTACGAGACGATCGAGACCGCCGACGGCGACCTGCCGTGCCTCAGGCCGATGAGCCAGATCGCCGGCCGCCTCGCCGTGCAGGAAGGCGCCAAGTACCTGGAGAGGACCTTCGGCGGCCGCGGAGTGCTGGTGGGGGGCGTGCCGGGAGTTCCCCGCGGCAGAGTCGGGATCATCGGAGGCGGGGTGGTGGGCCTCAACGCCTGCAAGGTGGCCGCGGGCCTCGGCGCAGAGGTGACGGTTCTCGACGTCGACGCCCATCGCCTTGCCTACCTCGACGACATCTTCTCCGGCCGGATCACCACCCTCTACAACACCGACGAGAACCTGGCGCGCGTCCTCGCCGAGAGCGACCTGGTCGTCGGCGCCGTGCTGCTGCACGGGGGGCGCGCGCCGACACTGATCCGCCGCGAGCACCTGCGCACCATGAAGAAGGGCGCCGTCATCGTCGACGTGTCGATCGACCAGGGGGGGATCGCCGAGACCTCGCGGCCGACCACGCACGACGAGCCTGTGTACGTCGTCGACGGCATCGTGCACTACTGCGTCGCGAACATGCCCGGCGCCGTGGCGCTGTCCTCGACTCTGGCCCTGACCGGCACCACCCTTCCGTACGGCCTGGCTGCGGCCGCGGGCGGAATCGAGAAGGCGTGCCGGACGCATCCGGCGCTGCGCAGGGGGTTGAACGCCTACGCGGGCCACTGCGTGCATCCGAACGTGGCCGACGCCTGCGGCCTGGCCTACACGCCGGTCGAGCAGGTGCTCGGGGTCAAGTAGCGGATGAGCGCGGCCTCTGCGGCTGCTCGTGCCCCGCAAGCGGTGAGCGGCGCGCGCCTCACGCGCGCCCTGAACCTCAACATCACCGGCGCGGTGATGGCCCACGCCTGGTTCTCGGTCTGCGGGCCACAGCAGGTGTTCAACGTCTTCTTCAAGAACCACCTGGGCGCCTCGGCGTTCACGCTGGGGCTGCTGGTCTCGATGCTCTCCTTCAGCTCGGTGTTCAGCCTGCTGGCCGTCGCGATGTTTACCCGGCCGCGCCGCCGCAAGCCGATCTGGATGACGGCGCACGTGGTCGCCCGCGCGATCGGGTTCGTCCTTGCCGGGGTGTCGCTGCTGGAGGCGCGCACCGGCGACAAGGCGCTGGCCGTGCGCGTTATTCTCCTGTCGATGCCCCTGGCATGGGCGCTGATGAACGCCACCGCCTCCGGCTGGTGGGCCTGGATGGCCGACCTGATCCCCGAGGGCAGGCGGGCCACGTTCTTCGGCCGGCGCTCGGCCATCATCTTCGCGGTCAACATGTCGTGGGTCTTCCTGGTCACCGTCTTCCTCGACGAGCCGGCGAACCCGTCGTTGGCCTACGGGCTGGTGTTCGCGGTCTCGGGGGTGTTCGGCGTGGTCGACATCCTGCTGTACCTCGCGATTCCCGACCCCGCTCGCTTGGCCGTCGGCGGCGAGGCGTCCGCCCGCCTGTCGCTTTCGGCCTTTGTCGAGCCGCTGCGCAGCGGCCAGTTCGTGCGCTTCTGCCTTGCCGTCGGCCTGGCGATGCTGTCGATCAACGTGCTGGCGCCCTTTATCCCGCCCTACATCACCGATCCCGCGGCCGTGGGGGCGCCCTACACCTGGCTCGGAATCATGACCGTGATCTCGCAGCTCACGTGGGTCGGCTCGGTGCGCACGTGGGGCGCTCTGATGGACCGCTTCGGCCGCAAGCCCGTCGTGGCCCTGTGCAGCCTCTTTCCGCTGGCCTGGCTCGCCTATCTCGCCGTGGGCCCCCGCAGCTACGTCGTTCTCCTGCCGCTGATCTCGCTGCTCGGAGGCGTGCTCGCCCCCGGCTTCTACGAGGGCATCAACCAGCTGATGCTGAGCCTCACGCCGGAGCGCAACCGCACGACGTTCGTGGCCTGGTACCTGGCCATCATCGGCGTCATCGGCGCGGGAGGCTCGCTGCTCGGCGGAGCGCTCGCCTCCAACGCGCGCGCCCTCGCGGCTCTGCCCGGCGAGCCGTTCCACGCCGTGATCGTGGTCGCCGAGGCGCTGACCGTCGCGAGCTTTCTCGTGCTCACCCGCATCGACGAAGGACGCAAGACCTCGACGTTCGACATCGTCACGCGGCTGGCCACGCCCAACGTGGTGCGCAACCTGCTGAACATGAGCATCATCGGTGCGGCCGAGGAGGCCAGCCGCGCCGCGCGGGCGCTGCGCAGCGTCGAGGGAGCCGAAAGCGATCTCGCGATCGACGACATCGTCGCCCGGCTCACCGACCCCGACCGCGAGGTGCGCGAGGAGGCGGCGCGGGCCCTGGGCCGCATCGGAAGCCCGGAATCCTTTGACGCGCTGGCGGCCCAGCTGCGCGACCGCGAATCCTCGATCCGGCCCGAGGCCGCCCGCGCGCTGGGCAAGGTCGGGGACCGGCGCGCCGTGCCTCTGCTGCTGGAGGCGCTCGAGGACCCGTCGGTCGAGCTGCAGGCGGCGGCGGCCGAGGCGCTCGGAGACCTCGACAGCCGCGAATCGGCCCAGACCCTGCTCGCGATGCTGCGCGGAAACCGCGCCGACCGCGTCAAGGCCCAGGGGGCCGAGGCGATCTCGCAGATGGGCATTCTCGACGCCGTGCGCGAGATCCTGCCGCTGATGCACAGCACGCCCAACGACGTGCTGCGCCGGCAGCTCGCGATCGCCCTCGGGAACCTGCTCGGCCGTCCCGGCGAGTTCTACCGCTACGTCACCGGCGAGAGCGGCCGCAGCGGCACGCGGGCCGAGCGGCTGGCAGCCGATGCCGAACGCGCGGTGCGCCGCCTCGTGCGCAGCGTCTCGCCCGAGGCGCGTGCGGCGATCCTCTCACGGTGCGCGGCGGCACGCGAGGCTTTTGACGCCGGCGACCACGAGCGTGTGATCGGGGCCGTTCACGACCTGCTGTTCGTGCTCGCCCTCTTTCGTCACGAGACGACCCCGCCGGCCTGCCGGGGCTCGGGCTCCGTGCTCGAGCAGACCCTGGAGCGCGACCAGCGCCTGGGAGTGGCGCTGTGGGTGCTCGGCGAGGCGGCGGCAGCCCGCGATCCGGACCTGCGCAGGATGCACGCCCTGCTCGCCTTGTTCCTGCTCAAGCACCTGGGCCGCCTGCAGCAGCGGCGCGAGCCGGCCGCCGGCGCTCAGTAGCGGGCCCCGCGCTCAGGTGGCGAGCGTCAGCGCGGCCAGGCCTGCGAACACGACGGCAAGCGCCAGCTTGACCGCCGCGGTGTGCCGCTGGGCGAGGGCGGTGAGCCGCCGCGAGCCCACCCCTCTCCACGCCACGACGAACACGGCCGCCAGGGGAAGGATGAAGCCGACGTTGTAGACCGCCAGGAGAAGGTGGGCTCTGAGCCCCCCTTCGGTGCGCACCAGCCAGGCGACCGCGGGGAGGTAGACCTGGCCCGTGCAGGCCAGCTCGAACAGCGACACGGCCCCGCCGAGGACGAAGGAGCCGCCCGCCAGAGCGGTCGAGCGGGCGCCGGCGAGGATCGTGCGCTGCATCCGCCGCTTGATCGGGTCGGGCAGCCGCAGCACCATCTCCGCCGCTCGGCCCCTGCGCGCCAGGGCGTAGTCATGGAGGCTGAGACCGGCGAACGTGAACAGCACCGCCACCAGGATCCAGCGCAGCGCCGAAGCCGCCGGCCGAAAGGCCGAGGCGGCGCGCAGCGAGTGGAAGAACCCGAGCCCGACCAGCAGGTAGGTGACAAAGACCGCGGCGGTGAAGCCGCAGCCCACCAGGAGAACCTCTGCCCGCCTGCGGCCCGCCAGCACCAGCGAGGTGAGCAGGAAGATGATCGTGGTGAAGGCGCAGGGGTTGATGCCGTCGACGAGCCCCGCGGCGAACAGCGCCGGCGCCGCGAGGCGTCGCGCGAGATCGGCGGCGCCCGCCGACGCCCCGGCCGGCCGCGCCGCCTCCGCGCCGGCCGCGGCCAGCGCCTCCTCGAGCCCCGCCTCGATCGCCTGCGTGCCGGCGAGCACACGGCCGCCGACCACGAGGGCCGGCAGCGGCACGCGCTCGGCGCCCGTGGCCGAGGCCAGCTCCTGGAACACCTCGGGCTCCAGCACGTTCCGGTGGACCAGCTCGACGGTGCCCGCGGGCCGCGCGGCCAGGCGCGCGTCCAGCCGGGCCATCAGCTGCTCGCAGCTGCGGCAGCCGGGGGCATAGTAGAGGCGCAGCTGCAGCGCCCCGGGCGCCGCGCCGGGCGAAGCAGCCGCAGCCGGCGCAGCCTGCGACGGCCGCGGCGGGCCGTCGACCATGCCCTTGACCTGGTAGAGCCGGGTCGCGCCGCCGGTTTCCCCGGGCGGGGCGGCGCGCACGACGAAGTACACGCTGACCCTCCCGGGCTCCTCCGGGGAGTAGCGCAGCTCGATCTCCGCCATCGCCCCGGGGGCGAGCTCGACCCGCGAGGGCGCGGCGTCCAGGCAACCGCAGGTGCTCACGAGGGTCACCGCGAGTGTCCGGTCTTCGCGGTTGCTCACCCTGAGCGTCCGCGTGGCCGGTCTGTCCATCGTCATTCGGCCGATGTTCCAGTCGGGCGGGTCGAGCACGACGTCGGCCGCTGCCGGACCGCCGGCGAGGACGATGAGGGCCGCCCACAGGGCGGCTGCCGCCGCCAGCATCGCCGTCCCTCAGTTGAGCGACGGCTTGAAGCCGGTCTCGGCCACGATCTTGTGGATGCCCCCCAGCTCGCTCAGGGCCTGCTTCCAGCCTTCGTCGGGATTGGGGTGAAAGATGTGCTTGGCCGACGCGGGCCTCACGATCCAGGAGCTGCGCTCGAGCTCAGACTCCAGCTGGCCCGGCGCCCATCCGGAGTAGCCCGCGTAGAGGCGCACCGGCGGCCGCTCCCGCTCCTGGAGGGCGCCCCAGGTCCCCACGAGGTATTCGGTGAGCGAGGACACCAGCGGCTCGAACAGCACGTTTTCGACGGGGGTGGAAGCGTGCGGGCTGCGCACCTCTTCGGGCAGGCCGGAATGCAGGCAGAACAGGAATTGAGGCTGCACCGGCCCTCCGTAGAACAGCGTGGTTCCCGACACGGGCGTCGATGCGAGGTCGGGAACCGCCTCCCCCAGCGTGACGGGGAGGCGGCGGTTGACCACGAGGCCGAAGGCGCCCTCGGCATTGTGGTTGATGATCAGGACTACGGTGCGGTGGAAGTTGGGATCGGCGAGGTCGGCCTCGGAGATCAGAAAGTGCCCCACGAGCCAGCGCGATTCCCTCGGCATGACTTGAGTGTATTGACGCCGCGCCCGAGGGGCAAGCCGACCGCTTCGCGCTCGGCCCGCCCGGGGCTCTGCCGGCCTACAACCAGAGCAGAATCTGCGCGCCCAGCAGACCCGAGCTGGTGTTGATGTCGATGCCGTCGTCGATGAGCAGGTCCATGATGTAGCTCAAGCCGACCGAGATCCTGGAGATCTTCACGTCGGCGCTGACCTTGACGTTGAGGCCGGTCTGCGCCCAGTCGTGCTCGCCGATGTTGAACACGATATTGGGACCGGCGCCGGCCGACAGGCGCAGCATCAGGATGTCGAAGGACACCCCCGCATCGAGGTAGATGATCAGGCTCTGCACCTCTCCGGCCGCGTACAGGACGATCGCCTCGCCCTGCAGAACGCTGAGCTTGAGCCTCGCGTCGCCGCCGAAGGTGAACTGGTTCACGTTCAGGTCGTCCTCGTCGATGCTCTGGCCGAGCAGGTACGGGGAATTGAAGTAGGCGGCTCCGCCGAGCCCGAGCTCGGCGAACGCGGCCATCGGCAGAGCGGCAAGGACGAGAACGGCAAGGATCCTTCGATTCATGGATGCTCCCCTTTCGAGTTTGATGTCAGCCCGCGGCTGAAGGGTTCTGATCCGCCATTGTACCACTTCGACGACGTGAGACAACCAGCCGCCCGGGGCCCCTATTCCGCGAAGAACCGCGACACCCAGTGGTCGGAGGCGACCTCGCACAGGCCCGGCCGAGCCTCCGTCGCCGCTTCGGCGGCCTCGGGCGGCGCGAGCGGCGGGACCGTGGGGTTGGGCAGCTCGCCGAAGCGGGTCGCGCCCCGCGGGCGCACCGTCCTGCCGTCCAGGCGCGGGATCGAGTTGTAGAGATGGCGCGTGTAGGGGTGGGCGGCCGAGGCCGCCAGATCGCGCGCCGGCGCCTCCTCGACCAGCAGCCCGCGATACATCACGCCGACGCGGTCGCAGATGTAGGACACCACATTGAGGTCGTGGGCAATGAAGAGCATCGACAGGCGGTGCTCTTGCTTCAACCCGATGAGGAGGTTCAGGATCTGCCCCTGGATCGACACGTCGAGGGCCGAGACTACCTCGTCGCAGATCAGCAGCTCGGGCCTGGTGATGAGCGCCCGCGCGATGGCGATCCGCTGCCTCTGGCCGCCGGAGAAATCCGCGGGCCTCCGATCCAGATCCGTCGGCCGCAGGCCGACCTCGGCGAGGATCGCGGCGGCGCGCTGCCGGGCCTCGCGCCGACCGGGCCACAGCGGCGAGTACCGGTAGCCGGCCGTCAACAGCTCGGCCACGTTCATGCGCGGGTTCAGGGAGCGCGCCGGGTCCTGGAACACGTAGCGGATCCTCGAGCGCAGCAGGCGCAACGCCGCGCCGCGGGCGGCGCGGGCGTCGTGCTCGCGGCCCTGGCCGTCGGCGTACGTGATCGCGCCGGCGTCCGCGTCGCAGAGCCTCACGATCATGCGCGCGGTGGTGGTCTTGCCGCAGCCCGACTCGCCCACCAGGCCGTAGGTCTCGGCGGGGCGCACTTCGAGGCTCACGCCGTTGACCGCGTACACGTAGCGGCCGGCTCGGGCAAAGAAGCCCGCCTCGAGGTCGAACCGCTTGTGCACGTTGCGCAGTCGCAGCATCAACGTGCCCCCTTCTTGACGCCCGGCAGGAGGCAGCGCTGGAGGTGGCCGGGAGCCGCGTCGGGGTCGGCGGCCAGCGGAGGCACAGCCCGGCCGCAGGCCTCCGAGGCGAGCCGGCAGCGCGGGCCGAAGGGACAGCCCGGCGGCGGAGCGTGCGGGTCGGGGACGGCGCCCGGGATCGTGGCGAGGCGGCCGGCGGTGTAGTGGTCGTCGGGACGCAGCAGGGCGTCCAGGAGGGCGCGGGTGTAGGGATGGCGCGGCCGGTGCAGCACCTCCCCTACCGGACCGCTTTCGAGGGCCAGGCCCGCGTACATCACCAGGATGCGGTCGGCGATGCCGGCCACGAGGGCGAGGTTGTGGGAGATGAACAGGATGGCGAGGTTCCGTTTGTCCTTGAGCTCGAGCAGCAGGTCCATGATCTGGGCCTGGATGGTCACGTCGAGGGCCGTGGTCGGTTCGTCGGCGATGAGCAGCCGGGGGTCCGACGCGAGGGCGAGAGCGATCATGACCCGCTGCAGCAGCCCGCCGGAGAACTGGTGCGGGAAGTTGCCGAGCCTCTCCTCGGGTCGGGGTACGCGCGCCTCGCGCAGCAGCTCGACGGAGCGCTCGCGGATCTGATGGCGGGAGAGCTCGGGCCTGTGGATGAGCAGCGTCTCCTCGAGGGCCCGGCCGACGGCGTAGATCGGGTCGAACGAGCGGCCGGGCTCCTGGAAGATGATGCTCACCTCGCCGCCCCGGTAGCGGCGCAGCCGCTGCGGCGGCATGCGGAGCACGTCGTCGCCGCGGTACAGGATCCGGCCCCCGGCCACGCGGCCGTTGCCGGGCAGCAGTCCGAGCAGCGTGTGCGCCGTGACGCTCTTGCCCGAGCCGCTCTCGCCCACGATGCCGAGCACCTCGCCCTCGGCCAGCGCGAAGTCGAGGCCGCGCACGGCCTGCAGCAGCCCGCGCTGAGTGGCGAAGTCCACCTGCAGCCCGCTGACCTCCAGAAGCGTCCCGCTCACGAGCCGATCCTCCGCTCGCGGTAGTAGGGGTCGAGCACGTCGCGCAGCAGGTCGCCGAGAAAGTTGAAGGCGAGGGTCACCAGCAGCAGGAACAGGCCGGGGGCGAGGAACCAGGGGAAGCTGCGCAGGTTGTTGACCGAGGTGATCTCGCGGTTCAGCAGCGAGCCCCACGACACCGCCGGGTCGACGATGCCGAGGCCGAGGTACGACAGCACGGTTTCGCCGAGGATGAAGCCCGGGATGCCCAGCGTGATGCTCACGATGAGGATCGAGGACATCTGCGGGATGATCTGGCGGAAGATGATCACCACCGAAGGGATGCCTTCGAGGCGCGCCTCCTCGATGTAGTCTTCGCGCTTGATCGAGTGCACCAGGCCGCGCACGAGGCGGGCGCTTCCGGGCCAGCCGACGAACGAGAGGATCACGGTGATGATGAAGAACGACTGCCCGGGGTCCATCTGCCGCGACAGGATCGAGCGCAGGAACAGGATCATGTACAACCCAGGCACGAGGATGAAGAACTCGGCCACGCGCATGATTAGCCAGTCGAGACGGCCGCCGTAGTAGCCGGCCAGGCCGCCGAAGAGGATCGCCAGCGACAGCGAGATCGCGATGCCGACAAAGCCGATCGTGAGCGAGATCCGCGACCCGTAGAGCACCCGCGAGAACAGGTCGCGGCCCAGGTTGTCGGCGCCGAACAGGAACACCGGCCAGTTGCTGCCGCCCTGCTGCCACGTCGGCCCCCCCTCGGTGTACGGCGCGTTGACGCCGAACAGGTGCCGGTCGGTCTCCAGCAGGCCCCAGAACCGGTACTTCGGACCGCGGACGAAAAAGCTCACGGGGCGGTAGGAGCCCGCGATGGGAAGGTAGCGCCACCGTCCCTGGTCGACGAGCGCCCATTCCTGCACCTGCGGCCGCAGTCCGAGCTCGCGGGAGTACAGCCGCAGCGACGGCGGGTGGTAGCCGGAGTCGCGGAACGTGGTGGTCGGCCCGTAGGGCGCCAGGAACTCGGCGAACAGCATCGCGGCGTAGAGGACGGCGAGCACGATCACCGAGGTGAGAGCCACGGGCCTGCGGGCGACCGCGCGCAGGAGGCGCTTCATAGGCGGCTGTAGCGGATGCGCGGATCGACGAGCGCGAGGGTCACGTCCGCGACGATCATGCCGAGGAGGATCAGGAAGCTGATGAACATGACGTTCGCGAGCACCAGGTTCACGTCCTCCTGCCGCACCGCCTCGTACATCAGGCGCCCGATCCCGGGGTAGGAGAAGATGATTTCGAGGATCAGCGACCCGGAAAACAGGCCGGCGAACAGGTTGGCGCTGCTGGTGATGTACGGGTTGAGGGTGTTGCGGAAGGCGTGGGCAAAGGTGATGCGGCCTTCGCCCACTCCCCGCGACCGGATCGAGGTGATGTAGGGCTGCCCGAGCTGGTCGAGCATCGTCGCCCGGATCATGCGCATGGTGCCGCCGATGCCGCCGAGGAACGCTCCGAGGAGCGGCAGCGCAACGGCATGCAGATAGGCGGCGACGAAGCGCAGCGGCGCCTCCCGGTAGGGGAAGTCGGGGTACGCCGTGATCGGAAACCACCCCGTGACCGAGGCGAAGAGCTGCAGCAGGATCAGCAGCAGCAGGCCGGGAAAGGCGTGGAGGGCCAGCGCGACGAACGAGGCGATCGTGTCAAGGCGCGTGCCGACCTTGGAGGCGAAGTAGATCCCGAGGGCGAAGGAGATGACGGTGAGGAACAGCAGCTCGATCACGTTGAGGAGCAGCGAGTTCAGCATCCTCTGCCGGATCAGGAACAGGATGGGGGCCCGCGAGATGAGGGTGCGTCCCAGGTCGCGCTCGACCACCACCTGGCGCAGCCAGCGGAAGTACTGGGCGTAGAACGGCCTGTCGAGGCCGAGCTGCCGCTTGGCCGCGGCGATCGCCTCCTCGGTGTAGATGTTGTCCTTGGTGCGAAAGCCGCCGTCCATCATCATCTGGCTGCGCACGTAGTTCTCGACCACGTCGCCGGGGGCGAGCGTCATCAGGCCAAAGACCGCCAGGCCGAGGAAGAACAGCATGAACGCCATCGACGCCACGCGCCCCGCTACGAACGCGGCGAGGGGGTGGCGGCCGCGGAACGCGGCCAGGGCGGCGGCGATGCTCATGGCCTCAGGAACACGTACGTGGTATCGAGGCCGTTCAGGGTGTCGAAGAAGACGTTGTCCCAGCGGTTGCGCACCGCCGCGAACTGCAGCGGGTGCACGATGTAGATGACCGGAAGCTGCTCGAGGAGCAGTCGCTGGTATTCGTCGTAGACCTTCTTCTGCTTGTCCCGGTCGAGGGAGAAGCGGCCCTCGTTGTACAGGAAATCCAGCCTCGCCTCCCAGTCGGTCGCCGGCTGCTCCTGCAGCGGCCGCCAGACGTGGAAGTTGCCGCTCGACTGCCAGACGTTGCTGCCGCCCTCGGGCCAGTAGTTGGAGCCGAGCGACACGCTCACGCACTGCCAGTCGTAGGTGCTGATGATCATCTCGACCAGCTTCTGGAAGTCGATGGGCCTTACGTTCGCCGTGATGCCGGCCTGGGCCAGCTCGTCGGCGAAGATGTTGGCGATGTCGATGCCGATGTTGTTTTCGGCCCCTACGTTGATCTCGAACTCGATGAGGTTGCCGTCGGCGTCGGCCATTCGGCCCTCGGCGTTCGGCCTGATGCCGATGTCGGCCAGAAGGCGTTTGGCCCGCGCCGGGTCGTAGGTGTAGGGCAGGCGGATGCCGTCGTCGTAGAACGGGTTGGGACGGGCGAAGAAATGGTGCGCCGGAACCGCCAGACCGCGGTAGACCTGTCGCACGATGCGCTCGCGGTTCAGCAGCGAGCTCATGGCCTGGCGGAACCTGGTCTGGCTGAACCACTTGTAGCGCAGCGGGTCCATGTGAGCGGGGTTCTGGTTGAAGGTGAAGAAGGCGCTGCCGAGGCTCTCGCCGCCGTTGAACACCGTATAGTCGGGCTGGTCGGGGCCCAGCAGCTCATCGAGGTCCTCGGCCCGCAGGTTGTAGCTGTCGCGGGTGCCCTGCTTGAACAGGAGGTACTCGGTGTTCTTGTCGGGCACGATCCGCATGATCACCTCTTCGACGTAGGGATAGGTCGTGCCGCCGTCGTCCTTTTTCCAGTAGTGGGGATTGCGGCGCAGCACGACGCGCTGTCCGGGCGTGTACTCGACGATGTGGTGCTGGCCGATCGAGGGGATCGTCCTGGGGTCGGTGTCGACCGTGAGCAGGCCGAGCATCCCCTCGACGCCCCTGGCCTTTTTGGCCGGCTCGAAGAGGTGGCGAGGGCCGAACTCCATGTTGGTGGAGAGGATCGGGTTGCTCACGATGCGCGGGTAGTGGAACGCGAGCCTGCGCGCGTCGATCTTCTCGACCTCGATGCGCCTGCGGCTGCCGTCCGGCATCTCGACGAACTGGCCCGCATACCCCGGGTGCTGCACGGCCTTGTCGCCTTCGACCTGGTCGTACCAGAACACGACGTCGTCGCTGGTGACCTTGACCCCCTGTTCGCGGGTGCTGCCCGGCGTGGTCCAGTACAGGTCGTCTCGCAGCGTGTAGATCACCGAGAGCCGCCCCGCGGCCTCGTCGACCCTGATCTCGAAGGAGGCGAGGTTCGGCCTGAACTCGCGCTTGTAGGGATCGTAGTCGGCGAGGTAGTCGAACAGCGTGTCGATCACGTCGCGGCTGTCGGCGTCCCGGGCGGTCAGCGTGTTGAAGGTCTTGGGGTCGTTGCTGATCGACGTCACCCAGGTGCCGCCGACCTTTCCGACGGCCAGGGGCTGCCCGCCCGGCCGCTCCACGGTCCTTGTCAGGATCTGGCTTCGGGCGCCGGCCTTGAGCGCGGCCGCCTCTTCGCGGGAGAGCTCCTGACGGGGGCCGCACGCGGCCAGGGCCGCGCAGAGTCCGGCGAGGACCGGCAGCAGCCGGGCGAACGGTCGTGGACGCATCTTTCCATCCTCGAGACGCGGACGCGGCGCCTGCACCCGGGACGCGGCGGCAGCCCGCTTGTTTTGGCTGCTAATATACCAAAAACCTCATAGAGTGGCGCGTCGTGGGCGTTCTCAGCGACGATCGGCAGCGGGCGTGCAGACGGGTCGAGGCCTGGTGGAACGGCCAAAGCGGCGACCGGGCCGCGATCCAGGTCACCGCTGCCCGGCGCGGCGCGCGGCCGTACAACGGACCCGACAGCGACGACCTCCACAGGTACTTCACCGATCCCGAGCTGGTGCTGGCGAGGCTGCGCCACCAGCTGAAATCGACCTGGTACGGAGGCGAGGCGTTTCCGGTCGCGTTCCCCGTCGCCGTGCAGCTGGCGGCGATCCTCGCCAAGTACCTCGGTGCGCCGAACCGCTACCTGAGCAGGCACACGGCCTGGTCCGAGCCGATCATCGACGACTGGGCGCGGAGGCCGCTGGTCCGACAGGCCCGCCGTGGACCTCCAGTCGGATGTGTCCTGCCTCGTTTCGAAAGGGATGTTCGACGAGTACTTCCTGCCTTTCATCGGGCAGCAGACGCTCTGGGCCGAGCGCACGGTCTACCATCTCGACGGGCCCGCCGCCATCCGGCACCTCGACTCGCTGCTTTCGCTTCCCCGACTGACGGCGGTGCAGTGGGTGGCGGGGGCGGGCGCTCCTTCGGCTGCGCACTGGATCCCGCTCGCCCGCGGGGTTCTGGCCGCGGGCAAGCGGCGGCTCCTTGATTGCGAGCCCGGCGAGGTCCGCACGCTGGTGCAGGAGTTGGGGAACGAAGGGCTGATGCTGTCGACGCGGTGCGCGAGCGAGGAGGAGGCGCGCGGCCTGCTGGCGAGCATGCCCCGCTGGACGAGGCGGTGATTGGCGGGGGGTCCCCGGGGCGGAAGGGCCGCACCGAAGGCCGGAATTTGTGCTTGACCGCTGCAGGAAGCCGTGATAGCTTCCCGCAGTACCTGCGGTTGAGGCGTATCGATCTGGCTGTCGGACTTTTCTGTTCAGTATTCCCCTCCAGACTGGGCAGCGTCGAGCTCTCAGGTGCCGCGGCCGTCACGGCTGCGGTCGCACAAGGATCGTGTTCCTCCGCGTGTCGTCCCTGACCCTGCCCCTCTTCCCAGCCGGTGACCCTCCGATTCTGTTCTGGCGAGGCCATAAGCACGGCCGCCCGCGGCCGTGACATGGAAAGGAGTAGGGACATGGGCAACAGGATCTACGTCGGAAACATGAACTATGCCACGACGGAAGACGAGCTGAGGGATCTCTTCGCGCAGTACGGAGAGGTGAAGAGGGTGACCATTGTCACCGACAAGGTGACCGGCCGGCCTCGCGGTTTCGCGTTCGTCGAGATGAGCAGCGACGAACAGGCGGCGGCTGCGATCGCCGGCCTGAATAACACGCAGTTCGCCGGCAGGCAGCTGCGCATCGACGCCGCACAGGAACGGCCGCGAGGCGGCGGCGGCGGCCGCGGAGGAGACCGCGGCGGCGACTTCGGCCGATAGACCGGCCCGATCGACCTCCCGGCCCGGATGCCGGCGCGGGCCCTCGCCCGCGCCGGCGCTTGCTCCGCTTTCTCGCTGCCCGAACGCGCCGCGACGGGGGCGACGCCGGCGGCGTGATCCCGCCGGGCCGGCGGGACTAGGAGAGAGGCTGCGGGTTCAGCGCCCAGCAGCGCAGCGGCTTGCGCTGCTTGAGGCATTCATTGCAGGAGATGCAGGTCGAAGCCTGCTGCTCGCCGGCCCGCAGCCTGCGCGGGAGGTCTGGCTCGCGGATCAGGGGCCTGCAGAGCGAGATGAGATCCACGTCGCCCGAGGCGACCGCTTGCTGCATGCGCGCAAGCGAGCGCCAGCCGTTGACGGCCGCCACCGGGATTCCCAGGGCCGCCTTGAACGCCCGCGCCTGCTCGAGAAAGAAGCCTTCCTTGTCGGGGCCGGTGGGCTTGCGCATGTTCATCCCGGGCCGCATGCCGCCCGAGACTTCGATCGCGTCGAGCCCGAGAGCCTCGGCGGCGCGGGCTGCGGCGACCGCCTCCTCGAGCTCCAGCCCGCCGGGCAGCGCGTCGTGGGACGCCAGCTTGAGCAGCAGCGGGAATCCGCTGCCGAGCCGCCCGCGGATGCCCTCCACGATTGCGAGCAGCAGGCGCCGCCGCCCGTCGGGTCCGCCGCCCCACCGGTCGCTCCTGCGGTTGGTCAGCGGCGAGAGCGTCTGGTTGACAAAGTAGCCGTGGGCGCCGTGGATCTGCACGCCGTCGAGGCCCGCTTCCGCGGCCCTGCGCGCGGCCTCGACGTAGCAGCCGACGATCGCCTCGGCCTCCTCGTCGGTGAACGCGCGAGCCTCCGGGACGTCCGCCCGCTGCGAGGGCGCCAGGACGGGCGCTCTGCGCAGCGCGGGCGTCACGTTGGCCCCGGCAAAGTTGATCTGAGCCACCACGCGGGCGTCGCCCGCCTCGTGCACGGCCCGCGCTACGCGGGCGAATCCCGCGATCTTGTCGTCGGAGTCGATGCCGATCATGCCGAGCAAGGCCTTTCCGTCGGAGCGCACGTATGCGTGGCCCATCACGATGAGGGCCGTCCCGCCGCGGGCGAGGCTGCGGAAGAGCTCCACCTGCCGGTCCGTGATGCGGCCCTCGTCGTCGCCCATAAAGTCGTGGGTGGCCGAGCGCATGAGGCGATTGGCAAGCCGCAGCGTCCCGAGCCGGATCTCCGAGAAGAGGTCTGCCATGGCGGCCCCAGTATAGCAGAAGCGCGGGGCCGGCGCTCCGAGCTCTCCCCGGCTCGCCCGCGCCGGCGGCACCGCCTTGCCGTCCCGCTGCCGGTGCCGGTAAATTCCTCTGGTCATGTCCCCGGACTACTATGCGATCCTGGGAATCGACAGGGACGCCGCTCCCGAGCGCGTGCGGCAGGCCTACCGCGCCGCAGTCAAGGAATGCCATCCCGACGCCTCGGGCACGGTCAGCAGCGCGGAGCGCTTTCGCGCGGTCGAAGAGGCCTACGAGACGCTGCGTGACAAAAGCAGGAGAGAGGCCTACGACCGGACGCTCGAGCAGCGCAGGCCTGCGGTCCGGCGGTCGGCCGCACGCGGGGACCTCTTCGGCTCGCGGCCCGTGTGGACCGACCTGTCGGCGGTCTTCGAGGCGTCGCCCTTCACCTTTTTCTCCCGGGCGTCCTGCCCGGTGCTGGATGTCGTGCTGTCGCCCGAAGAGGCGGCCCGCGGCCTGTCCGTGCGCGTGGACGTGCCGGTCGTGACGCCGTGCCCGCGATGCCGCGGCCTGGACCTCTGGTACTGCAGCGCCTGCGGCGGCAGCGGCCGGGTGCGTTCGCTGCGCCGGGTCGACCTCGAGATACCTCCAGGCGTACGCGACGACAGCGAGTTCGCAGTGGAGCTCGGCCTCGCAGGCGGCGAACTGCAGCGGTTCGACGTGCACGTGTCCGTGGAGCAGGCTTGAGCGGCCGCGGGGCCCTGCAGGGTGCGCCGGTCGGGCGCGCGGCGCCGTCGGCTGCGTGTTCTTCCGACACAGGGCGCTCGCGGCTGCACCGGTTTTCTGGCGCAAAGTGACTCACCCTCTGTGAGGCCTCCTCGGCGGGTCTCCGGTCCTTTGATGCAACTCCTTTTCTGAGAATAAGTTATACGCAGACCGTTCGCGCGTTTTGGCACGTCTCTTGCAGTTTGGGAAATAGAACCAAAACACCAGACCAACAGCAGGAGGTATCATATGGCGCTGGTACGTTGGAGAGACAGGGACCTGGGTCCCGGTGATACCCTGGACTGGCTCCAGGACCAGGTCAACGACCTGTTCCAGAGCTTCAGCGGTCTGCCTCTGGCGCGCGGGCTGTTCGACCGCACGATCTCGCCGCCGGTGGACGTGATCGAGACTCCCGACCGATACCTCGTGGAGTGCGATCTGCCGGGAATGGATCAGAAAGCGATCGACGTGTCGATCGCCTCGGGAGTGCTCACGATCAAGGGCGAGAAGAAGGGCCCGGGCAACGGCAAGGACGCGAAGGTCTACCGCAACGAGATCTGGGAAGGCAGCTTCCAGAAGACCCTCTCGCTGCCTCAGAACGTCGACGCCGACAGGATCGATGCCACCTACGCCGACGGCGTGCTGCGCATCACGGTCCCGAAGAGCGAGTCGGCCAAAGCCAAGAAGATCGCCCTCAAGGCGAGCTGAGGAGGAGCACATGGCCAAGCAGGAGCTTCAAACCCGCGCTGAGCAGGACAGGCGCGAGCGCTGGATTCTTCCCTATTCGTGCATCCACGAAACCAAGGACGGGGACATCGTCGTGACGCTGGAGATGCCGGGCGTCGCCCGCGACAGCCTCAGTATCGAGGTCGAGAGCGGCGAACTGCGGGTCACGGGCAAGCGCGAGGAGCCCAAGCCGGAGGGCGAGCATCTGCTGCGCGAGCGGCGCGAAGGCTCGTACGCCAGGACGTTCACCCTGGACGACACGGTCGATCCGGAGTCGATCGAAGCTGCGATGGCCGCCGGGGTGCTCACCATCACCCTGCATCGCAAGCAGGCCGTGAAGCCGCGCAGGATCGCGATCAAGGCCGGCTGACGCCGCGGCCGCGGCTGCCGGCTCTCCTACCCCTCGATTCGCAGGACGCGGCCCCAGCGCGAGCGGGGCCGCTTTGCCGTCCAATCGATCACCTGGCCTCGGCCGTCGCGGGTGAACCAGCGCGCCAGCCGCTCGAAGGGGGCGCGGCCCGGGTCCGCGATGAGCACCAGCCGAGTTCCGCAGGACAGGGCGCGCGAGACCACCCGCCGCAGCGGCTCGACCATCGAGGGCCAGAAGCAGATATCGCTGCCGATGAGCACGTCGGTACGTTCCAGGTGCGGACGGCCGATCGAGGCGAAGCCGGCCTGCAGCTCGCCCACCTGCACTCCGTTGAGGCGGGCGTGCAGGCGCAGGAACTGGAACACGTCGGGGTCCTTGTCCACAGCCGTCACGCGCGCCCCGTACCTGCGGGCGCAGTAGATGCCGGCGAGGCCCCAGCCGGCGCCGAGCTCGATCACCCTGCACCGCGCGGGCAGGGGCCGGCGGCTGAGGTAGTCGATCAGCAGCCAGCTCGAAGGCCAGCTCTTGTTGCCGTGGATCGAAGGAGAGGCCGCCCGCTTGAGCCTGCGCACTTCGGGGTGGGCTGCCAGCAGGGCCCGCAGCCCGTAAGCGCGAATCATCGTCTTCGGCATGGGAGGCCCATCGTAACTGCCGCGGCCGGGGTGCGCAACGTCCGCCTGCGTCCGCTTGCCTTCCGCGGGAGGTCTCGCTACTCTGGCCCGGATGTTCGCCCTCGCCCCCGACTTCGAGCGGGTGATGCAGCGCTTCGGCGCCTGGTGGCAGGGCGCGGTGCTGGACCGGGCCGTGGCCACGATCAGCTTTCCGAAGCCGCCGCGCGAGCGCGTGAGGCTGCCCGAGTCGACTCACGGGACGGCTCGGCAGCGGTGGATGGACGTCGGCTACCAGGTCGCCCTCGCCGAAGCGCGCATCGCCAACACGGTGTTTGCCGGCGACGCGGTGCCGATCGTGCATCCCAATTTGGGGCCGGAGATCTTTTCCGCCTTCTACGGATGCCCCCTGGAGTTCGGCGAAACCACGTCGTGGAGCCGGCCGATCCTGGCCGGCTGGGACGAGCGCCAGGTCGCGGCCCTGCGCCTCGACCGCGACGGCGAGTACTTCCGGGCGATGGTCGCCCTTACCGATGCGCTGATCGAGGCGGGCCGAGGCCGCTTTGTCGTCGGCTACACCGACATCCACCCCGGCGGCGACGCCGTGGCGGCGTTCCGCGATCCCCAGCAGCTGTGCCTCGACGTGCTCGAGCATCCCGAGCAGGTGCGCGCCCTCGTGGAGCGGGTCACCGACGACTTTCTCCAGGTCTACGATTTCTTCCACAAGCGCCTGGCTGCGGCGGGAATGCCGAGCACGACGTGGCTGCACGCCCTCTCGCCGGGGAGAATGCACGTGCCTTCCAACGACTTTTCCTGCATGATCTCCACCGGCGACTTTGAGCGCCTCTTTCTTCCGGGCATTGTGCGCGAGTGCCGCGCCATGACCCACAACATCTATCACCTCGACGGCCCCCGGGCGCTGCGCCATCTCGACCTGCTGCTCGAGGTGCCCGAGATCCACGCGATCCAGTGGGTCGCGGGAGCCAACAGGGACCACTGGGCCGACTGGGTCGACGTCACCAGGCGCATCCAGAGAGCCGGCCGCTCGTTCGTCGTCACGGTTGCGGCCGCGGAGCTCGGCAGCCTGTTCGAACGGCTGCGGCCCGAGGGTGCGTGGCTGCAGATCACGGGGGTGGAGGACCGCGCGGGCGCCGAGGCCGCCCTCGCCGCTGTCCGGCGCTGGAGGGCGTGAGCTGGGGCGCCGCGGCGGGAGGCTATCGCCCGACGGCGTCGATGATCGCGGCGTAGGCGGCCTGGAAGCCGGGATCGAGGAGCAGGTCGTTGTGGCCGCCGCCCTGCACGATCAGCAGCCGCTTGTGGGGCGAAGGGCAGGCGGCGTAGAGGGCCCTGGCCATGGCCGGCGACGTGATGCGGTCGCCGGTGCCGCCGGCCACGAGGGTGGGAACGCGCACCGCGGCGATGCGGTCGAGGTTGCTCTCGGCGAGCAGGGCAGGTGAGATCTCGAGCCGCACGAAGGGCCGGGCGTACCACGGCACCGCAGCGCGCACCGCGTCGCGGGCGTTCGTGGCCGGGTTCTGCAGGACCAGCGCCGCCACCGGACGGGCGGACGCCACGAGCGTGGCCGCGAAGCTGCCGAGCGAGTGGCCGTGCACGATGAGCCGCGAAGGGTCGGCGGCGAACCGTCCACGCAGCGCATCGTAGGCGGCGAGGGCGTCCGCCTTGAAGGCGGCCACGGTCGGCGTGCCCTCGCTCCTGCCGTAGCCGCGGTAGTCGATCATGAACAGGCTCACGGGGTGGCGGGTGATCGCCTCGACAAAGCCCCGCGACCGGGCGAGGGCAAAGGCGTTGCCGCCGAACAGCAGCACGGTGGCCCGCGCCTGCGGCCGCGCCAGGTACCACGCGTTGATGCGCGCCCCGTCAGGGGCCTCGAAGAAGAAGTCCTCGGCCGCCGGCGGCGCCTCTGCCCGGTCGTCCCGCGGCGGCATGAACAGCATCTGCTCGTCGACCCGCACCCGCGCGCAGGAGGCGACAGCGGCCAGCGCGGCTGCCCAGAGGGTCCGCTTCATCGGCGCGAGGCTAGAGCCGTCGTTGGGCGGCAGTCAAGCCGAACGCCCGGCTGCGCCGGCTGCAGCCCGCGATCGGCTGCCCGGCCGCACCGGCCGCCCTTGGCGGGCGCCGCGCCTCGATGATAGAGTCGGCAAGGTGAAGGTTGTCGTCGACGATCGCATCCTCGATGCCGAGCCGGGAGCGCGGCTGCGCGAGCTGCTCCTGGCCAACGACATCCTGTTCGACTTTCCCTGCGGCGGTCGGGGTTCGTGCGGCCAGTGCACGGTCGAGGTCGAGCCGCCGTCGGCGGTTGCGGGCCCTCTGCGCCACGGCCGGCCGCTGGCCTGCAAGGCCGTGCTCCTGGCCGACTGCACCGTGCGCCTGCGGGAGCAGGAGAGGGCGTGGAGCGGGGCCGCGGCCACGGAAGAGGCGGTCACCGACGAGGCCGACCGGCTCGTGCGCGCAGCCACCGTCACGCTGCCCGAGCCGTCGCTGGCCGATCAGCGCTCGGACTGGACCCGGCTCCGCGATGCGCTCGCGGCCTCGGGTCTGCGCCTGCCCCCGCCGCAGCCCGCCGCCCTCGAGGAGCTGTCCGCGGGTCTGCGCTCCGACTCGTTCAAGGCTCACTTCCTGCTCGAGGGCGACTGCCTGCTCGCGCCGTGGCGGGCCGGCAAGGCCTTTCTCGGCTTCGCGGTCGACCTCGGCACGACCACCGTCGACGTGGCGCTCTACGACCTGGACAGCGGGCGTCAAAGGGCGAGGCGGACGCTCTTCAACAGGCAGGCGGCCTACGGGGCCGACGTGATCTCGCGGGCGCAGGCGTTCCGCGCCTACCGCACGGCGGTGCGCAGCGCGGCCTGCCTCACGATCGCCGAGGCGGCCGAGGCCCTGCTCGAGGAGTGCGGGGCCGCTGCGGCGAACGTCGTGCGCACCGTCGTCGTCGGCAACCCCATCATGATCCACATCCTGCTCGGCCTCGACCCGATGCAGCTCACGCACGCGCCCTACGTGCCGCTCATCACCGACCCCGTGCGCAGGCCGCCTTCGGATTTCGGATGGTCGTTCCAGGGCAGGGGAATGGTCGAGACCCTTCCGCTGATCTCGGCCTTCGTGGGCGCCGACACGGTCGGCGTGATCGTGGCGCTCGACCTGCCCGACGAGGCCGGGATTTCGCTGGCCGTCGACGTCGGCACCAACGGCGAGATCGTGCTCGCCCGCGGCGGGCGACTCGCCGCAACCTCGGCTGCGGCGGGCCCCGCCTTCGAGGGCGCCCAGATCTCCTGCGGCAGCCGCGCCGTGCCGGGCGCCATCACCCACGTGGCGGTGACCCCCGGCGGAGTGCGCTGCCGGGTGCTCGGCGAGAGGCCCGGCCGCAGCATCTGCGGCACGGCGCTCATCATGGCCGTGGCGGGCCTGCTCGAGCGCGGCATCATCGACGAAACCGGCCGGATCGCGGACCCTGCCGACGTACCCGACGCCCCGCTGCGGGACAGGCTGTTCGAGCGCGAGGGGCAGCGCGCCTTTGCGCTCACCGAGGACCGCAGCGTGTACATCACGCAGAAGGACGTGCGCGAGCTGCAGCTGGCCAAGGGCGCGATCCGCACCGCCATCGAGAGCCTCCTGGCCGAAAGCGGCGTCTCGTGGTCCGACGTCGAGCGCGTGCACCTGGCGGGCAACTTCGGCGCGGGCATGAGCGTGAGTGCGGAGATGCGCATCGGGCTGCTGCCGCCTGCGCCTCTGGACCGCGTCGACGCGGTGGGCAACGCCGCGCTGCGCGGGGCCGCACTCGTGCTGCTGTCGCGCTCGAGCCGCGACCTGGCCGCCCGGGCCGCCCGCGAATGCCGCTTCGTCGAGCTGGCCGGAAGGCCCGAGTTCCAGGAGCGCTTCGCCGAGGCGATGCTGTTCTGAGGCGCCCGGCTGCCGGCCGGCGCCCGCCGGGCAGCGGCGCCTCCTCAGGCGGCTCCGCCCCGCAGGGCCAGAGCAGCCTCCCAGCCGAGGATCGCCTTTTTCCTGAGGGGGCCTTCGCGGTAGTTGCCGAACTCCCCCATCTTGCGCAGCACGCGGTGGCAGGGGATCAGGAACGGGATCGGGTTGCTGCCGACCGCGTTGCCGACGGCGCGGCTCGCCCCCGGCATGCCGATGTGGCGGGCGATGTCCGAGTAGGTGACCGCCCTGCCGAGCGGTATGCGCAGCAGCGCCTCCCACACCTGGATCTGGAAGTTGGTGCCCCGCACGTACAGGTGCAGCGGCGCCGGGTCGCGGTCGGGCCCGAAGGCGAACACGCGCTGCGCCGTGGCCGCCGTGGCCCCCGGGTCGAGCACCAGGAGCGCCTCCGGCCAGCGGGAGCGCAGCCGCTCCACGAGCGCCACTTCGGGCGCCTCCTGGACAAAGGCGAGACCGCAGATGCCCCGCTGCGTGACGGACAGCAGGCAGCGGCCGAAGGGCGAAGGGTGGAAGCCATACCGGATCTCCAGCCCCTCGCCCCGCCGCCTGACCTCTCCCGGGGTCACAGCCTCGCAGGTGACGAACAGCTCGTGCAGCCTGCCCGGGCTCGAGAGGCCGGCCTCGTAGGCGGCGCTCAGCACGTCCCGAGACTCCTCCAGGAGTCTGCGGGCGTGCGCCTTGGTCACGAACTGCAGAAAGCGCTTCGGGCTGATTCCGACCCACCGGCTGAACAGCCTCTGGAAGTGGAACTCGCTCAGTCCTGCGGCCGCCGCGGTCTCTTCGAGGCCGGGCTGGCGCAGGGCCTGCTTCTCGATAAAGGCGATCGCGCGCTCGACCCGTTCGTAGTCCTGGGCGAGCTGCTCCATTGGGCTGGCGCTCATGTCTGTGCTCCGTCGGGGGCCTGCCCCGCGGATCGAGTATCGCCGTGCGGGCGGCTGCGGACAACCCGATTCTTGCGCACCGCGGCCGCGAGGGTCTCAGCCCGCGGGCTCCGCCCGCAGGATCTGGTCCCAGTCGTAGACTCCGGCGCAGCGCTGCCCCGGTTCGAGGACCAGAAAGTCGCCGTCCCACTCCCCGTCGACAAGCCTGCGCAGCAGCTCCAGGCTGCCGGCCAGGCGCACGAACTCCCGGCCCTCGGAGCGGGCGCGCAGGCGGCAGCGCTCCGCGGCTGCGAGGTGCGCGGTCTCGGGCACGTCGATGAACACGATGCGGTTCTGCCCGTGGGCGGGAGCCGACATCGCCTCGCAGATGAACCGGGCGTTTTCCTCGCCGCACTTCTCCACGTACTGGCGGTAGACCGGGTCCGACGGACCGCCTTCGAGGCCCTCGTGAAAGGGCGCGCTGGCGCGTTCGCCCTAGCCCGCCGAGGAGAACGGCTGTCTGGGGCTCTCGCGGAACCGCAGCTTGAACTCCTGCCGGGAGCCGAGCAGCAGCGTGCAGCAGTCGTGGGCGCGGGGATCACGACGCGCGTCGCGCCGGCGCGCACGCCCACGGTCGCGTTTCCGCACGGGCCGTAGCCGAGGAGGATCGCGTCGTAGCCCGCCCCGTCGGCCGAGTCGATCTTTCCCTGGATCAGGGCGCGCAGGCTCTCGCTGTGCCGGTGCGCGTCGAGCTCGTTGAAATCCAGGTCCACGATGTTGGGGCTGCGCGAGACCGCCGAGCGGAGCTCGCGCAGGAGGGCGTTGCAGGCCGGCAGGCGCAGCCTGAGGGGACGATCGCTCACGGCCGGCCATGCTGATCCGGTCCGCCGATGCGATTCAACCCCGGCCGTTGGACGGCCGCGCTGCCGCAGGGGCCGCCGCGCCCCGCCTGCGCCAGTCCCGGGGCGCGACGCCCCTCAGCCTGCGGAACACCTTGCAGAAGTGGCTCTGGTCCGCAAAGCCGCACTCGAGGGCGATCTCGCGCAGGCGCCGGGCTGGGTCCTCGAGCAGATCGCAGGCCCGCTCGATGCGAAAACGGGCCAGGGTCTCGCTGAAGGTCGCCCCGCAGCGACTGCGGAACAGGCGCGAGAAATGGCCCTCCGACAGGTGCGCGACGGCGGCGGCTTCGGCGCGCGAGATCGGCTGCCCGAGGTTCTGCCGCATGAACTCCAGTACGGGGGCGAGGGAAGGCAGCGGCTCGCCGACCGGCCTGCGCAGCGGCGTGCCGATAAAGGCCTCGAGCCACGAGGTGAGCCAGCGGCTGAGGTGCTCTTCGTCGCGGATGCGCGAGAGCTCGCCGAGGAACGAGCCGGCAAGGGCCAGCAGCTGCCTCGGGTCGGCGCCCCGGTCCACGGCCGAGCGGTTCATCAGGACGACCATCTCGAGCACGAGGGTCTTGAGCACGTCGGGATCCCGCAGGCCCGCGTGGTAGACCCCCATCAGGATGCGGTTGATGGTGGCCCGGGCCCGCTCGCGGTCGCCGGCCGCCATGGCGGCGAGCAGTTCATGCTCCTCTCGCAGGTAGATCTCCCGCGGGTCCTGGAAGGGCAGCGCCTTGGCCGAGTGGATCGCCTCGGCGCGCTGGGCGTGGGAGCGTCCCTCGGTGCGGCTCCAGCGCATGAGAGCCTCGTTGCACGCGTTGCAGGCCACCGCCGTGTCCATGAGCGACCAGGCGAGGGCCGTCACCGCCCGGGCGCGCTCCAGCTCCGGGGCGGCGCCCTCCTGGAGCGCGGCCGACCGCGACAGCCCGGCGGCCTCGGCGGCGAAGAGCCCTCCCACCACGCGGTTGTTGTCTGTGGTGGGCACGCACCAGACGTAGACTCCCTTGTTGTCCAGGGCGATCGCCGGCTCTCCCCACCGGGCAGCCTCGCGCAGCATCAGCGCCAGCTCGATGCCCCGCCTGCCGGCGCGCTCCCACGGGTAGGCGCCCTTCCAGACGCGGCGCACCCGGCCGTCGACCACGAAAGCGAGAGCGGCGACCGCGGCGCCGCGGTACTCGCGCGCGGCCCTGGCGACCGGCGGGGGACAGGAAGCGGTGGGTGCCATGTCACGATCGTACCAGAACCGAGCCTCTTCGTACAAGGATCGGGTGCGCGCCTCACCGGAGCACCAGAAAACGGCACGAGGCGACCAATCCGTGCGGCGCCTCGTCCCGTATCCTTTCGGAGCATGAATGGACGAGAGCTCGTTCTGGCCACCCTCGCGCACCGGACGCCCGAGCGCACACCCTGGGTTCCCTACACCGGCGTTCACGTCGGCAGCCTCATCGACGTGCCGGCCGACCGGCTCCTGCGCAGCGCGGACCTGCTCTCGCGCGCGCTGCTGGAGGCCAACCGCCTCTACGCACCTGACGGCCAGCCCGTGATCTTCGACCTTCAGGTCGAGGCCGAGATCCTCGGCTGCGGCCTGCTGTGGGCGGCCAAGGCGCCGCCGAGCGTGGCCACGCACCCGTTCGCCGGCGCCAAGGGAGTGCCCCGGCGGCTGCCCGAGCCTGCCGAAGGCCGCCTCGGCCTGATCCTCGAAGTCATGAGGAGAATGAAGAAGGAAATCGGCGGCAGCACGGCCCTCTACGGCCTGTTCACAGGCCCCCTCACGCTCGCCTCGCACCTGCGCGGCACCGACATCTTTCTCGACATGTACGACGATCCCGCCTACGTGACGGAACTGCTCGATTTCTGCGCGCGCGCAGGCCTGCGCATGGCCGAGCTGTACGTCGAGGCGGGCATGGACGTGATCGCGTCGGTGGACCCGATCGTGTCCCAGGTTTCGCCCGAGGCGTTCCGGCAGTTCGCCGCGAGGCCCTTCGAGCGGCAGTTCGCTGCGATCCGGGCTGCGGGCCGAGCCAGCTCGCTGTTCGTCTGCGGCGACGCGACGCGCAATCTCGAGCTGATGGCAGCCACCGGGTGCGACTGCCTGTCGGTCGACGAGAACATCGACATGCAGGCGGCCAAGCAGGTCACCGACGGGGCTGGCATCGCCCTGTCGGGCAACATCCCGCTGACCACCGTGATGCTGCTCGGCAGCCAGGCCGACAACCAGAAGTACGCCCTCGACCTGATCGACCAGATGGGCCGCCGGGATTTCATCCTGGCCCCGGGATGCGACATGCCCTACGACGTCCCGCGGCAGAACCTCATCGGCGTCGCGCAGGCGGTGGCCGACGAGCGGGCCACCCGCCATTTTCTCGAGCACTACGTGCACGCCGCCGTCGACGTCGCGGTCGAGATGCCGGACTACGGGCGCATCGACGGCGCCCTCGTCGAGGTGTTCACCGTCGACTCGGCCACGTGCGCGGCCTGCGGCTACACCAAGGTCGCGGCCGACGAAGCGGCCTCGACCCTCGGCCCGCGCGTCCAGGTGATCGAGCGCAAGATCACGAGCCTGGAGAACGTCGCCCGGATGCACAGGCTCGCTCTCGCCCACCTGCCCGCGATCGTGATCAACGGAAAGCTCGCCTTCAGCTCGGTGATCCCGGGCCGCAAGGCGCTGCAGGACGCGATCAGGGCGGTCCTGTAGCGGCGCGGCCCGTGGGACGCGGCCTTAAGGATCCGTTCATCAATCCGCAAGCCCCGGTTCAGCTTTGGGTGCTACGTTCGGGCGCATGCCGAGGCTCGCGAGCGCTGCAGTCGCGCTGGCCGCAGCTCTCCTGTTCGCGCCGGGGGCGGCAGCCCTCGAGCTCGCCGAGATCCTTCAGCGTGCCGTGGACCACGACGCGCAGGCGCAGGCGCTGCGCGCCAGCCTCGAGAACGCCCTGATCGCAGCGAAGCGGGCGGACCTCGACCCCGGGTTCTCCGTGAGCCTGACCAGCGGCAGGCTGCGCCTGTCCCGCTCCGACACGCCGCTCTACGACGACCCGGCCGCGGCCCTGAGCCTGTCGCCGGGGGTGACGATCCGGCTCGCATCGCCGCTCGGCACCGAGGTGAGCGTCAGCGTCCCTACGACGTTCGACCTGGAGGCGCTGTCGACCAGGCGCACTGCCCCGACGGTCAAGATCACCCAGCCGCTCAACGACCTGCTCGGCATCGAGCGGGACACGCTGGCCGACCTCGAGCTGGCCCGGGCGGTCGAGGAGGCGCGCGTGGACCTGGAAAAGCGCGTGCGCTCCGTGGAGACCGACGCCCTCACGCGGCTGCGGGCGCTGTGGGCGGGTGAGTCGACGCTGGGCGATCTGGCGGTGCAGACACTCGCCGCCCGCCGGGACCTCGAACAGGCGCAGGCGCTCGGCACCTATGCGCCCGGGAGCGCCGCGCTGGCCCGCCTCGAGCTCGCGCTGCGCAGCCTCGAGCGCAAGCGCGAGCTGCAGGAGGCCAGGCAGCGGCGCGAGCTGAGCGACCTCGGCCGCATCATCGGCGCCGCCCTCGACAGCCTGCCCGCGGCGGTGCCGTCGGCCGCGCTGGCGCTGCCGTCCGAGGAGGAGGCGGCGGCCGGCGATGACGTGAGCCTGGCGCGCCTGGCCCTGGGCGTCGAGGACCTGCGGCTGCGCGAGCAGCTCGAGGGAAAGAAGCCGCAGCTGTCGGTCAACGGCTCGTACACGCGGACGATCTCCGAGAGGCGCGGCCGGGAAGTCACGACCAACGACGCCTCCCTCGGCGTGGGTCTCGCCTTCGACCACCTGTCGGTGAGCGTCGGGCCCGGCATCAGCAGCGAGGAGACCGACAGCGAGCGCAATGACATCCTGTACTTCGGCGCCGAGGTCTCGTGGTCGCCTCCCGCGCGCAGGCTCGAGGAGCTCGACGACGCGAAGCAGCGCAACGTGGTGGCGGCAAAGCAGGCGCAGATCGCCGCAGCCGAGCGCAGCTGGCTCCAGACGCGGGCCGAGCTCGAAAGCCGCATCCTCGACCTGCGCCTCCAGGCCGAGGACCTGGCGCTGAGCCGCTCGGTGGCCGAACTCGCCCTCGCCGAGACCGTGACGAGGCACGCCAGCGGCCTGGCCGACGACCAGGAGCTCGCCGAGGCGCGCTGGGCCCTCGAGCGGGTCGGCTGCGACGAGAAGCTGCTGGCCGTCGACCGGCTGCTGGCCCGGGTCGAGCTCGAGGCGCTGACGGCGCGGAGCAAGGAGAAGTAGATGGCAGCCGGGAAACGAAGGGTCGGGCTGATCGTGGCCCTGGCAGCGGCGCTCGCGGCCGCCGGCGGCGCCGCGGGCTACGTCGTTCTGGGCCGCAGGCCGGCCGCGGCGGCGGCGCCCGAGACACGGCTGTACACCGTGGCAAAGGTCGAGCTGACCGAGCTCGTGTCGGTCGACGGCAACCTCGAGCCGATCCAGGTGCGGGACCTGACCTTTGCCGGCGGCGGCACCGTGGCCGAGATCGCCGTGAGCGAGGGCGCCCGCGTCGAGCGCGGCCAGCTGATCGCGCGGCTGGAGGATTCGGCCGAGCGCTATGCGCTGGCCGCGGTCGAGCAGAGCATCGAGGAGCAGCGCCTGGCCGGCGCCGCCCGCAGGATCGCGCTGCTGGAGCTCGAGCGCGAGGTCAAGCGGGCGGCCCTGCGCGATGCGCGGATCGAGGCGCCCTTCGCGGGGATCGTGAGCTCGGTCGATGTGGACAACGGCCAGACCGTGAGCGCGAGCACCCGGATTGCGCGGCTGATCGACCGCAGCGCCCTCACGGCCGAAGTCGAGGTCGACGAGCTGGACGCTCCGCGGCTGAGGCCCGGGCAGGAGGTGCGCTTCCACTTCGAATCGCTGCCCGACCTCGACCTGCGCGGAGTCGTCGCCTCGGTGCCGGTGGAGGCGAGGGTGACCGACGCCGGGGTGGCGGTCGTCGACGCCGAGCTGCGTCTCGACAGCCCGCCCCCGCAGGTGCTGCCGGGCTACTCGTTCACGGCCGACATCGTCGTGACTCCCGCCAGGGAGATCCTGGTGGTGGACAAGAAGGCGCTGCTGGAGCGCAACGGCAGACTGATCGCCTTCAGGGCCGGGGAGCCGGGGCAGCCGCCCGCGCGCCAGCCGGTGGAGGCCAGGGACCTGGGCGACGGCCGCTACGAAATCGTCGGCGGCCTCGCCGAGGGCGACCGGCTGCTCGCGCCGCCGTCGACGGCCGCCCGCACCGGCCAGAGCTCGACGGCGGCGCCGGCGAACCCTCTCGGGATCTTCGGCATCCCCGGCGGCAGGCTGCCGGCCGGCGGAGGGCCCGGCCTGCGCGAGGGCGCTCCCAGGACCGGCGGAGCCCGCGCCAGCGGCGGCGGAGGCGCCCGATGAGCGCGCCGATCGTGCAGACCCTGGACGTGCACCGCGACTACGTGATGGGCGACGTGGTGGTGCGGGCGCTGCGCGGCGTCACCTTCACGGTCGAGCGCGGGGAGATGACGGCGATCGTCGGACCCTCCGGCTCGGGCAAATCCACCCTCATGAACCTGATCGGCTGCCTCGACACTCCGACGGCGGGCCGCGTGCTCCTCGACGGGCAGGACGTCTCCGAGATGGACGAGGAGCAGCTGGCCGCCGTGCGCAACAGCAAGGTCGGGTTCGTGTTCCAGACCTTCAACCTGCTGCCGCGCCTGAACGTCGTCGAGAACGTGATGACGCCGCTGCAGTACGCGCGCGTGCCCCTGGCCGAGCGGCGGCAGCGGGCGATCGCCGCGCTGGAGCGCGTCGGGCTGGCCGACCGGCTGCGCCACAAGCCGGCCGAGCTGTCGGGCGGCCAGCAGCAGCGCGCGGCCATCGCCCGCGCCCTCGTCACCCGGCCTGCGCTCATCCTCGCCGACGAGCCGACCGGCGCCCTTGACACCGACACCGGCCGGGCGATCCTGGAGCTGTTCAGCGAGATCAACGCCGAGGGGCGCACCATGGTGATGGTCACCCATGACCCCGACGTGAGCGGCGTCTGCCGGCGCGTCGTGCACCTGCGCGACGGGCGGCTGGAGGGGTAGCGATGCTGTTGGAGAACCTGCGGCTCGCCGTCAAGGACTTCGCCAGCAACAAGCTGCGCGCCTTCCTTTCGGTGCTCGGCATCGTGATCGGCGTCGGCTCGGTGGTGGCGATCACGACGCTGGGCAACAGCGCCACCGCCAGCGTCCAGCAGCGCGTGGCCAGCTCGGGCCTGGAGACGATCACGGTCTTTCCCGGCCGCGACTCCACCCGCGAGCAGCGCAGGCTCTTCACCCCCGAGCTCGCCGACGAGATCGCGGGGATCGAGGGTGTGCGCTTCGCCACTCCGGTCAACCAGTCGACCTTTACCGTGATCGCCGGGCGCGAGACCTACCTGACCCAGGTGGTCGGCTGCGACGAGCGCCTGCCGGAGATCTTCGACCTCCAGGTCGAAGAGGGGCGCGCCCTCACCGCCTCCGACGACCAGCGCCGCAGCCCGGTGGCTGTCCTCGGCTCCGAGCTGGCGGCCAAGCTGTTTCCCTCCGGCGGCGCCGTCGGCTCCTACGTGCGCCTGTCGTCGCGCCGTGTCTCGCGCTCGGTCAAGGTGGTAGGCGTCCTGGCCGAGCACTCCGACGCCCTGGGGTTCTCCTTCGACACGACCGCGTACATCCCGTACCGGACCCTGACCGAGCGCCTTGTCCGCAGCGACAGCGCGCAGCGCTACGCGGTGCGCACGGTGGCCGGCGCCGAGGTGCTCGAGGTGGCCGACCGGCTCGGCGACTTCTTTCTGGAGCTCACGGGAAACGAGGACTCGTTCCGCGTCGTCTCCCCGACCACGATGGCCGAGATGTTCACCGGGATCACGAACACCCTCAACATGTTCCTGACCGGAATCGCGGCGATCTCGCTGGTGGTCGGAGGCATCGGCATCATGAACATCATGCTCGTGTCGGTCACCGAGCGCACGCGGGAGATCGGCATCCGCAAGGCCCTCGGCGCCGCGCCGCGGGTGATCCGGGCCCAGTTCCTCACCGAGGCGGTGGCGCTCACGCTTCTCGGCGGCCTGGGCGGAATGGCGCTGGGCACGGCGGTGAGCGCGGCGGCGATCCGGGTGCTGCAGTGGAGCCTGGTCCTGGCCCCAGTCTCCTACGCCATGGCCCTGGTCTTCTCGGCGGCCGTGGGGATCTTTTTCGGGCTGTACCCGGCGGCGCGGGCCGCCCGGCTGGACCCGGTCGCGGCCCTGGCCTACGAGTAAGGCGCCGGGCCCGCGGGGCGTTTGCAGGGAGGCCGCCGCGGCTCTACAGTGGAGCGGGGCAAGATGAGCATTCGCTCAAGGATCCTGGCCGCCTACCTCGCGATGCTGGTCATCCCCCTGGGACTGATCATCGGCCTGGACCGCGTGCTGCACTCCTACCACCAGGGCGACGTGATGCGCTTTCTCTCGGTGCTGAGGCCGCGCACTCCCTTTGCCCGCGTGGCGCGCGACATGAGCGCGGCGGCCCGCCGCATCAACCTGCAGATCCTCGAGAACCCCGACCGGTTCGCGTCGGCGGCCTTTGTGCGCACCCTCGACCCGCAGGTCGAGGACCTCGGCTTCGTGGTGCGCCGGGGCTCCGACGTGATCTACACCTCGCCGGCCCTGGCCGGGACGGCCCTGCCGCCGCTTCCGGACTTTGCCGCTCCGCCCCAGCCGCGGGCCGGCCGCGAGCCGCCGCCGCCGATCGAGCGGGCGGTGCTCGGGCAGTGGGACTTCCGATTCTCCGACGGCGCGCCGGGCAGCCTCTTCCTGGTGCGCCAGGCCGAGCGGAGGCCGCCCCGCGTCCCGGATCTCAACGTGCTGCTCGTGCTGGCCTCGGTGGTGGTGCTGGCCGCCGGCAACGGCCTCATCACCTTTGCGGTGGCCCGCAGCATGATCGGGCCGCTCGGCGCCCTCGAGCAGGCCGCCGAGCGGATCAGCGGCGGCGACCTCGAGACGCCGCTTGCGCCGGTGCAGCGGCGCGACGAGATCGCCCGTGTGCGCGACGCCTTTGAGCGCATGCGGGTCGGACTGCGGGACTCCCTCGCCAAGCAGCGGCAGTACGAGCAGAGCCGCCTCGAGCTGATCGCCAGCATCTCGCACGATCTGCGCACGCCGGTGACGACGATCCGGGGCTATGCCGAGGGGCTGCGCGACGGGGTCGCCTCCGGGGCCGAGAAGCGGGAGCGCTACCTGCGCACGATCATCGATCGCGCCGTGACGATGGATCGCCTGATCGAGGAGCTGTTCCTGCTGTCGACGCTCGAGCTCGAGCAGGCGCCGTTCGCGTTCAGGAGCCTCGACCTGCGGCAATTCCTCGAGGACAGCGTCGAGGAGCTGCGCCGGGTCTACGACGGGGTGCCGATCAGCCTCGAGGTCGAGGCCCCGGTCCGGGTAAAGGCCGATCCGTCGCAGCTGCGGCGCGTGATCGAGAACGTGGTCGACAACGCGGTCCGCCACTCCGGACGGCCCGACACCCGCGTCGAGGTGCGCCTGAGGAGCAGCGGCGGCCGGGCCGTGGTCGAGATCCGGGACAACGGGCGGGGGATCGCCGCCGAGGAGCTCGCTCGGGTGTTTGAGCGCTTCTACCGCGGCGACCAGGCGCGCGGCGGGGCCGGCAGCGGGCTCGGCCTCACGATCGCCCGGCGCATCGTCGAGGCCCACGGCGGCGAGATCCACGCCGAGAGCCCCGACGGGGGCGGCGCCTCGATCGTGATCAGCCTCGAGCTGGAGAGCCGGCCGTGAAGCGCCTCCTGATCATCGAGGACGACCGGACGATCGCCGAGCTCGAGCGCGACTACCTGGAAGCCGATGGGTTCGCCGTGGACCTCGCCGGCGACGGAGTCGAGGGCTTGAGGCGGGCCGCCGAGCGGACCTACGACCTGGTGCTGCTCGACCTGATGCTGCCCGGCACGAGCGGCTTCGAGGTCTGCCGCAGCCTGCGCGCGAGCGCCGAGGTTCCGATCCTGCTGGTGTCCGCCCGTAGCTCCGACGTCGACAAGGTGCGCGGGCTCGGGCTGGGGGCCGACGACTACATCACTAAGCCTTTCAGCCCGGCGGAGCTGGTGGCGCGCGTCAAGGCGCACCTCGCGCGCTACGAGCGGCTGCGCGGCGGCCGCGGCGGGGCGCCGATCACGGCCGGGCCCCTCGTGCTCGAGCGCGAGACGATGCGGGTCACGGTGGCCGGTCGCGAGGTGGCGTTGACGGCGAAGGAGTTCGACGTGCTCGCCCTCCTGGCTTCGCATCCGGCCCGCGTGTTCAGCCGCGAAGAGATCTTTGCCCGCCTCTGGGGCGGCAACACCTACGGCGAGCTTTCCACGGTGACCGTCCACATCCGCCGCATCCGCGAGAAGATCGAGGCGGACCCGTCCCATCCCCGCATCATCGAAACTGTCTGGGGCGTGGGCTACCGGATGCGCCCGTGATCGGCCGCCGCGCGCGCTACTCGTGCGAGACGCAGACGCTGAACACGTGGCGCGGCTCGAAGCTGACCCAGTCGCCGAGCCGAACGTCCGTTCCCGCGGGCAGCGGCGCAGTGATGCTTTCCACGTTGCCCACGAACGCGTCCTTGCCCTCCGGACCGTAGGTCCTCACCTGGACCCACGCCTCGCCCGCGCGAAGGTACACGGGGCCGCGGCGCTTGGGCGCTTTTGCGGCGGCGGTCGCGCCGAACTCCGTCCACCGGGGCCTCTTGACAGTCACGCTCGTCCTCCTGGAGCCCCGCGCACGCCGCGGGCTGGCACCCGCCGCCCATCATAGCCGCCCCGCCGGCGCGGCTCAAGCGCCAGCGGGCCGGGCCGCCTCACGATGCGCCTGCTCCGGAACCCCAACGCCGTGCTCTCCGAGGACATCTGCCGCTGCAACAAGGGCATCTAGTCGGCGATCCCGCTGATGTGGGGCATGAAGCCGGCGCACGTCGAGGAGCCGTTCTGCCGCTTCCGCAGCGACCCGTACTGCCAGTTCGAGTGCGGCTGGAAGCCGCGATCCCGCGCCGCGTTCCTGCTCGAGCGCTTCGGCACCCGCAAGCGCCGCCTCTTCGACGCCCTGGCCGAGATCGAAAAGGACAACTCGCTGCTCAGGACCAAGTTCCGGAAGATTTCGGCGCTCAACGCCGAGCTGCAGGACAAGGTCGAACGGCTGCAGGCGATCAACAGGGCCTCGCGTGTGCTGGCCTCGTGCACGAACGTCAATGACTCTTTCGAGCGGACATGCGCCTCGTCGTCGACCTGCTTCGCTTCGACCGGGCGATCCTCATGCTCTCCGACGGCAAGGACCCGGTCTACGCCCACTCGACGCAGACCGAAGCCGCGCTCATCGGGCGCATCCGGCGCTACCGCGTGAGCCTCACCCGCGACAGCAACGTGATGGTCCGGGTGTTCAGGTCGGGAAAGCCGGTCCTGATCGAGACGTGGAGGCGAGCGGGCTCAACCCCGACAACTTCATACTCTCGGCGGTCCAGCCGTTCTCGTTCTGCCTCTGTCCGCCGGTGGGCGCCGACGACGAGGTGCGCGGGGCGCTGGGCGCCGACCGCGTCCGGCGCGAGGCGCTCGACCGCAGGGACCTCGAGTGCCTCTCGGTGTTCGCCGACAACATGGCGGCCTTTCTGCGGCGAGCCAGCTCCATGAGCGGCTGGCCGAGATCGGCGCCGCCTCCGGCCGCTTCGCGCCGCGCGAG
This sequence comes from uncultured Spirochaetales bacterium, assembly GCA_964552235.1. Classification (GTDB taxonomy): domain Bacteria; phylum Spirochaetota; class Spirochaetia; order SZUA-6; family CAVTHK01; genus CAVTHK01. The sequence continues at coordinate 9,018 of CAZKGO010000007.1, read as the reverse complement.
CTGCTCGAGCACCTCGGGCGCGGCAGCATCGCCGACGTCCGCCTGGCGACCAGGTGCAGAAGGAGATGTCGGTCCTGTTCGCCGACATACGCTCATTCACCTCGCTGTCGCAGACGATGACGCCCAAGGAGAACTTCAACTTCCTCAATTCCTGCCTGAGCCGCGTGAGCCCTCTGATCCGCAAGCCCAACGGCTTCATCGACAAGTACCTCGGCGATGGCATCATGGCCCTGTTTCCCGGGGGCGCCGAGGACGCGATCAAGGCGGCGGTCGAGATCGTGCGCTACCTGCCGGTCTACAGCACCCACAGGGAGAAGAGGGGGTACAAGTCGATCCGGGTCGGCAACGGGATCCACTCCGGCAGCCTGATGCTCGGGACCCTCGGCGAGGAGGCCTGCATGGAGGGCGCGGTGATCGCCGACGCCGTGAACCTGTCCTCGCGCCTGGAGGGCCTGGCCAAGATCTACGGCGGCTCGCTCGTGGTGGGCGAGCGGGGGCTGTTCGGGCTCAGCGATCCCAACGCCTACAACGGGCGCTTTCTCGGCAAGGTGCGCGTCAAGGGCAAGCGCAACCTCGTGTCGGTCTTGGAGATCTTCGACGGCGAGGAAGAGGACACGGTCAGGATGAAGGCCTCGACCCGCGGAGTCTTCGAGCGGGCCGTGCGCTTTTCTTCCACGCGGGCGAGTTCCGCGACGCCGAGATGCTGCTCGCCAGGGTGCGGGAGACCAACCCGGCCTACACCGCCGCGACGCTCCTCGCCAGCCACAGCGCTCACCACGCCCGCCACGGCGGTCCGCCCGACTGGGACGGCGGCCTGCAGCTGGGGCTCATCTGAGCCGGCCGCCTCAGGGCGCGGCCGCGCGCGAAACGGCATCGGCGAGGTCGAGAAAGTCGCGCACGCGTTCGTCGGGGGTCGTCGCCTCGACGTCGGCCATGACGATGTCGCACGGGGCGTACTCGCGCGCGATCCTCTCCATGTCTGCCCTGATCTGCGGCAGGCTCTTCTGCTCGAGGTCGACCGGGCCGTACATGATCGCGCGCCGGGTGTCGGGGAACATCCTGCGGATGCGACCCAGGTCGGCCATCATGCCGGTGTCGAGGTAGCCCATCTTCTCGATCGAGCGCAGCGGCTCGAGGTAGGGCGTGGCGTCCCAGTTGCAGGTATGGATGCCGAAGCGCTCGTACTCCAGCGACAGCGCCCGGTCGAGCGGCAGGACGAAATCGCGGTACTGCTGCGGGCTCACCATGTTCATCACGCAGTTGCTCATCGATAGCAGGTCGACGGCGAACCCGCTGCGCCGCTGCCGCGCCTGCACGAGCTTCGAGGTGTCGCCGATCGTGCGGGCGATGTGGGCGAAGAAGCGCCTGGCCCACTCGGGATCGTCGATCATGTCGAGAAAGATCTCCTGGCCCCTGACCTTGACGGCCACGTTGAGGATCCCCTGGTAGTTCAGGTAGCCGTGGATCATGCCCCAGCGGCGCTCGATCTCTTGCATCTGCTCGAAGAGCTGGCGCACCACCGGCTGCGAGGCGGGGACGATCGGCTGCAGGCTCTCCAGGCGATCGCGGCCGATGTGCCTCCCGCCCGCCGCGTCCGGCCAGCCGTCGCTGCGGTAGGCCGGCTCCAGGCCGTAGAGCATGGGGATGAGCATGATCCCGTGCACCGCCGAGATCGTGGCGCACGTCGGCTCGATGCCCTGGCGGAAGACGGGGGTGAAGTAGGGAACCTGGGGGAAGCAGCGGTGCAGGTGCTCCTTGGCCGCCAGCAGCGTCTCGTAGCGGATGCCCGGGTCCAGGTGCCAGCGTTCGCCAAAGTCGATGCCGAGCCGGCTGTTGTACCAGCGCGGCGTGAAGCCGAGGGACACGCGCAGGAACGGCTCGTCGCCGGTCGCAGGCTCGCGCGTGGCCGGCCCCGAGATCGGGATGTGGTTGCGCAGCCGGTAGTCAGCCACGACAGCCGAGACCCGCCGAGATCGAGGCCGCGGCCTCCATCACCAGGGGGGCGATCTGCGCGGCGCTCCGCAAGGTGATCCGCTGCGAGGGGCCGGCCACGCTGATGGCGCCGATCACCGCGCCGGTGTGGTCGCGGATCGGCGCCCCGACGCAGCGCAGCAGCTCCTCGTGCTCCATGTTGTCGACGGCGTAGCCGCGCCTGCGCGTCTTTTCCAGCTCCTCGTCCAGGGCCCGGCGCGTCGTGATCGTGGTCGGGGTAAAGGCGGCGAGCCCCCGCGCCCTCACGATCCGGTCCACCTCCGCGGGCTCCAGGTGCGCCATGATCGCCTTGCCGACGGCCGTGCAGTACAGCGGCGCTCGCACCCCGATCACGGAGTGCATGCGCAGAGGCTTGCGGCTCTCGATGCAGTCGACGTACAGCACCTCGTCGTGATCCAGGATCGTCAGGTGCACCGTGTCGTCGAGCCGCTCGTTGAGCGCCTTGAGGAACGGCCGCGCGATCCTCTGGATCGCCAGGTTCTGCTGCGCCCGGTTGCCGAACTCGATGAGCTTGCTGCCCAGGTGGTAGAGGCTGCGCTCGGTTTCCTTTTCCAGCAGGCGGCCGGCCACGAGGGTCTCGAGGATGTTGTGGGCGCTGCTCTTGGGCACGCGCAGGATGCGGCTGATCTCGCTCACGCCCAGCGGTCCGCGTCCGGTGATCAGCTCGAGGATCTCGATCGCCCTGCCGACGGTCCGTACCACGCAGCCCCCATTCCCGAGTGCGAACAACGTTCGCGATTATGGCGCCGGCGCACGCCCCTGTCAATCGCGCCGCCTGCGAGAACCTGCGCCGAGGCCGCAGCTCAGGCGGCGCGGCGGGCCCCGGAAAGCTCGCCCTCGAGGGCGAGCAGGCGCCGGATGCGCTGCTCGGCCGGCGGATGGGTGCGCCACAGCCCGCCGTCGCTCTCGCGGGGCAGAACCAGCTGCCACAAGCCGGGCTGCGGCCTCTCCAGCGACGCGAGGGCCGACGCGAGGCCGCGCGGGTCCGCGGTGAGCTCGGCGGCCGTGCGATCAGCCTCCAGCTCGCGGGTGCGCGAGAGGGCGAGCTGCAGCAGCAGGCTGGCCGCCGGAGCCAGGAGCAGCAGCAGGATGAGCCCAGGAGGCAGCACGGCGAAGCCGAGAGCGAGCAGCGGCAGGTTGAGGAACAGCAGCACGAGTCCGAAGGTCGCCAGGCTGCGCGTGAGGCGCTGGATCGAGTCCGCAAGGCCAAGGATCCAGAGATCGCGGTTGCGGATGTGGGCTATCTCGTGCGCGATGACGCCGGAGAGCTCGCGCCCGCTCAGGCGGGCGAGAAGACCCCGCGTGAGGACCAGGATCGGCTGCGACGGCCTGCCGATGCTCGCGGCGTTGGCCGCCCGGTGCGGGCTCAGGTACAGCCGCGGCACCGCGGGCAGCTCGGCGCGGCGGGCCAGCTCGGCGGTGATCCAGTAGAGGTCGGGGGCCTCGGTCGCCGGGATGGGCCGCGCGCGGTAGAGGGCGAGCACGAGACGCGGAGCCGTCGACGAGCTGGACGCCAGGGCGAGGAGCGCAAGCCCCGCTGCGAACAGCAGCCCTGTCGGACCGAGCAGGGCTTGCCCGAGCGTGACCCCCAGGGCCAGCATCAGGCCCAGCAGAAACAGGGTCTGCAGGCCGTTCAGCATCCTCGAGACGGCAGTCGTCCTGTGCAGTCTGATCGTTCTCACGTCCACAGATAAGCACAAACCGTTCCCAGGGCCTTCGCTTAACCTGTTCATCAGGAACGAGTTAGGATGCCGCTTCGAGGGCTCCCGCCCGGCAGGGGCGAGGTGGCCCGAAGCTCCACCGCCGGTGTGTCATTCTGACTCTCTGCTCGGGCTCATCCGCCTGCCCTGATCGGGCGGCGTTCGGGCGGGTTGCCGACTCGCGGCGGCGCCGCGAGCCGCGGTCGCCGACGCTCGCCGATCGACTGCCGGACGTCGCCGTCGAACAGCAGGCGGGCGGCCCGAGAGGTGCACGGAACACGCGGGCGCGTTGACACACGCAGCCGTCCATGGAATAGTCGCATTCGCAAATCGCCCAGAGCGTTCTGCCAAGAGGAGATCGCGTAATGTCCGATGACTTCGTGTGGGTCGACTTCGACACGCTGGAGAAATTCATGGTCGATGCGTTCACTGCCATCGGCGTGCCCCGGGAGGACGCCGCGGTGTGCGCCGACGTGCTCATCACGTCAGACAAGCGGGGCATCGACTCCCACGGCGTCGGAAGGTTCAAGAGCATCTACATCGACCGGATCAAGGACGGCATCCTGAACCCCAGGACCACCCTCGAGGTGGTCAAGGACGGTCCGACGACCGCTGTCGTGGACGGGCACAACGGCATGGGCATGGTGGTGGGCAAGAAGTCGATGCAGATGGCCATCGACAAGGCAAAGCGGCTCGGCATGGGCATGGTGGCGGCGCGCAACACCACCCACTACGGGATCGCGGGCTACTACGCGCTGATGGCGATCGAGGCGGGGATGATCGGAATCACGGGCACCAACGCGCGGCCGTCGATCGCGCCCACCTTTGGAGTCGAGAACATGCTCGGCACCAACCCGCTCACCATCGGCTTTCCCACCGACGAGGAGTTCCCGTTCGTGCTCGACTGCGCGACGTCTGTGACCCAGCGCGGCAAGATCGAGACCTATGCCCGACTGGGCAAGGCCCTGCCCCCCGGCTGGGTCATCGGCAGCGACGGCAAGACCAAGACTGACGCACCGCAGGTGCTCAAGGACCTGGTCAAGGGGACCGCGGCGCTCGCCCCCCTCGGCGGCATCGGCGAAGAGACCGCAGGCTACAAGGGCTACGGATACGCCACGGCCGTCGAGGTGCTCTCGGCCGCTCTGCAGGGCGGCAAGTTCCTCAAGGACCTGCTCGGTTTCGACGCGAACGGCAAGAAGATCCCCTATCCCCTCGGGCATTTCTTCATCGCCATCGACACCGAGGCGTTCCTCGGGCTGGAGGTGTTCAAGAAGATCGCGGGGACGATCATGCGCGAACTGAGGGCGTCGCGGCGGATGCCGGGGGAGGAAAGGATCTACACCGCGGGCGAGCGCGAGTGGGAGGCCTGGAACTTCCGCAAGAGCCGCGGCGCCAAGGTGGACAAGGTTCTGCAGAAGGAGATCGTCGCGATCCGCGACGAGTTCAAGCTGCCGTACCGGTTCGCCTTCGAGAAATAGGGAGTGATCATGGATCTCAAGAAAGAAGCTCTCCGCTACCACGGAGAGGGGCGGCCGGGCAAAGTGTCGGTCGTGCCGACGAAACCGTGCCAGACCGCCCGGGACCTCTCGCTGGCCTACACCCCGGGCGTGGCCATGGCCGTTCTGGAGATCGCCGAGCGGGCCGAAGACGCCTACCGCTACACCAGCCGCGGAAACCTGGTGGCGGTGGTCTCCAACGGCACGGCGATCCTCGGCCTCGGCAATCGCGGCGCCCTGGCGAGCAAGCCGGTGATGGAGGGCAAGGGCGTTCTCTTCAAGCGATTCGCTGACGTCGACGTGTTCGACCTCGAGATCGACAGCGAGGACCCGGAAAAGATCATCGAGGTCGTGAAGCTGCTGGAGCCGACCTTTGGCGGCGTCAACCTCGAGGACATCAAGGCGCCGGAGTGCTTCCGCATCGAGAACGAGCTCAAGCGCATCACCAGCATCCCGATCTTTCACGACGACCAGCACGGAACGGCTGTCATCTGCAGCGCCGCGCTGATGAACGCCCTGGAGATCAGCGGCAAACGGATCGGCGACGTCCGGGTCGTGTTCAACGGCGCGGGAGCGGCCGGCATCAGCTGCGCGCGGCTCTTCGTCCAGGTGGGCGTCAGGAAACAGAACCTGGTGATGTGCGACACCAAGGGGGTCATCTACAAGGGGCGGCCGGGCAAGCTCAACCCCGAGAAGGAGGAGTTCGCAGCCGACACCAGCCAACGGACGCTCGCCGACGCGATGAAAGGGGCCGACGTGTTCATCGGCGTCTCGGCCAAGGACGTCGTCACTCCCGACATGCTCAAGTCCATGAACCGGGTCCCCGTGGTATTCGCCATGGCCAACCCCGACCCGGAGATCACCTACGACCTGGCGATGCGGACCCGCTCCGACGTGATCATGGCCACCGGCCGGAGCGACTTCCCGAACCAGATCAACAACGTGCTGGGCTTCCCCTTTATCTTCAGGGGAGCCCTGGATGTGCGCGCCACCGACATCACCGATGGGATGAAGATCGCCGCAGCGCGCGCTCTGGCAGCCCTGGCCAAGGAGAAGGTTCCTCCGGAGGTTAAGAGGGCCTACGACAACAAGGACTTCAGCTTCGGGCCGACCTACGTCGTTCCCAAGCCGTTCGATCCGAGGGTGATCGAGTGGGAAGCCACGGCGGTGGCCAGGGAGGCGGTCAAGGAGGGCATCGCACGCCAGCCGATCTCCGACTGGGACGGCTACGCGCGCAGCCTGCGAGAGCGGATGAAGAAGTATTGGCAGTGACCGCTCGGGGGCCGCGGCTGCGGGCTGACAACCTGCCGCCGTCGTGCTCGGATCGGTCGACTCTTGTGATCAGAGGGGGTGCCCAGGCGGGGACGTGACAGCTCGTTCTGGACAGGAAAACGGAAGTCCGTGAAAGTCGGACGCGGTCGCGCCGCTGTGACCGGGGCGAAACCCGCAGCAACGCCACTGTCGAGGCGACGGGAAGGCGCGGGGAGTAGAGAGCCCGGAAGCCAGAAGACGATCCTTCCAGTCTCATCGATGCCGCGCCTCGAGCAGGCGCGGGCGCTCTTTCGCGAAGGAAGAGCCGGATGAGGTCCCGCCTGCGAGGCCCCATCCGGGGCCTTTTTTGTTGGAGGCACCCACCCATGAAACTGAATCGCGCCATCGCGATCCTTGCGGTCGCCACCCTGGCCGCCCTGTCGGCTCAACCCGCAGACGTCGAAGTGGTGGTCACCGCAAGCCGCATCGAAGAGCCCGCCGGGCAGGCTGCCGCCTCGGTGACCGTCATCACGGCCGAAGAGCTGACCGCCTCGGGCGAAGCGACGCTGGTCGACGCTCTCGAGCGCGTGGCCGGAGTCTCGTTCCGCAGCACCACCGGCAGCCCGGCGAACGCCGAAGCGGCGATGCGCGGCTTCGGCGAAAACTCCCACGGCCGCGTGCTGGTCCTCGTCGACGGCCGGCGCGTCAACCGGCCCGACATGGCGACTGCGAACTGGCTGCAGGTGCCGGTCGAGAACGTGGAGCGCGTCGAGATCCTGCGCGGCCCGGCCACCGTCCTCTATGGCGACCACGCCGTGGGCGGCGTCATCAACATCATCACAAAGAAGGGCACGGAAAAGGTCTCGGTCGCGGCGTCCGCCATGGGCGGGAGCTTTCTCCTGAACCAGCAGCGCCTGGGCGGCAGCGGCACGGCCGGGCCGGTGCGCTTCGCCCTGAGCGGAGAGCGCACGGCTTCGGAGGGTTACCGCGAGCGCTCCGCCTGGAGCTCGCTCGGCGGCGGGGCAAGCCTGGACGCCGACATCGGTGACCGCCTCGCCGCCTCGCTGCGCCTCGCCTACAACCAGACCGAAACCCAGCTGCCCGGCGCCCTCACGAAGGCCCAGTGGGAGGACGACCCCACGCAGGCGGCGAACCCGGATGACGCGGTCGTCGACCGGAGCTTCGATGTGGACCTGGGGTTCGAGTCGCTGCCCGGTCGGGCGCTCGAGGCGCGGGCGAACCTCTTCTACCGGTGGAAGGCCGTCGAGAACGACTTCCCCTCGTATTTCACTCCCACCTTTACCGACGTCGGCATCCAGACCGTCGGCGCGACGCCGCGCGTGCGCCTGTGGGCGGACCTGCCGTTCGCGGCTGTGGAGGCGACCGGCGGCGTCGACCTGGTGGGCGACAGCCTCGCCCTCGAGCGCTACACCGATGAGGCCCGCACCGCCCGGACCGCTGACGTGGAGGTGAGCCGGCTTTCGGCCGGCGGCTATGCCAACGCGGCGTTCACGTTTGCCGAGCGATTCAGAGTCGAGCTCGGCGGCCGCTACGAGCTGGCCCGCGTCGCGGCCGAGGCCTCCCTCGGCTCGACGCTCGACGACAGCAAGACCCACCACGGCGTTGCCGGCAGCCTGTCCGCTGCGTGGCTGCCCCGCGAGCAATCCAAGGTCTATGTCCGGGCCGACCGCGTGTACCGCTACCCCTTTGTCGACGAGCAGGTGGTCTACAGCGGCTACGGGCCCGACACGTTCCTCGAGGATCTCGATCCGGAGAGCGGCGCCGGCGTCGAGGTCGGCTTCGACGCAGTGCCGCTGCAGGGCCTGCGGGTGGCAGCCAGCGGCTACTGGCTGGAGATGAGCGACGAGATCGCGCTCAACACGCTGTTCGTCAACGAGAACCTCGACCGCACGCGCCACCTCGGCGCCCAGGCCGAGGCGTGGTGGAAGGCCGGGCCGCTGGCGGTGGCGGCGAGCTACACGGCGCAGATCACCACCTTCCGCGAGGGCGCCAACGACGGCAACGAGGTGCCGCTGGTGCCCAACCACGAGGCGTTCGCCGGGGTCCGGCTGGTTCTGCCCGCTGGCCTGCAGGTGGCGGCAAACGCCCGCTACGTCAGCGAAAGCTACCAGGGAGGCGACAACGGCAACACCAAGGACAAGGTACCGGACTACCTCCTGCTCGCCGCGTCGGCCACGTGGAGGCCGGGCTTCGTGCCCGGAGGCCTCGAGCTGTTCGCCGGAGTCGAGAACCTCCTGGACACGCGGTACGTGTCCTACGTCTACTGGGACGGCTACTACCCCGCGCCGGGACGCAGCTGGCGCGTGGGCGGCTCCTACAGGTACTGACGCGATGAGCGAAGGCTTTGGCTGGGCGGCATCGCTTCTGGCTGCGGCGGCGCAGGCGGGAGGCGCGGAGGACGCCGCCGGAGGAGCTGCAGGCCATTCGCGACCGGGCGGTCGCTCCTACCGCAGGCGACGCGTCATGGGGTCGCGACCACCCGCGCCACGTCGACCGCGACGTTCACCGTGTGCGTGCCGCCGCCGATGATCACGCCCGTCGTCGGGCTCACGTCGCCG